>NZ_JBFALJ010000020.1:119187-181084 GCF_040660195.1 Streptomyces sp. NPDC050147 | reverse complement strand
TCGGCGCCCTGGATCCAGGGCGCCGACGCCGTTTCCGTGCGGAACGACCTCACCCGAAGCCGCGGGAGTCCTGCTTCAGCGCCGTGTCGACCGTCAGGGCCGTCGCCACGACGAGGCTCAGGAGCGGCTCGGGCAGCTGGTAGTGGATCTGCAGGACGTAGTTGTCCGCGGTCGTGAACATCGTCTTGGCGAGGCCTTCCCAGGTCTTCGTGATCCGGGCGACCTCGTTGTCCGCGTGGTCGACGATCGAGAAGTTCCAGGCGCGCCAGTTCTCGGCCTTGATCGCGCCGGCCTGCTGGCCGTTCACCATGATCGCGAAGTTGATCTTCCCGATCATGTTCTGCTGGACGATCTCGCCGATCGGCTGGCCGTCGGCACGCTCGACGATGACCCGCGACTTCATGAACTTGCGGGGGCGGGTCAGCTGAAGCACCGGCTGCCCGTACGCGTCGCGGATCTCCAGCTTGTGCGTCATGAACTGGTCGATGCTGGAGACGAAGCGCGCGACCTTCTTCAGCGTGCTCTGACCGACCTGGACGACCGAGCCGATCGTGTTGCCCGCCTGGTCCATCACGCTGTACTCGTTCGTCAGCTCGATGAGCTTGGCCTTCTGGTTCACGACCAGGACGGGCTCGGTGAAGAGTGAGCCGCCGCCCTGGGACGTGGGCGTGACGCCCGCCTGCTGCTGCACCTGACGCTGCACCTTGGCCGGGTCGGCCTGCGGGGCCGCCTGCTGGGGGTGACCGTACGCGGCCTGCTGCGGAGCCTGCTGCTGGGCCGCCTGCTGACCGAACTGGCCTTGCTGCTGGCCGAATTGGGCCTGCGGCTGGCCGTACGCGGCCTGCGCCTGCTGGCCGCCCTGCTGCTGGGCCGGCTGCGACTGGGCCTGCTGGGCCTGCTGCGGGACCTGCTGGGCCTGCGCGGGCTGACCACCGGCCGACTGGTCCGGGTTGGTGTGCTGGGTCCACTGGGAACCGTCCCACCAGCGCAGCAGCTGGGGCGCGCCCTGGGGGTCCGGATACCAGCCTGCAGGAGTGTTCGATTGCGTTGTCACCCGGGCACAGTACCCCGCGGACGGGGGCGATTCGCCAGCCCCGCGCGACACCTGTGATGCCTGGCTCACCGTGGCAGCGGGCCCGTACCGGGTGCGCGAGGGTCGCCGCCGGACGTGTGGTCCGACGGCTCCCCCACCGATCCCGGTGTGTCAGGCGGAAATGATCGCCGGGTCGCTGACCCCCGGCAGGCCGTTCTCCACGTGCCCGGACAAGCGCCGCAGGAAGGTGGCGTCCGCGTCGGACTTCACCGTCACGTCGTACCAGCGCTTGCTCGCCCGCAGGTCGACGGTGTGCTCGACGGTGCCGCCCGCCTTCACCTTGAACGTCTGGGCAGCGCCGCCGTAGGCGTTGGAGACGCTGAGGTGCACGTCGGCGGCGCCCGCGTTCCTGAGGGTCAGCTTGAGGTTGCCGGTGGTCTTGTCGTGGCGCGCGGTGACCTCCGGGCCCGCTGTCTTGCCGGGTCCCTTGAAGACGCGCAGGAAGCCGTTCGGCCCGAACACCGACAGGTCGTACGCACCCTTCGAGTACGCCGTGTTCCAGGTGTCGGAGATCTGCTTGCCGGCCTCCGTGGTGTACGTCCAGGGCCCGTCCGTGCGGTTGCCGGAACGGACGTGGAAGCAGGCACCGGCCGCGTCACCGCCACTGAAGGTGAGCGTGAACCTGCCGTCGGCGGGCGCTCCGGCTCCGTCCACCAGTGGTGTGTACGGCAGCGGGCGCGCGGGCCGGGAGCCGGACTCCTGCTTGGGCAGGCTCGCCTTCGCGGGGGCCTTGGGCACGTAGTCGGGGTGGCGCTCGTTGTCCGGCGGCTCGTAGGCGGCGGTGTCCGGCAGCCTCGCCGGGTCGGTGTCCTTGCCGCCGAAGTCGAAGGCGGAGGTGAGGTCACCGCAGATGGCGCGCCGCCACGGCGAGATGTTCGGCTCGCGGACACCGAAACGCCGCTCCATGAACCGGATGATCGACGTGTGGTCGAAGACCTCGGAGTTCACGAAGCCGCCGGTGCTCCACGGCGAGACGACGACCATCGGGACGCGCTGACCGAGGCCGTAGTGTCCTGCGGCGTACTGCGCGTTGCCGGGGAAGTAGTCGAGGGCCGTGTCGACGGTCGACTTGCCCTGGTTGGCGTCCTTGGGGACGTACGGCGGGACGACGTGGTCGAAGTAGCCGTCGTTCTCGTCGTACGTGACGAACAGCGCCGTCTTCGCCCACACGGCGGGGTTGGAGGTGAGCGTGTCCAGGACCTGCGCGATGTACCAGGCGCCGAAGTTCACGGGCCAGTTGGGGTGTTCGGTGAAGGCCTCGGGCGCGGCGATGTAGGAGACCTGCGGGAGCTTGTCGGCCAGCACATCGGCCTTCAGGAGGTCGAAGTAGCCGTCGCCCGCCTTCACGTTCGTGCCGGTGCGCGCCTTGTCGTAGAGGGGGTCGCCGGGCTTGGCGTTGCGGTACTTGTTGAAGTAGAGCAGCGAGTTGTCGCCGTAGTTCCCGCGGTAGGCGTCATCGATCCAGCCCCAGTGCCCGGCCGCGTCCAGGCCGTCGCCGATGTCCTGGTAGACCTTCCAGGAGACCCCGGCCTGCTCCAGGCGCTCGGCGTACGTCGTCCAGTCGTAGCCCGCCTCCTGGTTGCCGAGGATCGGGCCGCCGCCCTTGCCGTCGTTGCCGACGTGCCCCGTCAGCATGTAGTAGCGGTTGGGGTCGGTGGCGCCCATGAACGAGCAGTGGTAGTCGTCGCAGACGGTGAACGCGTCGGCGAGGGCGTAGTGGAACGGTATGTCGTCGCGCGTCAGGTACGCCATCGTCCGCTCGGACTTGGCGGCGATCCAGTTGTCGTACCTGCCGTTGCCGAAGGCGCTGTGGCCGCCCGCCCAGTCGTGGTCGAGGCCCGCGATGAACTGCATGCCGAGGTCCTCGGCGTCCGGGTGGAAGGGCAGCACTTCCTTGCCGCCGCCCGACTGGTTCCATACGGGTTTACCGCTGGGCAGGGTCACGGGGCGCGGGTCGCCGAAGCCGCGTACGCCCTTCATCGTGCCGAAATAGTGGTCGAAGGACCGATTCTCCTGCATCAGGACGATGACGTGCTCGACATCCTCGATGGAGCCGGAGCGGCGCTGGGCGGGCAGAGCGGCGGCGCGGGCGATGCTCTGCGAGAGCGACGCGTATGCCGCGGTGCCACCGGCGAGTTGCATGAACCGGCGCCGATTGAGTTCTGGCATGAGTGGACTCGACCTCGTGGTGTGGGGTGTGGGGGACGTGAGCGGGTGAAGTGTTGCAAGGGGAGCAAGGGTCAGGGAAGGGGCCGTGACCTGGATGTGAAGAGAAGTCCAACCCTTGGTGGGCGGGCTCGAGCCCGAACGCTTCGGCTCGGTCAGCTCGGTCAGCTCGGCCAGCTCGGCCAGCTCGGCCAGCTCGGTCAGCTCGGCCAGCTCGGCCAGCTCGGCCAGCTCGGTCAGCTCGTGAGGACGACGAGTTGCTGCGTCGCTCGCGTCATCGCGACATAGCGGTCGACAGCGCCTTCGATGCCCTCGCCGAAGTTCTCCGGGTCGACGAGCGCGACCAGGTCGAACTCGAGTCCCTTCGCCAGCTCCGGGGTCAGTGACCGGACGCGGGACGTCTCCCGGAAGGCGGGATCGCCGATGACACAGGCGATCCCTTCGGCGTGGGCGGCGAGCCAGTCTTCGAGGACCGAGTCCAGCTCTGCCACAGAGCCGCGCACGACGGGGATACCGCTGCTGCGGACGGAGGTCGGCACATTGGCGTCCGGGAGCGCGGCCCGGATGACCGGCTCGGCCTCCGTCATGACCTCCTGCGGTGTCCGGTAGTTGACGCTCAGGGAGGCCATCTCGATCCGGTCGAGTCCGATCCGCTCCAGGCGTTCCTGCCACGACTCCGTGAACCCGTGCCGCGCCTGTGCGCGGTCGCCGACGATGGTGAAGCTCCGGGACGGGCAGCGCAGCAGCAGCATCTGCCACTCCGCGTCGGTCAGTTCCTGGGCCTCGTCCACCACGACGTGCGCGAACGGTCCCGCGAGACGGTCCGGGTCGGCGGGCGGCAGTTCGGACTCGTCGACCAGGCTGACCTGGGCGTCCTGGCCGCGCAACATCCTCACCAGACCTTCACCGTCGTCCCCGTCGGCGCCCGAGGCGGACGCGGCGTCGATCAGGTTGTCGACGACCTGCGCCATCTGCTCGCGCTGGGCGGCGAGGACGGCCTCGTGCCGGCGCTTCTGCCGGGCCGCCTCCGGGTCACCGAGCCGCAGGCGTGCCGCGTCCAGGAGCGGCAGGTCGGACAGCGTCCAGGCCTGGGGTGCCGCCTTGCGCCCCAGCGTCCGCACCTCGTCCGGGGTGAGCCAGGGCGCGCACATCTTCAGGTAGGCCCTCACCGACCACAGGTCTGAGACGAGGTCGGCCGCCTCGAGCAGCGGCCACGCGCGGTGCAGGGTGGTGACCAGCTCCTCGTCGTGCCGCAGCGACCGCTCGAAGAGCTCGCCGGGAACGTCTCCGTCGACCTTGTCGAGCAGGATCGCGACGAGCTCCTCCCAGATCTGCTCGCGCGCCTCGTTGTGCGGGGTGCCGTGTCCCGCCGCGTCGAACGCCTCGGCCCAGTCGTCGGCGCTCAGCCAGACGTCGGCCCAGTCGGTCGAGACCGTCATCCCCTTGGTGGGCGGCTCCTCGTAGAACCTGACGGCCGTCTCGATCGCCTTCACCATGTCCGCGGACGACTTCAGGCGGGCCACCTCGGGGTCGCTCTCGGCCTTCGCGGTGGCCCCTTCGGCGACGAGGTCCTGCAGGACGCAGGTCTGCACGCCCTCCTCGCCGAGGCTGGGCAGGACGTCGGCGACGTAGTTCAGGTAGGGCCGGTGCGGGCCGACGAACAGCACGCCTCCCCGGCTGTGGCCGACACGGGGGTCGGAGTAGAGGAGGTAGGCGGAACGGTGCAGGGCGACGACGGTCTTGCCGGTGCCCGGACCGCCGTCGACGACGAGAGCACCGCGGGAACCCGCCCGGATGATGGCGTCCTGGTCGGACTGGATGGTGGCGAGCACGTCGCGCATCCGGGACGAACGGTTGCCGCCCAGGCTGGCGATGAACGCGGACTGGTCGTCGAGGGCCGCATGCCCTTCGAGCCCGTCGGCGGTGAACACCTCGTCCCAGTAATCGCTGATCCGGCCGTCGGTCCAGCGGTATCTGCGGCGGCTCGCCAGACCCATCGGGTCGGCGTGGGTCGCCGCGAAGAACGGCTCGGCCGCGGGGGCACGCCAGTCGAGGAGCAGCCTGCGCCCCTCGCTGTCGGTGAGGCCGAGCCGGCCGATGTACACGGGCTCGGGGTCGTCCGCGGTCACGATGTGTCCGAGGCACAGGTCGAGACCGAAGCGGCTCAGGGTGCGCAGACGACCGGACAGGCGGTGGATCTCCAGGTCCCGGTCCATCGCCTCCCTGCCGATGCCGCCGGGCGCCCTGCGCTGGGCGTCGAGGCGGTCGGACACTTCGGCGACGGTCTGCTCGAGGGTCTGTGCGACGGACGCGAAGTGCTCCTCGTCCCGGGCGATCAGCGCCGGGTCGGCCTTGGCGGCGAGGCGGGCAGGAAGGTCGAACGCGGACAGCAACGCAGGCACTTGGTGAGTCTCCCGTTTTCGCAGGTCCAGGGGGTAGGCCTGCGATTGTGAGGCACCACCGGGGCCTTGCCGCAAGCCCCCCACTGCGCTATAAATTAAGAGTGGCAAGGAGTGCGAACACCTCCTTGCCTCTTCTTTTTCTCCTCTGCCGCCGCTCTTCTGCCGCTCCTCCGCCACCGCATGTCGCCGCACTCTAGGTGCCGTGGGCAACCATGCGCGAGGATGTGGCGGCCGGCGTCCCAGCGATCGAGGAGAGTCATGACCGTACGCATCCATGGCACCTGCGCCCCCGGATTCGAGGGCGTACGCGAGGAGTTCGAGCGCAACTTCGTCGAGCGCGGTGACCTCGGGGCGTCCGTCGCGGCCACCGTCGACGGTGAGTTCGTCGTCGATCTGTGGGGCGGTGACGCGGACAAGACGGGCACGCGCGCGTGGGAGCGCGATTCGCTGGTGAACGTGTACTCCACGACCAAGGGGATGACCGCACTGAGTGCGCATCTGCTGGCCGACCGGGGCGAGCTCGACCTGGACGCGCCCGTCGCCCGGTACTGGCCGGAGTTCGCCCAGGAGGGCAAGGCCGACATCCCGGTGCGCTGGCTGCTGAGCCACCGCTCCGGGGTGGTCGCGCCGCGCGAGCCCATGACGTCGGACGATCTCTACGACTGGGAGAAGGTGTGCGGGGCGCTGGCCGCGACACCGCCGTGGTGGAAACCCGGCTCGGCGCAGGGGTACCACGCGCTGAGCTTCGGCTATCTGGTCGGTGAGGTGGTCCGGCGGATCACCGGGGTCTCGCTCGGCACGTTCCTGCGGAGCGAGATCACGGGACCGCTGGGCGCGGACGTGTACGTGGGCACTCCGGTCAGTGAGCACGGCCGGTGCGCGAACATGGCGAGGCCGCTCGCTGCGGACGGCCCGCGCAGCGCGCTCGGCTCCGAACCGCCGCCCGCGCCGCCGGTGTCCTCGATCGACGCCCACCCGATGGCCGTCGTCACCCTCGCCCTGCGGTACCTGCCCGTCGGCAACGTGAACAGCGCGGCCTACCGATCCTCCGAGATCCCCGCGGCGAACGGGCACGCTTCCGCGCGGGGACTCGCGACGGTGTACGCGGCACTTGGATGCGGCGAGCTGCTGAGCCCCGCTGCACTCGAACGGCTCCGGACCCGGCAGGGCGAGCCCGACGAGCCGGACCTGGTGCTCGCGGCGGGCACGGCGTGGGGTGAGAAGTGGGACTGGGGGCTCGGCTACATGCTGAACCGGTACGGGCAGGCGGGCCCCAATCCACGGGCGGTGGGACACGGGGGCGCGGGCGGGTCCTACGCGTTCGCCGATCCCGAGAACCGGGTCTCGTACGCGTACGTGATGAACCGGATGGGTGGCGGGACCTCGGGAGAGGATCTACGGAGCGTGCATCTGGTGGGGGCGCTGTACCGCGGGCTGAAGTAGGGGCCGGAGTCCTCGGGGCCGGGGCACGGGCGCGCGGGGAACGTAATCTGCCCCCATGGAGCAGCACACCTCCCGTCACCGCCCGACCGGGCAGTACGCCGCCGCCGACCCCCGCAGAGCGGCCATCATCGACGCGGCTCTCGCGCTCTTCGCCAAGGCGGGCTATCTGAACTCCTCCCTGGCGAAGATCGCGACGGAAGCGGGTACGTCCGCGACCGTCATCACCCACCACTTCGGGTCGAAGCAGCGTCTTTTGATGGCGGTGCTCGAAGCGCGCGAGGAGCGCACGGTCCGTACCTTCGGACGGCTCGGCCCCGACGCCGGCGGTGACGACGTACGCGCGCTGTTCCGGGAGGTGCTCGCGCTGGCGGCGTACAACCTCACCCAGCCGGGGCTCATCCAGCTCCACACCAAGCTGTCGGCGGAGGCGGGTGATCCCTCGCACCCGGCCCACGCCTACTTCGCCGAGCGGTACGAGCGTGTCGCGCGCTCCCTCGCCGCTGGGCTGCAACGCGCGGTCGACGCGGGGCAGTTGAAGCCGGAAGTCGACCCGGAGGGCGTCGCGCGCGAGATCCTCGCCGTGTCCGACGGGCTCCAGGTGCAGTGGGCGATCGCCGAAGGGCGCCTGGACTTCGTCGAGCTGTACCGGGCGTACCTGGACCGGCTCACCCAAGCCCTTGCCGTGGACGGCGAGGGCTTGGGTGAGCCGGATGCTCAGCGCTCCATGCCGTCGCGACACGCACGGAAGTGACGGGGGCCCCTGCCGCCCCCTAGCGCGCCACCCCCGTCAGCCGGATGTCGCGCGACGACGACCCGACGTACACCGCGCGCCGTCCCTCGGGGCGCGTCCAGCGTCCACGCCCCGTGTCCCAGTACGACAGCTGCCGCTCGGCGACCCGCAGCCTGACCCGGCGCGACTCCCCCGCGCGCAGCTCGACGCGGTCGAAGCCGGCCAGCGTCTTGACGGCCATCTCGACATCGGCGCCGCGGGGTGCGCCCACGTACACCTGCGGGACCTCCGCGCCCGAGCGCCGCCCACGGTTGGTCACCGTGAACGACACCTCGTAACCCTGGCCCGCCCTGCGTACGGACAGGTCGCGGTAGCCGAACTCCGTGTAGGACAGGCCGTGCCCGAAGGGGAAGAGCGGCTCGATGCCCGCCTTGTCGAAGCCGCGGTAGCCGGTGAAGATGCCCTCGCTGTACGTGACCACTCCGTCGACGCCGTAGTAGCGCTCGGGGTGGGCCGGGTCCAGCGTGGGGTGGTCCGTGTCCTTCTTCGGCCAGGTCACGGTGGTCTTGCCGCCCGGGTTCGCGCGGCCGGTGAGGAGGTCGGCGGTGGACCAGCCGCCCTCCTGGCCGACGTAACCGGTGTGCAGGATCGTGCCGACCTCGCGGCGCCAGGGCATCGTCGCCGGGCAGCCGGTGGTGAGGACGACGACCGTACGCGGGTTGGCCCTGGCGACCGCCGTGATCAGCTCGTCCTGGTGGGCCGGGAGCGTCAGCGTGGTGAAGTCGCCGCTGCCGCCCACCGATCCGCCCGAGCCGTTGAAGGCGAAGACGACCGGGGTGTGGACGCGCCGGGCCAGCTTCGCCGCGGCGGCGATGGAGGCGGTGCGCCGCTCGGGGGTCACCCAGGCGAACCGCACCTGGACCGGGCCTCGTTCGGCGATGGTCGCGGCCCAGCCGGTGGCCTTGACGGCGACCTGGTAGGGCTTGCCGCCGGTGAGCTGGACGGGGTCGGCCTGGCCGTTGTCGAGGCCGTCCGTGGTGGGGACGATCGAGGACCACTTGCGCGCGAAGCTGTCGCGGGCGCCCGCCGCGGTCGTCAGCTCCTTGCCGTCGAGGCTGAGCGAGAGGCCCGCGCCCCAGCCCTGGATCTTGAGCGCGTACTCGCCGGTGGTGGGCGGCACGAAGGTGCCGGTCCACTCGGCCGTCGTACCGACGGGGAGCGCCATGTCGCCGACGAAGTCGACGGTCTTGTCCTTGCCGCCGCCTTTCCGCGTCAGTCCCTCGGGAAACGCCGACGCGGGGACGGCCGTGCCCGTGAGGTCGACGCCGACCTCGTAGGCGATCTTCCGCTTGGTGCTGCGGCGCAGCGCGTCGAGCGGGCTGACCAGGCGCTCCTCGAAGCCGTACGCGCGCTCGCCGGACACCGATGTGGCGAGCTGGCCCGCGGTCGGGCCGATGAGGGCGAGGTCGCGCAGGGCGGCACGCGACAGCGGCAGGCCACCGCCCCTGTCCTTGTCGTTGGCGAGCAACACCGCGCCCTGGGTGGCGACTTCGCGGGCGACGCGGGCGCCGGCCTCGACGTCGATCCGCTTGCGGGCGGGGACGCGGCTGCCGTCGAGCATGCCGAAGGCGTCGTACTGGCCGAGGATGCGGGAGACGGCGGTGTCCAGGGCGGCTTCCGGGACGGAACCGTCCTTGATGGCCTTCTTCAGGGGCTCGCCGTAGAAGGAGCCGTCCCACATCTGCATGTCCTGGCCCGCTTCGAGCGCGGCCGTGGAGTGGGTGGCGCCCCAGTCGGAGGTGACGAAGCCCTTGAAGCCGAGTTCGCCGCGGAGGATGTCGGTGAGGGTGGTGCGCTGCTCGGAGTTCCACTCGCCGTTGAGGTGGTTGTACGCCGACATGACCGAGGAGACACCGGCGCGGACGACGGCCTCGAAGGCGGGCAGGTACAACTCGTGCAGAGTGCGGTCGTCGACGACGAAGTCGTAGGAGTTCCCCGGCTTCTCGCGGTCGAACTCGTGCAGGCGCTGGTTGTTGGCGAGGAAGTGCTTGGCCTGGGCGAGCATGCCCTGCGCCTGGACGCCCTCGACCTGAGCGGCGCCGATCAGGCCGTTGAGGTAGGGGTCCTCGCCGGACTGGTCCTTGTTGCGGCTGAAGTAGGGCGTGCGGGAGAGCTCGATCTGCGGGGCGAGCAGCACGTCCATGTCGAGGGTGCGGCCCTCGCGGCCCATGACCTCGCCGTACTCGCGGGCGAGTTCGAGGTTGAAGGAGGAGCCGAGCGTGGCGACCGGCGGGAGGCCGGTCGCGGACTTGGTGACGTTCACGCCCGCGGGACCGTCACTCAGGCGCAGCTCCGGTATGCCGAGGCGCGCGATGCCCGGCAGGTATCCGGCCTGACCCAGCCTTCGTGGGTCGGTCGCGCCGTGGACGAGGCTGATCTTCTCGTCGAGGTTGAGGCGGGCGATGAGCCCCCGGACGCGGCGCGTGGCGGCGGCAGCGCCCGGGGAGGCGGCGGGTTCGGTGCGGGTGCCTTGGGCGGCGGTGGCCGCGGCGGGCGTCGCCGCGGCGAGCGGGCCGGCGGCGGCCACGAAGGCGAAGGCGGCCGCGGTGCCGCCCCATTGCTTCATAAGTTCACGACGTGTGGTGGCAGGCATGGCGAAACGGCCTCCGAACGCGGCTCTGGGCATGCCGAACTGGGTCGACGACGCCAAGAGCTGAATGCGTCATCCGCGCCAGTGCGGTGTTGTGGGGCCTGAGTCTTGATTGGTTGAACACGCAAGGTCAAGGCTCGCGTCGGCAAAACTTTGCGGGTCGTTCAGTTTTGCGATGGCGGCGGCGGTGGCCGCGTGTGACTGCGGTGCTCTCATCCACGGCGGCCATGGCGACCTGCGGCGGTCATCGCGGCCTCGTGAACGCCACGTCGAGGGGGGAATAGAGGAGCGATCACGTCAGTCGTCCATGGGGACACCCACGTCACGGCACGAAGCGAGGAAGCACATGTCCAAGGCGTACGCGTTCACCCGGTTCGGCGGCCCCGAAGTGGAAACCTTCGTCGACCAGGACCCACCGGAGCCCGGCCCGGGGCAGCTCCTGGTCGCGGTGCGGGCGGCGGGGGTCAACCCGGTCGACTGGAAGCTGCGGGCGGGCAAGCGGCGGCCGGGGGCGCCGCCCGCCGAGTTCCCCGAGGTGCTGGGGAGCGAGGTCGCCGGCGTGGTCGAAGCGGTCGGCGCGGGCGTCGAGGGGTTCGCGGTCGGCGACGCGGTCTTCGGCAACCCCGACACCGGTGGCTACGCCGAGTACACCCTTCTTCCCGCGTCTCTCGCCGCGCACAAGCCCGCGGGCCTGACCTTCGCGGAAGCCGCCGCGCTGCCGGTCGCCGTGGCGACGGCGTACGACGGGGTGCGTCAGCTGGATCTGCCCGCCGGGGCGACGCTCCTGATCACCGGGGCCGGCGGCGGGGTGGGCGTGGCCGCGGCGCAGCTGGCGCGGCACCTCGGCATCCGTGTCGTGGGCACGGCGAGCGCGGGCAAGAAGGACTTCGTCGAATCCCTGGGGGCGGTGCATGTGGCGCCGGGGCCCGACCTGGCGGACCGGGTGCGGAAGGCCGCGCCGGGCGGGCGCGTCGACGCGGTCTTCGATCTGGTGGGCGGGGAGGATCTCGCGGCGGTGGCGTCCCTGCTGCCGCTCCCTGGCCGCGAGGGCAAGCTGATCACGGCCGCGGCCAAGGAGACGGTCGGTGAGCTGGGCGGGGCGGCGGTAGCCCGGGCCCGGACCAGCGAGGTCCTGGACGCGGTGGCGCGGCTTGCCGTCGACGGGGTACTGCGCCCGCAGGTGACGGTGACGTATCCGCTGGAGCGGGCCGGTGAGGCGCTTCGTGCGGTGGAGGGCGGGCACGCGCGGGGCAAGGTGGTGATTGAGGTGGGGGCGTGAGGGGGATGGCATTCCGGTCTCGGGCAGAGGGAGGTGAATGCCCGGGGAGATCGGGTGCGTGAGTGAGGAAGGCCCTGGTCAAAGGGGTTTCGCGGCCTGCGGAGAAAAGGAGAGGACGACGTGACGGCCTCGTTGGTAGATTCCGGATCATGGAACCTATCGGCGAGAAAGAGATTCGCGCGGCCTTCGTCAACTGCTCCAAGGGCGAAGCCCGCAGACTCACGCTCCCCTCGGGCTTCCCGGAGATCCCCTGGTCCGACCTGGACTTCCTCGGGTGGCGGGACCCCAAGGCCCCGGACCGGGGGTACATCGTGACGGAGCGGGACGGCGAGTACGTGGGCATCGCGCTGCGCGCCTCGACCGGCGCGCGCAAGAGCCTGTTCAAGTCCAGCATCTGCTCGGTCTGCGTGACCCCGCAGTCCGGTTCGGGCATCACGCTACTCGTGGCTCCCCTCTCCGGCCCCGCGGGCCGGCAGGGCAACTCGGTCGGCATCTACATCTGCGCGGACCTCGCCTGCTCCCTCTACGTGCGCGGCAAGAAGACCACGGCGCTCGCCCGCCGCTTCGAGGAGACCCTCACGCTGGAGGCGCAGCACGCCCGCACCGTGGCGAACCTGCATGGCTTTGTCGACAAGGTCCTCGAAGGTTCGAAGGCCTCGGCCTGACCGTCAGGTCTGCCGGGGGTCCACCACCTGCAGAGTCAGTGCCGCCGACGGTGCCGCCATCCCCGGTCCGCCCGCCTCGGCCCACGCGATTATCTCGTCGATCGAGTCGTCGTCCATGGCGAAGCCGATCCAGACCGCTCGGCCGCCTCGCCGGCGCCCTTCCCGCGAGGGCTGCACGACGACGATGTTCGCCTGCCCGCACGGTCCGAGGCACTCGCTCGTACGCACCGCGAACCGCCCCGACGACTCCGCGGCTGCGGCCCGCATCCGTGCCAGTTGCCAGTCGTGGTCCGTGCCCGGGTGCTTGCGCGCGTTGCCGCAGCAACAGCCCCGGCACACGACCAGTGTGCAGGGGCGGGCGGCGGCGGATCCGATGGAGATGACGGGACTCATCCAGTGATCATCTCAGCCCTACCTCATGGCACGCTCGCTCCATCACGTTCCATCACGTTCCATCACGTCCCGCGAGGAAGCGCGAAGACTCCGCGCAGGAGAGGGAGAGCAGCCATGGCCATCCACTGGACCGTCACCATCGACTGCGCGCAGCCGGGAGAGCTGGCCAAGTTCTGGGCGCTGGCACTCGGTTATGTGCCGACGCCGCCGCCGCCCGGCTTCGACAGCTGGGAAGCGTGGTTCAGGCACCATGGCGTCCCCGAGGAGGAGTGGGACGACGGTGCCTACCTGTCGGACCCGGACGGCATGGCGCCCACCCTCTCCTTCCTCAAGGTCCCGGAGTCGAAGGTCGCCAAGAACCGCCTGCACCTGGATGTGCGGGTGGGCGGCGGCCGTGAGACCCCCTGGGATGTGCGGTGGCCGCGGGTCGTCGCGGCGGTGGAGAAGTTGACTGCCGCCGGGGCGACGGTGGTCCGGGAGCACCAGATGCAGGGGAAGCCGGATCATGTGGAGATGGCGGATCCTGAGGGCAATGAGTTCTGTGTGGTGTGAGCACCGCCGGTGGGGGCGCCTGGCCCCCACCGGCGGTGGTGGAGGGGTGGCGAGCGCGGAGAGCCGGAACCGCTCCCCCTCCCCCGTTCACCGCAGGTAGCCCAGGCCCGGATGCACCACCCCGTACCCCTCCATCAACCTCCGCGCCACCGCCACGGAATCCACCAGCGGATGCAGCGCGAAAGCCTTCACCGCCGTGGCGCGTGAGCCGCTCTCGGCCGCCGACAGGATCTCTCGCTCCACCGCTTTGACCGCGCACACAAGCCCCGTCGCGTGACCCGGCAGCGGGTCGACGGTCATGGGATGCGCGCCGTTGGCGTCGACCGAGCACGGGACCTCGATCACCGCGTCAGCGTCCAGCACCGAAAGGGTCGTGCGGTTGCGCACGTTGAGGATCAGCGTCGCCCGCTCGTCCCGCGCGATCGCCCGCATCAGGGCGAGGGCGACCTTCTCGTAGCCACCGGATTCGAGGTCCTCGGCCGCACGCTCCCCGACGCCCGCCACCTCCCGGCTCTCGGCCATGTACGTGGCCTCGCGCTCCGCACGTGTGGCGTCCCATGCCTTCAACGCCGACAGTGAGCCATCGCCTCCCCGGCCCGCCTCCTCGTAGAAACGGGCTTGTTGGCCGAGCAGGAACGCCCCCCTCGTCTGCTCCGCCTCCTGGTAGGCGCGGACCGCCTCGCGGTTGAAGTAGTAGTAGTGCAAGTACTCGTTCGGGATGGCCCCCAGCGACTGGAGCCACTCCGCGCCGAACAGCCGCCCCTCCTCGAAGGAAGCCAGCATCCGCGCGTCACCGAGGAGCCGCGGCAGTTCGTCGCGCCCCGCGATCCGCAGTCCGCGCAGCCAGCCCAGGTGGTTGAGTCCGACGTAGTCGATGAACGCCTCGTCGGGGTTGCCGCCCAGCAAGCTCGCCACCCGGCGCCCCAGTCCCACCGGTGAGTCGCAGATGCCGATGACGCGGTCGCCGATGTGCCGGGACATCGCCTCGGTGACCAGGCCCGCGGGGTTGGTGAAGTTGATGACCCAGGCGTCGGGGGCGAGCCGCCGTACGCGGCGTGCGATGTCGACGGCGACGGGCACGGTCCGCAGGCCGTACGCGATGCCGCCCGCGCCCACGGTCTCCTGGCCCAGGACACCCTCGGCGAGCGCCACCCGCTCGTCGGCCGCCCGTCCCTCCAGGCCCCCCACCCGGATCGCCGAGAAGACGAAGTCGGCACCCCGCAAGGCCTCGTCGAGGTCGGTGGTGACCGTGACGGCGGGAGCCTCCGGCACCCCGGCCGCCTGGTCGGCAAGGACCCGGGCGACTGCGCCAAGGCGCACCGCGTCCAGGTCGTGCAGCACGACCTCCGTGACCCGGCCTTCGGCATGGTCGCCGAGGAGCGCGCCGTACACGAGCGGGACGCGGAACCCGCCGCCCCCGAGAATGACCAGCTTCACGTCTCAACCACCTTCTGTCGTAACAGCCGCCGCCGGACGTCGCAGCCGCCGCCGGAACACCTGTCGACCTGTCAGAACTCACCCGTCGACAGAGGTCACGTTACGTACGATTGCCCGGCAGCGATCGACCCCCCACGGAGGCAGCGCACCGATGACACCTCTCAAGACGTCCGCGAAGGCATCCGCCGCCCTGCTCGGCGCCCTCGCGCTGGCGATGGCGACCGGCTCCCCGGCATCGGCCGACACGGCCCCGAGATCCCCCGGCGGCTGGCAGGAGTCCGGCGTCTCCTCCGTCAACTCGCTCACCGGCAGCCAGGGCCTGGCGAGCCGCGCCGACGGCAGCCTCCTCTACCGGGGCCTCGGCTCGATCCCGCTCGACCTGCGGGCCAAGGGCTGGAGCCACGTCGGCGACCCGGACATAGCCGCCGGCCACACCGTCGACGCCTATCAGGGCGGCGACGACGCGAAGTCGAAGATGTTCGCCGTCACGACGCCCGGCGGGAAGCGCTACCTCTACGAGCACCGGCTCGACGCGGGCGAGAAGCTCAACAACTCCTTCGCGGCCGTCGCGCCCGGCGACCAGTGGCTGGTCTCGGGCGAGTGGGGCGACCAGAACCGTCTCCAGGTCTTCCCCGCCCCGCTCCTCAACCCCTCGACCCCGCCCACCGGCGGTGCGCTCCCCCAGGCCGGACAGATCTCGCTCGACAAGCCGGTCCGTGACATCCAGGGGTGCGACTTCGTCTCCGGCACCCGCCTCGTGTGCGCGTCCAACGACGCGTCGAAGGAGCTGTGGCCCGAAGACCGGCCCGTCCTCCAGGTGGACCTGGAGCACGCGCTCGACGGGAAGCCCGTGACGGGCAAGGTCACGAGCCTGTTCGCCGTTCCCCAACGGAGCCTGTGCCGCGGCACGTTCGAGACGGAGGGCGTCGACTACGACTCCGCTCGCCGCACGCTGCGCGTCCAGGTCGTACCGCCGGTGCCGTGCCTGGTGACGACATCGGTCTACTCGTACCGGCCGACGACCGGCTGACCCGCACACCCTCTCGGCACACCGGACGTGTGCGACGGGGCGGGGCGGGGGATGGTCGCGATCATGACACAGCGACACCGGCACGCACCCGTGCCCGAAACGCGCCCCGCTCAGCCCCGCCGCCCCATACGGCAGCTGCTCGCCGCGTCGGTGGGCAACGCCGTGGAGTGGTACGACTGGTACGCGTACACGTTCCTCGCCACGTACATCGCCGATCAGGTCTTCCCCAAGAGCTCGGGCAATTCTCTCGTACCGCTGCTCTCCACGTTCGCCGTCTTCGCCGTCGGCTTCTTCATGCGTCCCGTCGGTGGCCTGCTCATGGGTGCGGTCGCCGACCGGCGCGGCAGGCGCGCCGCGCTGACGGTCACGATCCTGCTGATGGGCGCCAGCAGCCTGCTGGTCGGCCTGACGCCGACCTACGCGTCCGTCGGGGTGCTCGCCCCGGTGATCCTGGTCCTGGCCCGGCTGCTCCAGGGCCTCTCCGTGGGGGGCGAGTTCGCGGCGTCGACGACCTTCCTCGTCGAGTCCGCGGGCCCCGGTCGGCGCGGCCTCTTCTCCAGCTTCCAGTACGTGTCGACGAGCGCGGGCCAGCTGGCCGCGTCCGGTGTCGCGGCGCTGCTCGTCGGCGTGCTCTCCGAGGGGCAGATGGACGGGTGGGGCTGGCGGCTGCCGTTCGTCATCGGCGCGGTGCTGAGCCTGGTCGGCTTCTGGATCAGGCAGGGCGCGTACGAGACCCGTCAGGCACCGCGGGACGCATCCGAACGCCCCGGCCTGTTCGACGCCCTGCAAACGTATCCGCGCCAGTCGCTGCTGATCTGCGGCATCACGGCCGGCGGCACGATCGCGTACTACACGTGGACGTCGTACCTCCCGACGTACGCCGAGTTGAACACCGACATCAGCAAGAGCCAGGCGCTGCTGTCCGGCACGCTCTCACTGGCGTTCTTCGCACTGCTCCAACCGGTCGGCGGACTGCTCTCCGACCGCTTCGGCCGCAGGCCGCTGCTGCTCTTCTTCGGGATCGGCTTCGCCGTCCTGAGCGTGCCGCTGCTGCGCTCCCTGGACGGCTCGTTCGGTTCGCTGCTCATGGTGCAGTGCGCGGGCATGGTGCTGCTCACCGGCTTCACGTCCATCTCGGCAGCCGTGAACGCGGAGGTGTTCCCCGCTCACGTCCGCGCCGCGGGGATCGGCTTCCCCTACTCCCTCACCGTCGCCCTGTTCGGCGGCACGGCCCCGTACATGGGCACCCTGTTCAAGGAGCTCGGCGAACCCGGCCTGTTCCCCTGGTACGTGGCCGTGCTCTGCCTCGCGTCATCGGTGGTGTATCTCCGGCTTCCCGAGACGGCGCACAAGGAACTGGAGCGCTAGCCCGCCCTGTTGGTCTCGGAAGCCCTGTTGTCACGGAAGCATCACCACTCACACCAAGTCCCTTCACATGCGGACATCGCAGGACTAGCGTCATGCCCCTTTCCGCACCAAGGGGGGCACCATGGCCAATCCGTATCCCGCACCGCCGTCGGCACCGAGACCCGCACCCAAGTGGGCACGCAAGCGCTTCGTGCTCCCCGCCCTCGTCCTCACCTTCTGCATCGGCCTCGGGGCCGGTCTCGGTGACGACGGCAGCACCAAGGCAAAGGCCGCCGCCAAAGACACGGGGCCGACGCCGACCGTCACGGCGACTGCGACCGCGACAGCGACCGAGACGGCGAAGCCGGAACCCGCCCCCACCGTCACCAAGACCGTCAAGGCCACGAAGACGGTGAAGGCCACCGTGACCGCCCAGCCGGAAGCGGCCGGTTCCGGCTCGGGCGACGACGACTCAGGCACCGGCGGAGGCGGCAGCGTCGCCTACGGGAACTGCACCGAGGCCCGCGCCGCGGGAGCCGCGCCCGTCCACCGTGGCGAACCCGGCTACGGACCCCACCTCGACCGTGACGGGGACGGCGTCGGCTGCGACAGCTGAGCGGACCTGCGGCTACGGCCTGCGGGGCACGGGGCCGATGGCACGGCCCGCCCACTCCGGGGCCGGTTCCGCGAGGGATGTCAGGTGTTCGCGGATCGCGTCCGGGAAGGGGGCCGAGCGCCCCGCGTTCTGGTCGACGTGGATGGCCAGGAGTTCCGTCGTCGCCGCGGGGGTGGCGTCCTGGGCGATGTCCGCGTCGGCCTCCCCGACCACGTACAGCTCGTGGGTGAAGCGGGCCTTCTTGGCGTCCGCGCCCAGGATGCGGGTGCGGACGGCGAGGTGGGCGCCCTCCGCGACGTCGTCGAGATAGCGGATGTGCGCCTCGACCGTGTAGAGGGAGCAGCCGGTCGACTCGCGGTAGCCCGCGTGCAGGCCGGTCTCGATCATCATGGCGTCGGTGGCGTAGCCGAAGACGAGGACGTAGAACGCCTCGCTCATGTGGCCGTTGTAGTCGATCCACTCGGGCCGTACGGTCCGGCGCAGGAGAGGAAGGGGCTCGTGGGGCAGGGACTCGGTCACTTGGTGTCCTCCTGTGCCGCACGCTGCTGCGGCAGGCGTCCCGTCGCCCGCAGTACGTCGATGACTCCCTGGTCACGCTCGGCGACGAGGTCGGCGATGGTCCGCCCGTCCGCCGCGTCGTCGCATCCGGCGACCACCGCGTCGTACAACTCCTTGTCCAGCTCCGGTGCTTCGAGGCGCGTCCACGGTGACTTCAGGGACGGGCCGAAGTGGTCGAGCATATGGGCCATGCCGCCCTCACCGCCCGCGAGCGCGAAGGTGAGCATGGGGCCCATGAACGCCCAGCGCAGGCCGGGGCCTTCGGTGATCGAGTCGTCGATCTCCTTCACCGTGGCCTCGCCGTTGGCGACCATGTGCAGGGCCTCGCGCCACAGGGCTTCCTGGAGGCGGTTGGCTATGAAGCCGGGCACCTCGCTCGTCATGGTGATCACGGACTTGCCCGCGACCTCGTAGAAGCGGGACGCCCACGTCACCGCGTGCGGCGCGGTCTTGTCACCGCCGACCACCTCGACCAGCGGGATCAGGTAGGGCGGGTTGAAGGGGTGGCCGACGACGAGGCGGCTCGGGTCGGCGGCCGTGGTCTGCATGTCGGTCATGGGGTAGCCGGAGGTGGAGGAGGCGATGACGACTCCGGCGGGCGCGGCGGCATCCAGCTGGGCCAGCAGGTCGCGCTTCAGCTCCAGCTTCTCGGGGGCGCTCTCCTGCACGAACTGGGCGTCGGCGACGGCCTCTTCGAGGGTGGCCGTGACGGTGAGGCGGTCCGGGGAAGCGCCTTCGGCGAGGCCGAGCCGGGTCAGCGCGGGCCAGGCGGCGCCGACCAGGCGGCGCAGCTTCTGCTCGGCGTCGGGGGCCGGGTCCCAGGCGGTGACGTCGTAGCCACGGGCCAGAAAGTGGGCGACCCAGCCGCCACCGATGACACCGGCACCTATACAGGCGACCCGGCGGACTTCTTCAGGGGTGGTCGTGGTCATGCTGGTGGGGTCCTTTCGTTGCTGCGCGGCACTGCTGAGCGGGGTCGTGCCCCGAAGGGGCGCGGGGAACTGCGCGACCAGCCACGACCGGCCCGCAGCCGGGTATCCGCGCAATCCAGCGAAGCGCTACCGCTTGAGGCCGAGCTTCTGGCGCGCCTCGTCCGGCGTGGCGACGCGCGAGCCGAGGTTCTCGGTGATCTGCACGGCCCGCTCGACGAGTTGGGCGTTGCTGACCTTGTTTCCCTTGCCGAGGTAGAGGTTGTCCTCCAGGCCCACGCGGACCTGACCGCCGAGCAGGATGGACTGGGCGACCCACGGCATCTGCATGCGGCCGAGCGCGAAGCTGGCCCACTGGGCGCCCTCGGGAAGCATGTTGACCATGGCCTGGAGGACGCCCGGGTCGGCGGGGGCGCCCCACGGGATGCCCATGCAGAGCTGGAAGACGGTGGGGTTGTCGAGCAGCCCTTCGGCGAGAAGCTGCTTGGCGAACCAGAGCTGGCCGGTGTCGAAGATCTCCAACTCGGGCCGTACGCCCAGCTCCTGGATGCGCTTGGCGCCCTGGCGGAGCATGTCGGGGGTGGAGATGTAGAGGTTGTCGCCGAAGTTGAGGGAGCCGCAGTCGAGGGTGCAGATGTCGGGGAGCAGGTCCTCGACGTGCGGGAGGCGGTCCAGGCCGCCGACGAGATCGGTGCCGGGCAGCTCGCCGAGCTGCTTCAGCGGCTCGACCGGGTCGATGACGAGGTCGCCGCCCATGCCCGCGGTGAGGTTGATGACGACGTCGGTGCCGGTCTCCTTGATGCGCTCGACGACCTCGCGGTACAGGCGGGGGTCGCGCGAGGGGTCGCCGGTCTCGGGGTCGCGTACGTGGATGTGTACGACGGCGGCGCCGGCCTCGGCGGCCTCCACGGCGGAGGTGGCTATCTGCTCGGGGGTGACGGGGACATGGGGGCTCTTGCGTACGGTGTCGCCCGCGCCGGTGAGGGCGGCGGTGATGATGACGTCTTGGTTCACGGGCATGGTGAACTCTCCCTCGGTGTGGGGTGTTGGAGAACAACTGAGGTACTGCTGAGTACGACTGAGGTACTGCTGAGGTGCTGCCGATCCCTGCCGGTGCTTATGCGGGTCTCGGCGCGGCGAGCGTCGCGTCCACGTACACGAGCAGCGCCTCGTGCATGTCGTCGGGGGTCGTGCCGTCGTCTCCCGGGGTGGAGGCGAGCACCTGGGTGGCGAGGCCGTCGATCAGCGCGGTGAGCCGGAGCGCGGCGGACTGCGGGTCGACGAGGCGGAACACGCCCTGGTCGACGCCGCGCCGGATGACGTCGGCGACCGTCGAACGCCACTGCCGGTAGTAGTCGGCGTGCAGCCGACCCACGGCGGTGGAACGGGCGGCCTCCGCCCACAGGTCCAGCCAGACGCTCCACTGCCAGCGCTGCTGCGGGGTGCGGGGCGTCTGGAGTTCGATCAGCTGGCGCAGCTCGTCGGCGGCGTCGGCCGCGTCGGCGATGCGGGCGGCCCGCCGTGCGGTGTCCTCGTCCATGCACCAGCGGACGGCGGCCTCCAGGAGGTCGTCGCGGCCGGGGAAGTGGTAGTGGATGGCGGCGGTGCTGGTGGCGCAGGCTTCGGCGATGTCCGCCACGCGTACGGCGTGGAATCCGCGCTCGGCGACGAGCCGGACGGTCTCGCGGACGATCTGGAGGGGGCGTCCGCCGTCCGGGGCCGCGGCGGTGCGTTCCCGGCGGGCCGGGGAGGCGACGGACTGAGCGCCCGGGAGCTGGGTGCCCAGGAGCCAGCCCGCGTCGACGCCGCCGGTGTCGGCGATGCGGGCGAGTTCCGCGACGGTGAAGCGGCGGGTGCCGCCGAGGGAACGGGAGAGCTTGGAAGGGTCCATCACGATGCGGCGGGCGAATTCGCGCTGGGTCACTCCGGCGTCGGCGATGACCTTGCGGACCCTGTCCGCGACCTCGGGGTCTTGCTGCATGGGCGGTCACGCTACCCGGGCATTGCGGTGAGCGCAATTTCTGGGGCACACCTTGTCCAGGCTATCTCCGGGATTGTGATGCTGACTGACGTCTCAGTTATCAGATATCGCAATGCGGGGCCCTCGCGTCGTAGGCCGTGCCCCGGCATCGCGGCGTCGCGCCCGCACACCCGCTCCCCGTGCGCTGCGGGGGTACGGGTGTGCGGGAGATGTGCCGCTCTGCGGCGGCTAGGTCCTGTCCTGGACGCCCTTGACGAACTCGTCCAGGTAAGGGTCAGCGATCTTCACCGGCCCCAGCTGATGATGCTCGGCCGGGTCCACCGTGATCGCGCGGGCCCGCTTCACCAACGACTCCATCGAGGCCCGCTCCCGCGCGGCCCCCGCGTCGTTCCCCTCCTGGGCGAAGGAGAGCGCCGCAAGGCCGTGCCCCATCGCGGAACCCCACAGTTCCGTCGCGTCCAGCCACTGCTTCGCGTCGTGCAGGAACCGCTCGTCCGGCACCCCGGCGCGCAGCACCGCGGGGACCTTCTCGATCTCCCGGGCCGTGGGCCGCAGAGCCCGTACCGCTTCGGTGGGATCGCTCTCGTACCGTTTCCAGAACGCGTCCAGCTTCGCCCCGAGTACCGGGGACTGCGGCTGCCAGTTCGACTCACCGAACGTGGGCGCCGCGTGGTTGAGGTCCACGAACGTCCGTACCGCGTCGGCGACCCGCTCATCGCCCCCGGCGAGATACAGCGCCGCCTGCCGCCCTGACCGCGACCGCTCGTACCCGCGGTCGTTCCACGAGAAGTCGTTCATGGTGAAGACGGCGAGCTTGCTCGCCCCCTCCTGGTTCATCGGGTTGGACACGATGCCGCTGAGGTGGCCGGACAGACCGGGCTCGCGCTTGTCGTAGGGCGCGAGAAGCAGCCGTCCCGCCGTGCGCGCGAAGTCGTTCACCGGGTAGTTGTCCCAGACGAACACCTTCCTTCCGAAGAGCTCGGCGGCCTTCTCGGCCTGGGAGTTGGTGATCTCCGGCGGGACCACGTCCGTGCCCGTCCACATCACCTCGACGGCTCCGTCGAGCTCGGCCCTCATCGTCTGCTTGTACGCGGTGTCCGTGAGGTCCCCGTACTCCGTGGGCACCATCTGCAGCGGATGGGCGCCCTCGTGCCGCGCGATGAAGTCCCGCTGGATGGTGTTGAGGAGCCCCACCTGCGCCTTGGCCGCGGGCCCGCGGCCCGGCTCGCCGAACTTCGCCTTGTCGGCATCGCAGTTCCACTTGGTGTAGCTGATGTCGTCCAGCGGCACGGAGAAGGACCGCACCCCGAGGTCGTACATCGCCTGGAGCTTCGCCGTCAGCGCCTTGACGTCGGCCGGGTCCGAGTAGCAGATGGAGCCGCCCGGCGAGACCGCGAACGTGAAGCGCACGTGATTGGCCGTCGCGCGGTCGATCAGCTTGCCGAGTTCGGTGAGCTTGTCCGCCGGATACGGCTCGCGCCACTTCTCCCGGTGATAGGGGTCGTCCTTGGGCGCGTACACATAGGTGTTGGCCTTGGTGTCGCCGAGGAAGTCCATCTGGTCGAGACGTTCGGCCTCGGTCCAGGGCGGTCCGTAGAAGCCCTCGATGCTGCCGCGCAGCGCCATGGCGGGGAAGTCGGAGACCTCGGCCCCCGCTATCCGCCCCTCGCCGATCAGCCGGCCGAGGGTCTGCGCCGCGTAGAACTGCCCGGTCGCGTCCTTGCCGCCGAGCGCGACGGTGCGGCGTTCCGCCCGCAGCGCATACCCCTCCGCCTGCTCGGGCACCTTCGTCCTGCCGAGCGCCTTCGCGATGTCGGGCCGGGTCGCGGGGCCGAGCAGGACGGTCAGCGGGGCACGGCCCGACGCCTTGGCCCGTACATCGATGTCGCGCACCCCGTGGGCGCGCAGCGTCTCGGTGACCCGCCGCCGGGCCGCCTCGTCCGTGCCTTCGCCGACGACGAGTTCGGCCCGCCGGGCGAGCGGCACGTCGCCGCCCACCCGTGCCATGTGCTGCGGTGTCGGGGAGACGACGGGGAGGCGGCGGGACGCGGCTTCCTCCTGCGTGGCTTTCGCCTGGCCCGGGGAAGGCGCGGCGAACGCCGAGGGGGCTGCCGGGACGGCCAGGACGGCCAGCGCGAGGAGCGCTGTACGCGGTCTGAGCGTGCGAGTGGAGCGGGGCATGGAACCTCCGGGCTTCGGGACGGGGGTGCGGGCGGGCTCGGGTGCCGAGGGGCTGACGGGGCTGACGGTCGGCGGCTCAGTCGCGCGTGTGTGTGCGGTACAGGTCGAGATCGCCGTCGAGTTCCAGGGCGATGACCGTGCACAGCGGATCGAGGTGGTCGTCGGTGAGATGGACGTACTCCCAGCCGGGTACGTCACCGAGACCGCCGACACGCTCGTGCCTCACGGCGGTGTCCCTGCCGAGCACGCGGGCGGACGTCACGCCGTTGCGCACGCCTCGCAGCACCACGTACTCATGGGGCCGGTCGAAGAGGAACAGATACAGGGTGCGGCGGTCGGCGGAGAGCGTCGAAGGGCCGTAGAAGTGGCCGTGCGGAAGGCCGCGTACCGTGCCGTAGATCGCGTCGGCGTGCCTCCCGGTCCACTCCCCCAGCGCTTCGAGGCGCTCCGTCTGTTCGGGGAGCAGCGTGCCGTCCTCCTTCGGCCCGACGTCGAGGAGCAGATTGCCGCCGCCTCCCACGGCCTCGACGAAGATGCGGACGAGCTGACGCGATGACTTGTGGCGGGTGTCCTGCGGCTGGTAGCCCCAGGAGTCGTTGACGGTGAGGCACAACTCCCAGGGCTGGGCGGGGGGTTCGATCGGTACGCCCTGTTCGGGCGTGGCGTAGTCACCGTGTCCGGTGAGACGGCCGTTGACGACGGTGTGCGGGCAGAGCGCCCGGATCTCTTCGGCGAGTTCCGCCATCCGCCACTGCTCGGGGCTGCGTTCCCACTCTCCGTCGAACCACAGCAGGTCCGGTTCGAACCGCTCCAGGAGCTCCCGCACCTGCACGCGGTGGAAGGCGAGGAAGTCCGCCCACCTCTCCTCGGATTCCTCGCCGACGGCGGGCATGGAGAAAGGGTTGCCGCGTTCGGCGGGGTCCTGGCCGTCGGGGCGCACGGTGGCGTAGTCGGGGTGTGACCAGTCCAGGTGCGAGTAGTACAGGCCGACCTTGATGTCCCGGGCACGCAGGGCGGCGACGTACGGGGTGATGAGGTCGCGTCCCGCGGGAGTGCGCTTGACGACGGACAGGTCGTTCGCCGCCGTGTCCCACAGGGCGACCCCGTCGTGGTGCTTGGCGGTGAGGACGGCATAGCGGGCCCCCGCGCGGACGAAGAGGTCGGCCCAGGCCTCGGGGTCGTAGGCGGAGGCGGTGAAGCCGTCGAGCTGCGCCATATAGCGGTCGTAAGGGACCCGGCCGTCGAAGAACGACCAGGACTCCGCGACGCCGTCCACGCTGTAGATGCCCCAGTGGAGGAAGATTCCGAGCTTGGATTCCGTGAACCACGGCTGAATCATGTGCAGTTCTCCTCGTCGTGCGTGCGCGTCAGGCCTGGCAACGTTGTCTACGGGCGGGGAGGTGCCGACGACGGCCGACGGCCACCGGACGGAAAGCGCTTGCGCGCCAGCAGGCTAGATCGAGAAAGATGCCCCGTACAAGGGGGCGTCGGACGGCAAATCCCGTTGCCGTGGGGGGCCTTGACGGGGCGGCGTTCCTGCTTCATCCTCACGGCCCGCTCATGGTTGCGACGTTTGAACCGCTGGGCTCACGCAATGGTGTGACGCTCCGGTCATCACCGCATCGCTCACCCTCGCTCGGGTAGTGCTCCGCTGTCGTGAGCCACCGTCGCGAGGAGAACGCCGGATGTCGCAGCCCTTTGAACTGCCCAGCTTCTACATGGTGCATCCCGCCCGCCTCAACCCCCATGTGGAAGAGGCCAGGGAGCACTCCGGGAAGTGGGCACGTGACATGGGGATGCTGGAGGGTTCGGGGGTCTGGGAGCAGCGCGACCTGGACGCACACGACTACGCCCTGTTGTGCGCGTACACCCACCCTGACTGCGACGGCCCGGCGCTGTCCCTGGTCACCGACTGGTATGTGTGGGTGTTCTTCTTCGACGACCACTTCCTCGAACTGTTCAAACGGACCCAGGACCGCGACGGCGGCAAGGCCTATCTGGACCGGTTGCCCGCCTTCATGCCGATGGACCTGTCCACGCCCGTGCCGGAGCCGACGAATCCGGTCGAGGCTGGTCTCGCGGACCTGTGGGCGCGGACCGTGCCGTTCATGTCCCATGACTGGCGAGCCCGGTTCGCCGAGAGCACCAGGAACCTGCTCAACGAATCCCTGTGGGAGCTCTCGAACATCAACGAGGGCCGGATCGCCAACCCCGTCGAGTACATCGAGATGCGCCGCAAGGTGGGCGGCGCGCCCTGGTCGGCGGGGCTGATCGAGTACGCGACGGGCGCGGAGGTCCCCCCGGCCGTCGCCGGCTCCAGGCCGCTGCGCGTCCTCAAGGAGACCTTCTCCGACGCCGTCCACCTGCGCAACGACCTCTTCTCGTACCAGCGGGAGATCGAGAACGAGGGAGAACTCTCCAACGGCGTACTGGTCCTCGAGAAGTTCCTCGGCTGCACCACGCAGGAAGCGGCGGACGCCGTGAACGACCTCCTGACCTCGCGGATGCAGCAGTTCGAGAGCACGGCGCTGACCGAACTCGCCCCGCTCTTCGTGGAGACCGGGCTGCCCCCGAAGGAGTGCGCGGACGTCCTGGCGTACACCAAGGGCCTCCAGGACTGGCAGTCCGGCGGGCAGGAGTGGCACATGGTGTCGAGCCGCTACATGAACAAGGGCGGCGGCGCGCCGTCGCCGCTCGACGGCCCCACCGGGCCCGGCACGTCGGCCGCCGGGATCAAGGCGCTGATCGCCGCCACGGGCGCCAAGCGGCTGCGCGGCTACACGCACGTCCCCTTCCAGCGCGTGGGCCCGTCCCTGCTGCCCGACTTCAACCTGCCGTTCGAGACGCGCCTGTCACCCCACCTGGAGGCGGCGCGCCCCCGCGCCGTGGAGTGGGCGGGCCGGATGGGCATGCTCGTACCCCAGCCGGGCGTGCCGGGTTCGGACATCTGGGACGCGCGCAAGCTGTACGGCTACGACTTTCCGCTCTGCGCGGCGGGCATCCACCCGGACGCGGACCTCGAAGCCCTCGACCTGGGCTCACAGTGGCTGACCTGGGGGACGTACGGGGACGACTACTTCCCGGTGGTCTTCGGCAGGCCCCGCGACCTGGCGGGCGCGAAGCTCTGCAACGACCGGCTCTCGCTCTTCATGCCGCTGGACTTCGCCGACATGCCGGCGGCGACGAACGCCTTGGAGCGGGGCCTGGCGGACCTGTGGGTGCGGACCGCGACGCCGATGGACGACGAGGCGCGCCGCACGCTGCGCACCGCCGTCGAGGTCATGACGGCCAGCTGGCTCTGGGAGCTGGACAACCAGGCACGGAACCATGTCCCCGACCCCGTCGACTACATCGAGATGCGCCGCCTCACCTTCGGCGCCCCGCTCACGCTGAGCCTGTGTCGCCTGGGCAACGGCCCGCAGGTCCCGCCGGAGATCTACCGCAGCGGCCCGATGCAGAACCTGGAGAACGCGGCGGTCGACTACTCGGCCCTGATGAACGACGTCTTCTCGTACCAGAAGGAGATCGAGTACGAGGGCGAGATCCACAACGGCGTCCTCGTCGTCCAGAACTTCTTCGACTGCGACTACCCGACGGCGCTCGGCATCATCGACGACCTGATGAAGTCGCGACTGAGTCAGTTCCAGCACGTAGTGGCCCACGAACTCCCGGTTCTGTACGACGATTTCGGCCTCCCTCAGGAGACACGGGACATCCTCGACCGCTATGTGCGCGAACTTGAGAACTGGATGGCGGGCATCTACACCTGGCACCGCGACTGCCGCCGCTACCGCGAGGAGGACCTGTCACACGGCCCGCTGCGGGCCCCGTCGGGATTCGGCATGGCGGCCGTACGCCCTGACTGGCTGCGGGAGTTCGCTCTGGCCGCCGACCGGCAGCTGGAAGGGGCGATTAGCCTGCTCCCATGAGTCTTGTCCCTGACCGTGCCCAGCGCGCCGCGGGCGCCCTCGTCGGCTCCGCCGTGGGGGACGCTCTTGGCGCGCCCTTCGAGTTCGGGCTGGGGGGTGACTTCTCGGCACGCTTCCCGGAGGCAGGCTCGGGCGGGGAGATGTGCGGGGGCGGCGGCTGGGACGCCGGCGAGGCCACGGACGACACACAGATGGCCGTGCACGTCGCGGACTCGCTGCTCGCGTACGCGGGTCTCGACCTGCCCGACATCTTCGGCAGGTTCCAGCGGTGGGCGGCGGCCGGGCCCAAGGACATCGGCCTCCAGACGGAGGACGTCCTGACGAACGGCCTGCCGTGGGACCTCGCCGCACAGGCTCACTTCCGGGTCAACACGCGCGCCGCGGGCAACGGTTCGCTCATGCGCGCCACCACCGCCGCCCTCTACTTCGCCCGCGACGGCCGGACCGGCACGATGGACGCGGCCCGCCGTATCGCCGCCCTCACCCACGGCGACCGCGCGGCCTGGGAGGGCACAGCCGTCTTCCACGAGCTGCTGCGACTGGCGCTGGAGGGCACCGATCCCCTGGCGCACCTCACGGAGACACTGGACCTGGTCCGTCCCGACCACCAAGGCCGGTACGCGCGCGTCCTCGCCCCCGACTGGCATCCGGACGACGCCACCGAGTTCAACGGCGCGGTCTGGCCCTGTCTGGGCTCGGCCGTGTGGGCGCTGCGCACCACGGCGACGTACGAGGAAGCGGTGCGCGCGGCGGTCGACCTGGGCGGCGACACGGACACCGTGGCCGCGGTCACCGGCGCCCTGGCCGGTGCGCGCCACGGCCTCGCCGCCATACCCACCGGCTGGACGGCTCCCCTGCACGTCCCGCTGCCGGGCTCCGCCGAGCCGGGCCGGACGCTGCGCCTCGCCGACCTCGTGGACCTCGCCCGCCGTCTGGACGCGCCCCGTCCCGGCTGATCAGCCGGCGTCCCGCGGCTGAGGCAGGATCTGGCGCAGGCGCGGGTCGGGGTGCCGCTCGCGGCTCCACTCACGTGGGTAGCCGACCGAGACCTCCTGGAAGCGGACGCCGTCGTGCCAGGTGGTGCGGGGGATGTGCAGGTGGCCGTAGACGACCGCCGCCGCCTCGTACTTCACATGCCAGTCGGCGGTCAGCTCGGTGCCGCACCACAGGGCGAACTCGGGGTAGTGCAGGATCCGGGTGGGGTCGCGCACCAGCGGCCAGTGGTTGATCAGGACCGTGGGCAGGCCGGGCGTCCGCCGGGCGAGCATCTCCTCGGTGAACGCCACCCGGGCGCGGCACCAGTCGTCGCGGCCCAGGTAGGGGTCGGGGTGCAGGAGCACCTCGTCGGTGCAGACGACGCCCGCCGCGTGCGCGGCTTCCAGCGCGTCCCGCTTTGCGTACGTGCCCTCGGGACGGAACGTGTAGTCGTAGAGGAGGAACAGCGGGGCCACGGTGACGGGGCCGCCGTCGCCGCGCCACACCGGGTAGGGGTCCTCGGGGGTCGCGGCGCCCAAGGAGCGGCACAGATCCACGAGGTGGCGGTAACGGGCCTCGCCGCGCAGCTGGTTCGGGTCGTCGCGGGGCGTCCACAGTTCGTGGTTACCCGGTGTCCACACCACTTTGGCGAAACGGTCGGTGAGGGTGCGCAGCGCCCATTCGACGTCGGCCATGCGCTCGGCGGTGTCCCCCGCGACGATCAGCCAGTCCTCGTCGGTCTCCGGGCGCAGGGACTCGAGGAACTTCCGGTTGTCGTCGTACGCGACATGCAGATCGCTGATGGCGTACAACTTCGGTTTCTTCTCGGGTACTTGTGTCACTCCGTGAGGCTAACCGCAGGGCTGACCCCGCGGTGCGCGATCAATGGTGTCCGTCCCCGCCACCCTGTTGGATCTCCAGATACTCCTCGGGCGTCGCCTTGGGCACCTGGGCCGACGGGCCGTACATGGCCCGTCCCAGGCGTGCCCTCAGCCGCTCGCCCCGGGTGACCTTGCGGGCCACGCCGTGCTCGTCGACCGCCGGGCCGATCTCGTACGGCTTGGGCTGCTCGTGCGCGGTCAGCTTGTACAACTCGCCCTGCGACAGCGGCACATGGACCTCCACGTACTCGCCATGGGGCAGGCGTTTGATCGTGCCGCTCTCCCGGCCGTGCAGCGCCTTCTCGCGGTCGCGCAGCTGCAGCCCCATGCACCATCGATGGGTCACGTAGAAGGCGATCACCGGCCCGACGAAGCAGGAGATCCGCACGAACCATGTGATCGCGTTGATGGAGAGATGGAAGTGCGTGGCCCAGATGTCGTTGCCGCCGCCGACCATCAGGACCGCGAACAGCGTCAGCCAGGCCACGCCGAGCCCGGTGCGCACGGGGGCGTTGCGCGGCCGGTCCGCGATGTGGTGCTCACGTTTGTCGCCGGTGAGCCAGGCCTCGATGAACGGATAGACGGCGATGGCCATGAGGATCAGCGGGAACAGCGAGAACGGGATGAAGACGCCCAGTTCGAGCGTGTGCCCCCAGGCGTTGATCTCCCAGCTGGGCATCACCCGGATCAGACCTTCGGAGAAGCCCAGATACCAGTCGGGCTGAGCGCCCGTGGAGACCAGGTCCGGCCGGTAGGGCCCGATCACCCACACGGGGTTGATGGTGGCGACCGCGCCCATGATCGCCAGGACCCCGAAGACGAGGAAGAAGAAGCCGCCCGCCTTGGCGATGTAGATGGGCATGAAGGGCGCCCCGACCACGTTCTTCTCGGTCTTTCCCGGCCCGGCGAACTGGGTGTGCTTGTGGTAGAAGACCAGGATCAGGTGGGCGACGACGAGGCCCAGCATGATCCCCGGCAGCAGCAGGACATGGACGCTGAAGAGCCGCGGAATGATGGCGTCGCCCGGGAACTCCCCGCCGAAGAGGAAGAAGGAGAGGTACGTCCCCACCACGGGGACGGACAGGATCGCACCCTGCGCGAAGCGGATGCCGGTGCCCGAGAGCAGGTCGTCCGGGAGGGAGTAGCCGGTGAGGCCGGTGATGATGCCGAGGAACAGCAGCGTCCAGCCGAACAGCCAGTTGACCTCGCGCGGCTTGCGGAAGGCGCCGGTGAAGAACACCCGCATCATGTGCACCAGCATGGCGGCGACGAAGACGATCGCGGCCCAGTGGTGGATCTGCCGGATCAGCAGACCGCCGCGCACTTCCATGCTGATGTCGACCGTGGACTCGAACGCCCGGGTCATCTGGATGCCCTTGAGCGGGGTGTAGACACCGTCGTAGACGACCTCGGCTCCGCTCGGCTCGAAGAAGAGCGTCAGCCAGACCCCGGTGAGGATCAGGATCAGAAAGCTGTAGAGGCAGATCTCCCCGAACATGAAGGACCAGTGGTCGGGGAAGATCTTGCGCATCTGGCTCTTGGCCAGGGTGTTGATGCCGAGACGGCCGTCCGCCCAGTCGGCGACTCGCTCCCCCTTGCCGGCCGGATCCGGCCGCTTGCTCTCCCGGGTGTGCTCGATACTTCCACTCATCCGGCTACCCCCCTCAGGCGGCTACCAGGCTAGATCAAGGACTGCCGCGAGCCAACAGGGCCCCGCCGTTTGTTAGTTGGCGATCATGGGGTGCGCAGACCAGGCCACACGGCTCGCGCGGCGGAGGTCCCGTCACCGTGGCGCGCCTCCCGCGGGCGGCCGGAGCACTTCCTCGCTCCTCCAGCGAGGCGGCCGGGGCGCTCCCTCACTTCTCCCGCGGGGCCGCCGGCACTCCCTCACTTCTCCCGCGGGGCCGCCGGAGCACCCCCTCACTCCTCCACCTCCCGCACAAGGTCTATCGCCCGCCCCAGAGTCGTGAGCCGGGCCTCCAGGGTCTCGCCCGCCGGGTAGAAACGGACCGTGTCCACGCCCGCTTCGCGCCACACCCTCAGCCGCTCGCGGACCATGTCCTCGGTGCCGATGAGAGTGGTGGCGAGGACCATGTCGTCCGTGATCAGGGTGGCCGCGCCGTCCCGGTCACCGGACTGCCAGCGCTCGTGGACCTCGGCGGCGACCTCGGCCCAACCCTGTCTGCTGTAGGCGTTGTTGTAGTAGTTGGTGGTGGCGGAGCCCATGCCGCCCAGGCTGAAGGCGAGCTCCTTCTTGCGGCCGGCGACCATCACGCGCAGCGCGTCCTCGTCGTCGGCGAAGGCCACTTCGGCGCCCTGGCAGACGTCGAGGTCACCTCGGGTGCGGCCGGAGGCGGCCAGGCCCGCGTCGAGGTGGTCGAAGTAGGCCTCCTTCGCGCCCTCGGGGACGAAGGAGGTGCCCAGCCAGCCGTCGGCGATCTCGCCGGTCAGACGCAGCATCTTGGGCGAGAGGGTGGCCAGATAGATGGGCAGCTCATGCTCGGCGCGCATGGACAGGCGCATGGGTGTGGCCTCGCCGCCGGGCAGCGGGAGGGTGAACTCCCGCCCCGTGTACGAGATCTTCTCCCCCGTGACCGCCTGGCGGACGATCTCCACGGTCTCCCGCATCCGGGTGAGCGGCCGCGCGAACGGCACCCCGTGCAGGCCTTCGATCACCTGCGGTCCTGACGGGCCGAGCCCGAGAAGGAAGCGGCCCTCGGAGATGTTGGAGAGGGTGATCGCCGCGCGGGCGATGGCCGCCGGGGTCCGGGTGGCGAGCTGGATGATGCCGGAGCCGAGCAGCATGCGTTCCGTGCGCGCGGCCAAGTACCCGAGCGGGGACGGCGCTTCGGAGCCCCACGCCTCCGCGACCCAGCAGATGTCCATCCCCAGCTTCTCGGCCTCGGTGACGAAATCGACGCTCTCCCGCCAGTTCGCCCCGGACGCCTCGATGGTCGTCGACGTGCGCATCAGGCGTCCGCCTTTCCGGACGCGGCACCTTCAGCCAGCTTCTTGATCGCGTCCAGCGTCGCCGCCATGTTCTGCTCGAACTCCCGCATCCTCACGTACACGATCTTCTGCTCCTTCTCCGGCATCCGGTCGATCGCGTACGACAGCCCCGAGCGGCCCGGCCCCATCCGCACCCACTGGGTCAGTTCCGTGCCGCCGTCGTCCGCCGCCGTGAGGCTGAACCTCCAGAGGGCGCTGGGCCGTTCGGGGTCCTCGACCGCCCAGGCGAACACGCGCGGGGCCTCGCACTCCACGACGTACGACGTGGTCTCCCAGGTGCCGAACGACGCGTGCTCGCTGCGGCCTGTGAACCGCGCGCCGAGGACGGGCCCGGTCGTCCCGTCCAACCACTCGGCCGACCGCAGCTCCGCGCTCAGCGTGGGCATCAGGGCGATGTCGGAGACGAGCTCCCACACGCGTTCCGGTGACGCGGCGATCCGTGTGCGTGCCTCGGCCGTCGGCCTGTCCGCGTAGCGCGCGCCTGTCCACTTCATCGTGGCTCGCCTCCCTGTTGTCGTGATTACCTCGCTGACCACGAGAGTTGCTTAGATAGACTCACTCGTCAAGAGTGAGTACCGCGGCAGCTGAACAGGGGCTCAGCGGCTGAAGCGGTCCCGGATGTCAGGCCGTTCGGCGAGCCTCGCCGGGTAACCCGGGCCGATGCGTGCGTGCGTGTCCGCGGCCGACATCGGCTCCTTGCAGTGTCCGCAGACCACCTCGGCCTCGGCCTCGTGCCCGCAGCGGTTGTGCTCGAAGACGACCGGGGCCCCTTCGTCGCCGCTCAGCCAGCGGTTGCCCCAGCTGTTCATCACGGCGAGCACGCCGAAGAAGTCGCGGCCCTTCTCGGTGAGCACGTAGTCGTAGCGCACCGGTTCGCTCTGATACGCGCGCTTCTCCATGAGGCCCTCGTCGACCAGCCGGCGCAACCGGTCGGTCAGGGTGTTGCGTGCGATCCCCAGCTCCTGCTGGAAGGAGTCGAACCGCTTGATCCCGTAGAACGCCTCGCGCAGCACGAGCGGCGTCCACCAGTCGCCCAGCAGGTCCATGGTGCGGGCGATGGAACAGGGCCAGTTGGCAAAGGAGGTCCGCCTCATGCCGCAAGGATACGAGAAGGGGCCACCGGGTCCCGGTGGGTCTCGGAACTGGACTCAGCAGCCCGCGGCGGGTGCCGACGCCCACGCGTGGCGCCTCGCGCGATGCCTCACGTGACGTTCGACGCAAACGCGGCGCCCCCGTTGTGGAGCGGCCCGCAGAGCTGATCGAGTGGCAGAAACCGTTGTGCCCGACGCGCGCATCACCGGTCACACCCGCACAAGCCGGAGGCCCCGTTGCTCTTCTCATCCGTGGACGATGTCGCCGCGCGGCTCGCCGAGACGGGCTACCTGGCCTCGACGGCCGTCGCCACCACCGTCTTCCTGGCCGACCGCCTGGGCAAGCCGCTGCTCGTGGAGGGCCCGGCGGGTGTCGGCAAGACCGAGCTGGCCAAGGCCGTCGCCGAGGTCTCGGACGCGCGTCTGGTCCGCCTCCAGTGCTACGAGGGCGTGGACGAGTCCCGCGCGCTGTACGAGTGGAACCACGCCAAGCAGCTCCTGCGCATCACCGCGGGCCGCGACGAGTCCTGGGACGAGACGCGCACGGACATCTTCAGCGAGGAGTTCCTGCTCCCGCGCCCGCTGCTCACCGCCATCCGCGGCGACGAGCCGAAGGTGCTCCTGATCGACGAGACCGACAAGGCGGACGTCGAGATGGAAGGGCTGCTCCTGGAAGTCCTGAGCGACTTCCAGGTCACCGTCCCCGAGCTCGGCACCATCACCGCGACGCGCCGCCCCTTCACCGTCCTCACCTCGAATGCGAGCCGTGAGCTCTCCGAGGCGCTGCGCCGCCGCTGCCTCTTCCTCCACATCGGCTTCCCCGACGAGGAGCTGGAGCGCCGCATCGTGCGCCTGAAGGTGCCCGGACTCGACGAGGCCCTCGCGCAGTCCGTCGTCCGCGTGGTGGGCGCGTTGCGCGCGATGGACCTGCGCAAGGCGCCGTCGGTCGCCGAGACCATCGACTGGGCCCGTACGCTCCTCGCCCTCGGCGCCGACTCCCTCGACGAGGACGTCGTACGCGACAGCCTCGGCGTCGTCCTCAAGCACCAGGACGACGTGTTGAAGGCGACGGCCAAACTGGACTTGGAGACGGCGTGACCGCGGCGGCCACCGGCGTCCCGGAGCGGCTCACGGCTCTCGTGCAGGCGCTGCGTTCGCACGGCATCCGGATCGGCACGGGCGAGACGGTGGACGCCGGGCATGTCATCGAGGCGCTCGGTCTCACCGACCGGGAGCGGGTACGGGAGGGGCTCGCCGCCGCGCTGCTGCACGGCGAGGGACAGCGGCCGGTCTTCGACCCGGTCTTCGACCTGTACTTTCCGCGCGGGATCGGAGCACCGGACACCCCGGACAGCTCCGGCACAGGGCAGGACTTCGACAGGGACGACCTGCGTGATCGCCTGGCCGCCGCGCTCGCCGCCGACGACCAGGCGCTGCTGGCCCGGTTGGCGGCCGAGGCGGTGGACGGCATGGGCGGTTACGGCACGCGGCCCGGGTCGGGAGGCACCGGAGGCTCGGACGGCTGGTCGTCGCACCAGACGCTGTCCCGGCTCCGCCCTGAGACCCTCCTTGCCCGTGTCCTCGCCGGTATCCGCCAGGGGACGGCAGAAGGCGAGTTCACCGACCGTCTCGGCGCCGACGAGATCCGCCGCCGCATCGAGGGCTTCCGTGCGCTCGTGGGCAGCGAAGCCCGCCGCCGGGTCGCCGAGCGGCGCGGCGCGGACGAGATCGCGCGGCGGGCCATCGCCCCCACCGCCGACCGGGTCGATTTCCTCGTCGCGGGCCGCGCCCAGCTCGACGAACTGCGCAGAACGGTCCAGCCGCTGGCCCGCAAACTGGCGACGCGCCTCGCCGCGCGCCGCCGCCGTGCGGCCCGCGGCCACATCGACCTGCGCAGAACGCTGCGCGGCTCCCTCTCGACGGGCGGCATCCCGATGCGTCCGGTCCTGCGAAGGCGCCGCCCCGCACGCCCCGAACTGGTCCTCCTGTGCGACGTGTCAGGCTCGGTGGCGGGTTTCGCCAACTTCACGATGCTGCTCGTGCAGGCGCTGCACGACCAGTTCAGCAAGGTGCGGGTCTTCGCCTTCGTCAACCGCGTCGACGAGGTGACCGACCTCATCACGCGTGGCGGGGCCGGCCCCGAGGGCCTGGGCAGCCGCATCATGTCGGGGGCGGCGGTCACCGGCCATCACGGCAGCAGTGACTACGGCTCCGCCCTGGGCGAGTTCACCGAGCGCTACACCGAAGCGGTCACCTCACGCTCCACGGTCTTCGTGCTCGGCGACGCCCGCACCAACATGAGCGACCCGAACGTCCCCGCCCTGCGCGCCATCGCCGCCCGCGCCCGCCGGGTGTACTGGCTCAACCCGGAGGGCCGCGCCCAGTGGCAGACCGGGGACTCGGTGGCGGGCACCTACGCCGAGCTCGTGGAGATGTACGAGTGCCGGAACGCAAGGCAGCTCGGCGCGCTGATCGGGCGGTTGTTGCCGGTCTGAGCCGTCCGCCCCTCCGGGCTCTCCGGCAGCGGGCCACGTCATCGGGCGAACCAGCTCGCGCCCGCGAGCGGTCCGCCGACAGCCGCGACCAAGGCGACAAGGCGGTACGGAACCTGCTGGATCGTCACGCCACCGAGGGCCGTCGGCTCCGAGGTCGCACCCATGACCAGGCACCCGAACCGAGCCGCTTTAAGCTGTCCCGGCAGGGGCGTACAGAACGGCGAGGAGACGACGTGGCAGGCGGCGCGGATCAGGTCAAGGAGCAGATACGGGCTCGGATCGGCGACGTGCGGGCCGAGCTCGTCGGGCTCAGCAGGCGCATTCACGCCCATCCGGAGATCGCGTTCGAGGAGCGGCGGGCCGCCGGGTGGTGCGCCGATGTGCTGCGTGGGCACGGCTTCGCGGTGACCGCTCCGGCGTACGGCCTCGAGACCGCTTTCGAGGCGACCCTGGGGTCGGGGCCCGTGACCGTCGCGCTTGCCTGTGAGTACGACGCGCTGCCCGGCATGGGGCACGCCTGCGGGCACAATCTGATCGCGGCGGCGGGCGTGGGGGCCGCTCTTGGTCTTGCTCCCGTCGTCGAACAACTCGGGCTGACCGTGCGCGTGTTGGGGACACCTGCGGAGGAGAGCGGGGCCGGGAAGGCGCTGATGCTGGACGCCGGGGCCTTCAAAGGGGTCGACGCGGCGATGATGATTCATCCGTGCCCGTTCGAGGTGGCCGACTTCCACTCGTACGCGATGGGGGCGCTGTCGGCGACGTACACCGGGAAGTCCGCGCACGCCACGCTCAACCCGCAGGACGGCCGGAACGCGGCCGACGCGCTGACCGTGGCACAGGTGGCCCTCGGGCTGCTCCGGCAGCAGCTGCCCGGGGAGTGGAAGGTGCACGGGATCACCACCGAGGCCGGGACGGCGCTGAATGCCATCCCCGAGCGGGCGAGCGCCGCGTACGCGTTGCGGACGCCTTCGGTGGAGGAACTGCGCGAGCTGCGTGAGCGGGTGGCGGACTGCTTCCGGGCGGGGGCGCTCGCGGCCGGGTGCGCGGTGGAGCTGGAGCAGCCCGCGCCCGACTATCTCGACTTCCGGTCGGACGCGGGGCTCGTCGCCCTGTGGGAGGCCAATGCCCGCGCCCTCGGGCGGCCCGAACCGCAGCGGCGCGGGCCCTTCGCGTCCACGGACATGGGCAACGTCTCGCACGTCGTCCCGTCGATCCACCCCGTCCTCGACATCAGCGGGGGCGGCTGCGGCCCGCACCAGCCGGAGTTCGCGGCCGTGGCCGCCACGCCGGTCGCCGAACAGGCCATGGTGGACGGGGCGGTGGCGCTCGCGTGGACGGCCGCGGACTTCGCCGTCAGCCGCGCTTAGCCGTCAGCCACGCTTAGCCGCCTTCGCTGGGGCGGGTGCGGGTGCGGCGCCCTTTACGGGTGCCTGCCAGCGCATTTTCGCCGGTGCCCACTCGGGCGCCGGGCGCCTTCGCGGATGCCGTGCCGGGGACCTCTTCGAACGTCCGCTCGGACATGAGGCGAGCGGCCCCTCAAACGCCCCATCGGCCGTCTCTTCGGACCCCACCTCCGGCGACCTGCCGGGCCTTCCCGGGGGCCCCCGCGGACGCCCCTCGGACGCCTCCCCGGGAGCCTTCGTGATCAGCCCCGCTCAGCCGCCTTCGCGGGGGCCGTGGTCGGAGTCGTGGCGGAGGACTCATCGGACGCCGCCACAGACGCCTTCACGGTCATCGTCGGTACGACCACCGGGGAGCCGTCGCCCGGTGCCCGCAGGATGTCCGCGTCGATCCCGTACAGCTCCTTGACCAGCTCGGTGGTGACCACCTCGCGCGCCGGGCCGTTCGCGACGACCTTGCCCGCGTTCATGGCGATGACGGTGTCGGCGTAGCGGGCGGCGCTCGCGAGGTCGTGCAGGACCATGACGACGGTGCGGCCCGCGGCGGCCACCTCCCGTACCAGGGAGAGGACTTCGACGGCGTGGCCGAGGTCGAGGGCGCTGGTCGGCTCGTCGAGGAGCACGATCGGTGTCTGCTGCGCCAGGACCATCGCCAGCCAGCAGCGCTGCCGCTGGCCGCCGGAGAGGTGGTCGAGGCGGCGCGTGGCGAGGTCCGTGGTGCCGGTGGCTTCGAGGGCATCGCGCACGGCGTCCTCGTCCTCGCGCGACCACTGGCGGAACAGGCCCTGGTGGGGGTGGCGGCCGTAGCGGACGAGTCCGGCGACGGTGACCGCCTCCGGGGCCTGCGGCGACTGGGCGAGCAGCGCGATGCGGTGGGCCGCGCGGCGCTGGGTGAGCCGCCACACGTCTTCGTCCCCGGCGCGCACCGTGCCCGAACTCGGCTTGTGCAGCCGGGAGATGGAGCGAAGCAGCGTCGACTTGCCGCAGCCGTTGGGGCCGACGATGGCCGCGACCTGTCCGCTGGGGATGGTCAGGTCGACGCCGTCCACGGCGGCCGTGTGGCCGGGGTAGCCGGAGGTGAGCGCCTCGACGGTCAGTTGCACGGGTCAGGCCTTTCCGGTCTGCTCGGAGTTCTTGCCGAAGAGGACCCACAGGAGGAAGGGTCCGCCAAGGACGCTGGTGATGACGCCGACGGGGATCTCCACGGGGGCGACGACGCGGCCGAGCGCGTCGGCGGCGCCCACGAGGGCCGCGCCGACCAGGGCCGAGCCGATGACCGGGACACGGGTGGGTCCGCTGAGCCGGCCGGCGACGACGGGCGCGGCGAGCGCGACGAACGCGATCGGGCCGCCGATGCCGACGGCCACGCCGGACAGGGCGACGGCGAGCGCGAGGGTCAGGGCGCGCACACGGCGGACGTTGACGCCGAGGGTCGCCGCCATGTCGTCGTCGAAGCGCAGGAGTTGGAGGCGGCCTCCGGCGACGAGGGACAGCGGCACGAGGACGAGCAGGATGACCGACAGAGGCGTGCCGACGCTCCAGTCACGGCCGCTGAGCGAGCCGACGGTCCACAGGAAGACGCCGCCCGCCGTGTTGTCGTTCTCGCGGGACATGACGAGGTCGGTGACGGCGCCGATGACGGTGGAGACGCCGATGCCGACGACGAGGATCCGGTATCCCCCGCTGCCCGCGCCGCCCGCGCAGGCGACGACGACCATGGCGGCGGCCGCGGCGCCGATCGGCCCGAGCCACCAGTCGCCGATCATCCCGGTGGACGATCCGACGACGGAGGCGACGACGGCGGCGGTGGCGCCTTCGTTGACGCCGATGATGTCGGGGGTGGCGAGCCGGTTACCGGCGAGCGTCTGCGTCAGGCACCCGGCGATGCCGAGCGCCGCGCCGACCATCAGCCCCACGGCGATCCGCGGAAGCCGGAAGTCCTGCACCAGCATGACGGTGGCGGAGTCGCCGGTTCCGAGCAGCCCGGAGAGGCTGTCGGAGAAACTCATCCCGGTGGAGCTCGCGAAGGTGGCGAGCGAGACGACCACCGCGATCACCAGCGTGAGGCCGACGGCGGCGAGGGCGCTGCGGTAGGGGAAGAGCCAGGAGAAGGTCCCGACGCGTACGGGGGTGGAGTCGGGCGGAGTGACGTCGGCCCGTGTCGCGTGCTCATCCCGCTTCGCGTACTCACCCTGCGTCGCGCGCTCACCCCGCGTCGGATCCGCGTCCTCCGGAAGCCCGGCCTCCGGCATCTCTTGGGTGCTCACGCGGCCACCCCCGCCGTGGACATCCGCTGCGACCGGGCGATCCAGATCAGCAACGGGCCGCCGATGAAGGCGAGAAGGACGCTCACCGGGGTCTCCCAGGGACGGATCACGACCCTGGCCAGGAGGTCCGCGGCGATCATCACGTTCGCCGCGACCAGCGCGGAGAGTACCAACTGACCGGCCATCCGGGGTCCTGTGACGGCGCGTGCGGCGTACGGGGCGAGGAGGCCGAGGAAGGCGATGGGGCCCGCGAGGGCGACCGCCGAACCCGCGAGGAGGGTCACCGCCGCCGCGACGGTCAGGCGGATACGCCCCGGGTGGTGGCCCAGGGAGCGTGCGCTGTCGTCGCCGAGCGCGAGGGCGGAGAGCGGGCGTACGCAGGAGAAGGCGACGAGCAGGCCGACCGCGATCAGCGGGATCAGGGGGTAGGTCTCGGACGTCTTGATGCCGGCCAGCGATCCGATGGTCCAGTAGCGGTAGGTGTCGAAGGTGGCCTGCTCACCGAGGAGTACGTACGACGTCATGCCGTGGAAGGTCGCGCCGAGCGCCGATCCGGCGAGGACGAGCCGCAGCGGCGAGCCCGCGGCCCGCCCCGACGCGGCGAGCAGCAGGACCACCGCGCTGGCGGCCATACCGCCGACCAGGGCCCACACCAACACGCCGTACGCCGAGGTCACTTCGAAATACGTGAGACCGATCACAACGCCGAGCGCCGCCCCCGAGTTGACCCCGAGGAGGCCCGTCTCGGCCAGCGGGTTGCGGGTGACGGCCTGCAGGAGGCAGCCGGCCGCGCCGAGGGCGACGCCGACCAGGACGCCGGCGAGCGTACGCGGAAGGCGTACGTCCATGACGGCGAGCCGTATCTGGGCGTCGGCCCGCGCGGAGGGGTCCCCGGTGAGGAAGTCCCAGGCGCGGCCCATCGGCGTCGACCCTGACCCGACCAGGAGCGAAAGCAGGCCGAGGAGGAGGAGCAGGACGACAAGGGCGGCAGCCGCCCACAGCGTGGGGCGATGCGTCTTCGCCAAGCCCGGTATCGGAGGTCTGGATCCGGACGTTGGGACCCGGCCCCCTTGCGCAACCAACATGAAGTTAGCCTAACCTAACCTTGACCTGGAGCCCCGAGTCGGGGTGGCGGCGAACTCCCTGTTCTTTCAGGGGCGATTCGTCATGCCCCGACGCGGCCAGGAATGACCCTTATGCCCGGACTGACCCCCGGGCCCCGAAGCATGGAGACCACGGACATGTCCTCGAACCACTCCCCGCGCACCCGGCTGACCGCGGTTGCGGCCCTCACTCTGGCCTCCGCGCTCGCCCTTTCCGCCTGCGGTTCGGACTCGTCGGACGACTCCGGCTCCAGCAACAAGGCCAAGAACGCCGCGAAGGACCTCACCGTCACCGACGCCTCCGGTGCGGAGGTAAAGGTTCCGGCCAATCCCGAGAAGGTCATCGCGCTGAGCGAGATGGATCTGGACTCCGCCCTCGCCCTGAAGGTCAAGCCCGTCGGTCTCTCCGCGGGCCGCGGCCAGAAGGGCGCCCCCGAGTACCTGGCGGACCAGGCCAAGGGCATCCCGGTCGTGGGCGCGGTCACCGGACCCGACATCGAGAAGGTCCTGCAGGCCAAGCCGGACGTCATCCTCGCCGGGCAGCTCGCCGACCAGCAGGTGCTCAAGCAGCTCAAGGCGATCGCCCCGACGGTCGTCACGATCGACAGAACCAAGGACTGGAAGAAGTCCCTGGAGCTCACCGGCGAGGTGCTCGGCAAGTCCAACGAGGCGAGCGCGTTCCTCAAGGACTACGACACCAAGGTCGCCGCCGTGAAGAAGAACCTCGGCAAGAACGCGGGCGCGAGCGTCTCCGTGGCGCGCTACTCCGCCAAGGGCACCGCCGTCATGCAGCAGGGCGTGTTCATCTCGGACGTCCTGAAGGACCTCGGCTTCAAGCGGCCCGGCATCCAGAACAAGAAGGGCGAGGGCCACTCGACGCCGCTGAGCGACGAGGACCTGAAGCAGATCGACGCCGACTGGCTGTTCATCGGCACCCTCGCCTCCGCGGGGCCTGACGCCGACCTCTTCAAGGAGCTGAAGGGCAAGGCCGCGTACAAGCAGCTCGACGCGGTCAAGAAGGACCACACCACTGAGATCGACGGCTCGAAGTGGACCAGCCTCGGTGGCGCGCAGGCCGCCGTCTCCGTCCTTCAGGACGTCGAGAAGGCGATGGGCAAGTGACTTCCGGCATAACCGACCCTGAGCTCGCGGGCCGGGTGGCCCTGGTCACCGGCGCGGGCCGGGGCATCGGTCAGGCGGTGGCCCGCGCGCTCGCCGAGCGCGGCGCGCGGGTCGTCGCCGCCGACCGGTCGCCCGACGTCAAGGAGCAGGGCGTCGAAGAGCGGTCGGCGGGTGGCGGCAGCATCACCGGCATGGTCCTCGACGTCACCGACGCGGCAGCCGTGGACGCGGCGTTCGAGGAAGTCGAGCGCACCGTCGGGCCGTTGGACATCCTCGTGAACGTGGCGGGTATCCTCAGGCCCGCCCCGGTCGTCGAACTCACCGACACGGACTGGGCGGAGACGTTCGCCGTCAACACGAACGGCGTCTTCCACACCTCGCGCGCGGCGGCCCGCCGCATGACCGCGCGGGGCAAGGGCTCCATCGTGACGGTCGGCTCGAACGCCGCCGGAGTGCCGCGCACCCAGATGGCCGCGTACGCCGCCTCCAAGGCCGCCGCCACGATGTTCACCAAATGCCTCGGCCTGGAGGTCGCCCGCGACGGCGTGCGCTGCAATGTCGTGTCGCCGGGCTCCACCCATACCGACATGCAGCGGCAGCTGTGGACGGGCGACCACGAGCAGGCCGCGGCCCGGGTCATCGACGGTGACCCCGCCTCGTACCGGGTCGGCATTCCGCTCGGCCGGATCGCCGACCCGTCCGACATCGCCGACGCGGTCGCCTTCCTGGTCTCCGACCGGGCCAGGCACATCACCCTGCACGACCTGTACGTGGACGGCGGCGCCACCCTGCGCGCCTGAAAGCCGCGCCGCCCTCCCCTACTTGACGAGGAGTCATCCGTGACACCCCCCAACGACGTGGTCGCAGACGCCGCCCCCACCACCCCCGGGGCCGTCGGCGCGGCGACCGCGCTGCTCGACGCCTACCGACCCGGCGACACCCGGTTCTTCGCGTCGCCCACCCGTACCCTCCTCGCCCACGGCACGGCCGCCGACGTCCCGCACGACGGGCGGCCGTTGACCGAGCGGGTCGCCGCCACCCTCGACGCGCAGGTGCGCGCGGGCAACCAGGCCCCGATCGTGGTCGGCTCCATTCCCTTCGACCCCACCGAGCCCGCCGTGCTCGCGGTGCCCGAAGCGGCGCGCTGGGCGCCCGCGCTGCGCACCGACCCGCTCGTGGCGCTGCCCACGCCGCCGCCCGGCACGGCCGGCGGCTGGCAGGTGCGCGAGGTTCCCTCGGGCGAGGAGTACGCCGCGTCGGTCGAGGCCGCCGTGGCGCGCATGAAGAGCGGTGAATTCGACAAGGTCGTCCTCGCCCGCACCCTGGAGCTGTCCACCGACGGCCCGCTCGACCTGCCCGCGATGCTCCAGCGCCTGGCCCGCCGCGACCCGCGCGGTTACTCCTTCGCCGTGCCCACGGGCGCGGGCCGCACCCTCCTCGGCGCGAGCCCGGAGCTGCTGGTCTCCCGGCACGGCAACCGCCTGACCGCCAACCCCCTGGCCGGTTCGACGCCCCGTTCGGCGGATCTCGCCGAGGACGTGCGCCGGGCGGCCGCGCTGCTCGAATCGGCGAAGGACCTGCACGAGCACGCCGTCGTCGTGGACGCCGTGCACAAGGCCCTCGCCCCGTTCTGCACCGACCTCGACGTGCCCGAGCGGCCCACCCTGGTCCGCACCGCCACCATGTGGCACCTGTCGACGACCCTCACCGGCGAGCTCGCCGAACCGGCCACCTCCGCCCTTGAGCTGGCCACCGCCCTGCACCCGACCCCGGCCGTGTGCGGCACCCCGACCGGGCACGCCCGTGGCGTGATCGGCGAGCTGGAGCCCTTCGGCCGCGGGCACTACACCGGCATGGTGGGATGGAGCGACGCGCGCGGCGACGGCGAGTGGGTCGTCACGATCCGCTGCGCGGAGTCCGAGGAGACGGCGGACGGCGGCGGACGGCTGCGGCTCTTCGCGGGCGCGGGCGTCGTGGCCGACTCCTCTCCGGAGGCCGAACGGGCCGAGACGGGCGCCAAGTTCCGTACGTTCCTGGACGCCGCGGGGGTCGACCGATGACGACGACGGACAATCACCTGCAAGACAGCCGCACAGACGCGCCGCGCATCCCCGAGGTCTTCGCCGAGCGGTATCGCGCCGCGGGGTACTGGCGCGGCGAGACCTTCGGCGGCATGCTCCGCGAGCGCGCCGACGCGCACCCCGCCCGGGTGGCGATCACCGACGGGGACCGGAACTGGACGTACGGCGAACTCGACGTACGCGCCGATCAGTTGGCCGCCGGTTTCGCCGCCCGTGGCATCGGCAAGGGTGACCGGGTCGTCGTCCAGCTGCCGAACATCGCCGAGTTCTTCGAGGTGATCTTCGCGCTCTTCCGGATCGGCGCCCTGCCGGTCTTCGCGCTGCCCGCGCACCGCGAGACGGAGATCCACTACTTCTGCGAGTTCACCGAGGCCGTCGCCTACGTCATCCCGGACCGCGTCGGCGGCTTCGACCACCGTGATCTCGCGTCCAAGGTCCTGGCCGAAGTGCCCACGCTGCGCGACGTGTTCGTGGTGGGCGACCCCGGCGAGCACACCGCGCTCGCCGACGTGCCGCGCGAGCCGGTCGAGATCGACGGACCCGAACCGTCCGACCTCGCGTTCCTCCAGCTGTCGGGCGGCAGCACCGGCGTGCCCAAGCTGATCCCCCGCACGCACGACGACTACATGTACTCGCTGTGGGGATCGAACGAGATCTGTGGCGTGACGGAGGACTCCGTCTACCTGGTGGCGCTGCCCGCCGCCCACAACTTCCCGCTGTCGTCGCCCGGTTCACTGGGACTGCTCTACGCGGGCGGCCGAGTCGTGATGTGCCCCCAGCCCGACCCGGACACCGCTTTCCCGCTCATCGAGCGGGAGCGGGTGACGATCACCGGTCTCGTCCCGCCGCTCGCCCTGGTGTGGACGGACGCGGGGCGCACCACGCCGTACGACATCTCCAGCCTCGACGTGCTCCTGGTGGGCGGGGCGAAGTTCAGCGAGTCGGCGGCCCGCCGGGTCGCCCCCGCGCTCGGCTGCACCCTTCAGCAGGTCTTCGGGATGGCCGAGGGCCTGGTCAACTACACGCGTCTGGACGACCCGGCGGAGACGATCGTCACCACGCAGGGCCGTCCGATCTCCCCGGACGACGAGATCCGCATCGTCGACGACCTCGACCAGGAGGTCCCGGAGGGCCAGGCGGGCCACCTGCTGACCCGCGGCCCGTACACCATCCGCGGCTACTGGCGCGCGCCCGAGCACAACGCCCGCTCGTTCACCGCCGACGGCTTCTACCGCACCGGCGACATCGTGCGCCGCACCCCCACCGGACATCTGGTGGTGGAGGGCCGGGCGAAGGACCAGATCAACCGCGGCGGCGAGAAGATCGCGCCGGAGGAGGTCGAGAACATCATCCTCGCCCATCCCCACGTCCATGACGTGTCGGTCGTCGCCGTCCCCGACGAGTACCTCGGCGAGCGGACCCTCGCGTACGTGATCCTGCGCGCGGACGCCGAACCGCTGAAGTCCGTCGTCATCAAGAAGTTCGTGCGGGAGCGCGGTCTGGCCGCGTACAAGGTCCCCGACCGGGTCGAGTTCGTCTCCGCCTTCCCGCAGACCGGCATCGGCAAGATCAGCAAGAAGGACCAGCGGACGACCGCCGCCGCCCCTGGCGGCTGACCTCTGCCCGCGGCACCCCGATGCACCCAGCTACCTTGCGTTTCCCGAAAGGCCCCCACCATGGCGCTCCCCGCCGTCACGCCGTACCCGATGCCCTCGTCCGACGAGCTGCCCGACAACCGGGTCTCCTGGACCATCGACCCGCAGCGGGCGGTGCTGCTCGTCCATGACCTGCAGAACCACTTCCTGACCGCCTACACGCCCGACACCTCGCCGACGACCGAACTCCTCGCCAACGTCGGCGAGCTGGCGAAGGCGGCGCGAGCGGCCGGCATCCCCGTCCTGTACTCCGCGCAGCCGGGCGGCCAGTCGCCGGCCGAGCGCGGCCTCCAGCAGGACTTCTGGGGCCCCGGGCTCCCCGACGACGAGCACGCGAAGGCGATCGCGGGCCCGGTCGCCCCGGAACCCGGCGACACCGTGCTCACCAAGTGGAAGTACAGCGCGTACGTCCGCACCGACCTCGAGGAGCGCATGCGCGAGGCGGGCCGGGACCAGATCGTCATCGTCGGCGTGTACGCGCACATCGGCGTCCTGATGACGGCCTGCGACGCCTGGATGCGTGACGTGCAGGCGTTCGTCGTCGCGGACGCCGTGGCCGACTTCTCCCGCGAGGACCACGACATGGCCCTGCGCTACGCGGCCGGCCGGTGCGCGGTCGTCACCACCACCGACACGGTTCTGAAGGGGATCTGACATGGCGCTCAGCGTGGAACTCATACGGGCCGACGTCGCCGACGTCCTGGGCGAGGACCCGGCCGACATCCCGGTCGACGAGAACCTCGTCGACTACGGTCTGGACTCGGTGCGCATCATGTCGCTCATCGAGCGCTGGCGCCGCGAGCACGACATCACGGCCACCTTCGTGGACCTGGCCGAACAGCCCGCCATCGAGGCCTGGGCGCCGCTTCTGGGAGCCTCCGCATGAGGCTCACCGCTGCCCAGTCGGGCATGTGGTTCGCTCAGGCCCTCGACCCCGGCAGCCCGGCCCAGAACACGGCCGAGTGCCTGGAGATCCACGGTCCCATCGACCCGTCGGTGTTCGCGCGGACACTGCGACAGGTGGTGTCCGAGGCCGACGCCCTGCGCGTGAGGATCATCGAAGGGGCCGAAGGGCCGAGCCAGTTGGAGGTCGTCGACCCGACGCTTCCGCTGAAGGTGCGCGACCTGCGCGCCGCCTCCGACCCGGACGCCGAGGCGCAGGCGTGGATGCGCGAGGACCTGGCCACGCCGTTCGACCTGGCGGCCGGTCCGCTGTTCGCGCACGCGCTGTTCCGCGTCGGCGACGAGCGGTGGCTCTGGTACCAGCGGGTGCACCACATCGTGATGGACGGCTTCGGCTACTCGCTGCTCGCCCGCCGCACCGCCGAGGTCTACACCGCGCTCGCCGCGGGCGAGGAGCCCGGCGAGAGCCCCTTCGGGCGGCTCGAGGACCTGGTCGCCGAGGACACCGCCTACCGCGCCTCGGAGACGTTCGAGACGGACCGCCGCTACTGGGACGGCGCCTTCGCGGACCGTCCCGACGCCCCCAACCTGGCCGGACGCACCGCGCTGCCGTCCCGCACCTTCCACCGCCGCAGCGCCCGCCTCTCCCCCGAGGCGACCGCGCGGCTGCGGGAGTCGGCGTCCTCGATGCGGGCGACCTGGCCGGAGGTGCTCGTCGCCGCGCAGGCCCTGTACGTCTCCCGGGCCACCGGCTCCGCCGAGGTGGTGCTCGGCCTGCCGATGATGGGCCGCATGGGTTCAGTGGCCCTCCGCGTGCCCGGCATGGTGATGAACGTGCTGCCGCTGCGGCTCACCGTGACCCCGCAGGCGACCTTCGCCGAGCTGACCCGGCAGGTGGTGCTCGGCATCCGCGCCGCCCGCCGTCACCAGCGCTACCGCTACGAGGACATCCGCCGCGACCTCGGCCTCCTCGGTGAGGGCCGGTCCCTGGTCGGGCCGCTGATCAACGTCATGCCGTTCGACTACGGCCTGACCTTCGCGGGCGCCCGCACGGACGCCCACAACCTGTCGGCGGGCCCGGTCGACGACCTCACGGTCAACGTCTACGACCGCGCCGACGGCAGCGGTCTGCGCATCGACTACGACGGCAATCCCGCCCTGTACGAGCCGGACGAACTCGGCGTCCACCAGGCTCGCTTCATGGAACTCCTGGAGCGCATCGCCGATGCGGGACCGCATGTCCCGCTGGCGGAGCACACGATCGCCCGCCGCGGTGAACTCACACTGGTCGTCGACGAGTTCAACGCCACCAAGCACCCGGTGCCGCCCACCACCCTGATCGGCCCGATCGAGGGCCAGGCGGTGCGCACCCCGGACGCCATCGCCCTGGTCTTCGGCGACCAGGAGCTCACCTACGCCGAGCTGAACGCCCGCGCCAACCGCCTCGCCCACCGTCTCATCGAGGCCGGCGTACGTCCGGGCGCCCTCGCGGCGGTCGCCGTCCCCCGTTCCCTGGACCTGGTCATCACGCTCCTCGCCGTGCTGAAGGCGGGCGGCGCCTATCTCCCGCTGGACCCGGACTACCCGGCGGACCGCCTCGCGTACATGCTGGACGACGCGGGCCCGGCCTGCGTGATCGCCGACCGCGCCGACCGGGTGCCCGCGTCGGGCGTCCCGCTCGTCGCCCTGGACGTCCTGGACACGGCTCCGTACGGGACGTACGACCCGCCGCGTGCGCTCACTCCGCACCACCCCGCCTATGTCATCTACACGTCCGGGTCGACCGGCCGCCCCAAGGGCGTCGTGGTGCCGCACTCGGCGATCGACAACCGGCTGCGCTGGATGCAGGACCAGTACGAACTGGCCGCCGGGGACCGCGTGTTGCAGAAGACGCCGTCCGGATTCGACGTGTCGGTGTGGGAGTTCTTCTGGGCGCTGCGGGTGGGCGCGACACTCGTCGTCGCCGAGCCCGGCGGCCACAAGGACCCGGCGTACCTGGCCCGCGTCATCCGCGAACAGGACGTGAGCGTCTGCCACTTCGTGCCGTCCATGCTCCAGGTGTTCCTGTCCGAGCCCGCCGCCGCGCACTGCACGGGTCTGCGGCACGTCTTCTGCAGCGGTGAGGCGTTGCCGCGCGAGACCGTGCGGGAGTTCGGGCGCGTGCTCGACGGCGTACCGCTGCACAACCTGTACGGCCCGACCGAGGCGGCCGTCGACGTGACGTACCACCCGTGCGCCACGGACGCGACGGGCCCGGTGCCGATCGGCAAGCCCGTCTGGAACACGCGGCTGTACGTTCTCGACGCGGCGCTCCAGCCGTGCCCGCCCGGCATCCAGGGCGAGTTGTACCTGGCGGGCACCCAGCTCGCAGCCGAGTACCTGGGGCGGCCCGAACTGACCGCGTCCCGTTTCGTCGCCGACCCCTTCGGCGCGCCCGGCACCCGCATGTACCGCACGGGCGACCTGGCGCGCTGGACCGAGCACGGCGAGATCGAGTACCTGGGCCGCACCGACCATCAGGTGAAGCTGCGCGGCCTGCGCATAGAACTGGGCGAGATCGAGGCGGAGTTGGCCGCCGATCCGACGGTGGGGGCGGCCAGCGTCCTGGTCCGCGAGGACCGTCCGGGCGACCAGCGCCTAGTGGGGTACGTGACGCCCTCCGACACAGGGGCCGCCCCCGCCCCCGATCCCGAGGAGCTGCGCGCCCGGCTGACCCGCACGCTGCCCGACTACATGGTGCCGGGCGCGATCCTCGTCCTTGACGACTTCCCGCTCAGCCCGAACGGCAAGCTGGACCGGCGCGCTCTGCCCGCTCCCGCCTTCGAGGGGGCGGGCGACGGCGGGCGGGTGCCGAGCGGCCACCGCGAGGAGACGCTCACCCGGCTCTTCGCCGAGATCCTCGGAGTTCCCCACCTCGGTGTGGACGACGCCTTCTTCGACCTGGGCGGCACCTCGCTCCTCGCGGCCCGCCTGGTCGCCAGGGTGCGTGACACGCTGGGCGCCGAGCTCACCATCGGCACGCTGTTCCAGGCGCAGACCCCGGCGGCGCTCGCCGCCCACCTGGACGCGGACCACAGCGAGGCCGACCACTCCCTGGACGTGCTGCTTCCGCTGCGCGCGGGCGGCGACCGCGCCCCACTGTTCGCCTTCCACCCGGCGGGCGGCATGAGCTGGTGCTACTCGGGACTGCTCTCGCGGCTCGACCCGGGGCAGCCGGTGTACGGCCTCCAGGCGCGCGGCCTGCACGGCGAGGGCGAACTCCCCTCCACGATGGAGGAGATGGCGGCCGAGTACGTCGCCGCACTGCGCGCGGTTCGGCCGCACGGCCCCTACCGGCTGCTCGGCTGGTCGGTCGGCGGTGTCCTCGCCCACACCGTCGCCGTACTCCTGCAAGAGGCGGGCGAGGAGGTCGAGTTGCTCGCGCTGCTCGACGCCTACCCCTCCGACCAGTGGCGCGACGCCGTGGTCCCGGAAGAGGCGGACGCCCTGGCGGCGCTGCTGCGGATGGCCGGCTACGACCGTACGGACGAGATGACCCGTGAGGACGTCCTGGCCACGCTCCAGCGCGAGGGCAGCGCTCTCGCGGGCCTGCCCGACCGTACGCTGTCGGCGGTCCTCGACATCGTGGTCAACAACGCCCGCCTGATGCGTGAGCACGACCACCGCCTCTTCGACGGCGACGCCCTGTTCTTCACGGCGGCCGCACCGCGCGCCGAGGACTGGCTGACGAGGGAGGCCTGGGCGCCGTACGTCAGCGGATCGATCAGCAACCACGACGTGGACTGCCTGCACCCGGAGCTGACCCAGCCGCGCCGCCTCGACGAGGTCTGCGCCGTCCTCGCCGCCCGTCTCAAGGAGCTGGACCACGCATGACGACGACATCCGGCCCCTTCGGCCCGGTCAACACCGGTGCCGATACCGGCACCGGCACCGAGCCGACCCATGTGATCCTGGAGAACGCGCTCGGCGAACACTCCCTGTGGCCGGTCTTCCGCCACGTGCCCGAGGGCTGGGCCACGGTGTACGGCCCGGAGACGTACGGCCGTTGCGTGGCCCGCCTCCAGGATCCGCCCGCGTGACGGAGATCCAGCTGGTCCGCCCGGCGCCGCTCGACGTGTCGCTCCTCGACGCGGAGGAGCGGCGCCGGGCGGCGGCGCTGCGGCGCCCGGCGGACCGGGAGCTGTACGCGGCGGCGCACACCGCGCTGCGGCGGCGGCTCGGCCGGTACCTCGGCGTCGATCCGGCGGCGGTGGAGCTGATGCGGCTGCCGTGCCCGCTGTGCGGTGACCCGCACGGCCGCCCCGCGGTGGCCGGAGGTGTGGGCCCGCACTTCTCGCTGTCCCACACGGACGGCCTCGCCCTGCTCGCCTTCGCGGACCGGCCGGTCGGCGCCGATGTCGAGCGGCTGCCGTCGGGAAGCGTGGTGGCCGACGTGGCGAGGTCCCTGCACCCCCGGGAACAGACCGAGCTGGCCGAACTCCCGCCATCGGACCGCCCTTTGGCCTTCGCCCGCTGCTGGACACGCAAGGAGGCATGCCTCAAGGGAACGGGCGAGGGACTGGCCGGGGGCCGGATGGCATCGCTCCTGGTGGGCACGGCCCCCACCCCTGTCGAGGTCCAGGGCTGGACGGTAGAGGACGTGGCGACCCCCGAGGGCTATGCGGCGGCGATCGCCATCAAGGACTCCCTCACACCCTGAACACCTTGCGGACGTCACCGCCGAGCTTTCCGGCCAGAGGACCTGGAACCTGGCGGGCCGCCCCTCACCGCTCCGGGGCAGCGCCGCCCTGGGTTCACCGCTCCAGGGCAGCTCCGCACGGAACTCACGGCACTCGAGGGCTACGCGGCGGCGGTCGCCGCCACCGACTCCCCCTCGGATTCCGCACCGAGCAGCCCGACAAGACCGTCCGCCAGCTCGGTGCGCCAGCACAGGTAGTCGTGCCCGCCGTTGAACTCGCGGTACACGGCGTCTTCGTACCCCTTCTCCCGCAAGGTGGCCCGCAGCCTGCGCATGGCGGGCAGCGCGACCCACTCCTGCTCGCCGGCCGAGAGCCAGAAGCGGACGGGCAGCCGCTCGCTCTCGGCGATGCGTCCCGTCAGCCACTCGGAGCGTTCGAGGTCGGGACCGTCCGGCCACCAGAAGGACCCCGACTGCGCCAGGACCCGGCCGAACCGCCCCGGCGCCATCACGGCGGCGTACGCGGCGGTGAGCCCGCCGAGGCTCTGACCGGCGACGACGGTCCTTGCCGGATCATCGGTCAGGGACAGCCGCTCGCCCGCCCAGGGCAGCAGCTCGGTCTGCAGGAACCGGACGAACCGTTCGTTGCAGGCGAGTTCGGCCCAGCGCTGGTCGGCGCTCAGGGATTCGGGCAGCAGGGCGGCCAGGGGCGGGATACGGCCGTCGGCGATGAGATTGTCCAGGAGCGTCGCGACATCCAGGCCCGGCTGCCACATCTCACCGTCCATGAGCACCAGGACGGGCAGGTCACGCCCACCGCCCGGCGGCTCGTACAGGTGCACCCGCCGTTCGTTGCCGAGGAGTGCGCTCCGGACGGTGTGCGCGCTGACGGTGCCGCGGGCGACGCCGTCGCGGCGCTGCCAGTCGTCGCCTGCCGGCGCCTGCGGCAGCTCGACGTACGAGACCGGATCGCCGCCCCAACGCCGGGTGAGCGTACGCGAGTTGAGCGGATCGGTCCGCTGCTGTCCCCGTAGCCAGGGCCAGTACGCGGCGTCACCTTCGGGGCCGCCCCCCTCGTCCACGCACAGGCTGTAGGTCGCCCGCCAGTCCGCGCGCATCCGGATCGACCAGTGCCAGACGTCCGTGCCCGGCACCCGCTCCATCAGGTTGGGGGCCATGTCACGCGGGTCGACGATCTTGTTCGGCAGCACAAGGACGGCGCGTGTCGCGTCCGTGCCGCGCCACAGGAAGGTGACCACCCGGTGCTCGTCGTCGCCCTGCGGATCCGGCTCTACGACCGGCGCCCCGCCGGCCGCCCGCACGGCGCACCAGAAGTCGCCGCCCCGCTCCACGGCCCGGCCCACCCACGCACTGTCCGCGCGCTCGACAGGCCGCGGCCGCGGGATGCGGGGCGGTCGGCGGGTCGCCCCGTCGGGAGGAGCGGTGAGCGGCATGGGGGAGCCTCCAGGGGTCACTGCGTACGCACGGCTAAGGGTGACCTTACTTGAGCCGACCATCCCTGGGACGACCAGGTCCGGGCCACGTCCGACGACCCCCGGGCCAGCGGTACATTGCCGCCTATGTCGATACCGAACCCCCAGCCCAACCAACCGAATCAACCGAATCAACCGAATCAACCCAACCCGCCGAACCCGTACCAGCAAACCCCGAATCCGTACCAGCAGCCCCCAGGCGCCGTGCCGCCCCCAGGCGCGCCGCAGCCCTTCGGTCAGCCGCCCGGCCCGTACGGACAGCAGCCGGGCCCCTACGGCCAGCCGCCCGCACCGCCGGCGCCGCCGTCCGGCCCACGCAGGCCCACGCCCGGCTGGGTGTGGGGCATCGGCGGCGTCGTGGTCGCGTCGGCCCTGTGGGCGGGCGGGCTCTTCGCCACCGGCAACCTCGGCTCCGAGAGCTCCGGCAGCGGCGACGACGCGAAGGCGGACCTCGCCGGATACCAGTACGCCAAGAACCTCTGCGACGTCTCCCCTCTCGACGCCTTCAAGAAGAAGTACGAGATCGACTCGGACTCGACCTCGACCACCCGTTACGGCTCACGGCAGAAGGGGCTCGATCAGAGCTACTGCAGCCGCAAGCTCAAGGACCCGGAGGCGGACGCCGACTCGTATGCGAGCATCTACGTCTACTCCACCGCCCGGTGGCACAAGGCGACCGACCCGGAGGGCGAGTTCGCCTCGGAGCAGAAGGCCTACGAGGACCAGTCGCAGAAGACGTACACCTACCAGACCAAGGCCGTGAGCGGCCTCGGCGACGAGGCGTACCTGGTGACCGACATGAGCGGCACGGGCGACGACGACCTCAGCGGCATGACGCTCGCCGTGCGGGAGGGCTGGTTCACGATCGAGACGCGCTGGAGCTACTACGGCGGCGCGGACGACAAGACCGAGCCGCCGACCGCTTCGGAGGTCGAGGAGATGCTCAAGTCCGACACGCGCGCGGCGATGGACGGTCTCAAGAAGTGAGGGACCGGCTCAAGCAGCGACGCACGGGTTCGGGAGGTCCTGAACCCGGCAAGACCTGAACCCGGCAAGTCCTGCGCTCGGCAAGTCCTGCACTCAGCAGAGGGGCGGCGCCGGGCGGACGAGGCCCGACTGGTAGGCGATGACGACCAGTTGGGCGCGGTCACGGGCATCCAGCTTGGTCATGGCGCGCTGGACGTGCGTGCGTACCGTCAGCGGGCTGACGAAGAGCACCTCGGCGATCTCGGCGTTGGACTTCCCCTCGGCGACCATGGCCATCACCTCCCGCTCGCGGGCGGTGAGCGCGGCGAGGCTCTCGGGCGGCGCCAGGTGGCCGCCGGGCTCGGGGGTGGCGAGGAAGCGGGTGATGAGGGCGCGCGTGGCCGACGGGGAGAGCAGCGATTCGCCCGCCACCACGGTGCGGATCGCGCCCAGGAGTTCGTCGACACCCACGTCCTTGCCGAGGAACCCGCTCGCTCCGGCGCGCAGGGCCTGGGCGACGTACTCGTCGGTCTCGAAGGTCGTGAGGATGAGAACGCGGGTGGCGGCGAGGTCCGGGTCGGCGCAGATGCGGGCGGTCGCGGCCAGGCCGTCGGTGCCCGGCATGCGGATGTCCATGAGGGCGAGGTCGGGGCGGTGGGTCCGGGTGAGTTCGAGGGCTTCCTCGCCGTCGGTGGCCTCGGCGACCACCTCCATGTCGTCGCAGGAGTCGATCAGGATGCGGAAGGTCGCCCGGAGGAGGGCCTGGTCGTCGGCAAGCAGGACGCGGAGGGTCATGTGGTGCGGTTCTCTTCCGGGTTCTCGGGGTGCGGCGGCAGGTGGGCGGTGACTTCGAAACCGCCTTCAGGACGGTGGCCGGCGTGCAGGTGACCGCCGACGGAGTGGGCGCGTTCCCGCATGCCGATGAGGCCGAAGCCGTGTCCGGCGGCGGGTATGCCGGGGTCTGTGGGACGGCCCTCGTCGGTGACCTTGAGGGTCAGGCCGTCGGGGGCGTGGCTCAGATGGACGTATGCCGTCTCCGTGTGGGCGTGTTTGCTGACGTTGGTGAGTGCTTCCTGCACGATCCGAAATGCTGTCAGATCGACCGCCGCCGAGAGCGGCTGCGGCTCACCCTCCGTGGTGATGGTGACCGTGAGCCCGGTGGAGGCGAACGATGCGGTGAGGTCGGCGAGCCGGGCGAGTCCTGGGGACGGCTCCAGGGGGGTGTCGGTGTCGCTCGCCTGGCGCAGCAGTCCGACGGTGGCCTTGAGTTCCCGCAGCGCCGTCGCGGTGGTGCCGGTGAGATCCGTGAGGATTTGCTTCGCCTGGCCGGGATGGGTGGCTGCGAGGTGCGCGGCCGTACCGGCCTGGGCGTTGGCCAGGGTCAGGTGGTGGGCGACGACGTCGTGCAATTCCCGGGCGATGCGGATGCGTTCGGCGTGGGCGGCGCGGACCTGCAGCGACTCCAGGTAGGCACGGCGCAGCTGCACGCCGCTGCCGAACACGGCTGACAGCAGAATCCAGGCGACGGGGTTGAGGGTCTTGAGCAGCAGCGAGTGGTTGACGGCGTCCGCGAACAGGGCCGTGGCTCCCACCAGTACGGCGACGGCGAGCGTGTACCCGCGGGTGACCTGCCGGTCGCTGGCGGCAGCCAGCCAGTAGAGCGCCACCATGACCGGGCCCAGGAGCAGCGGCGTCAGCAGGAAACCCAACGCGCTCGCGCCCATGGCGCAGATCGTGGTCACGGCGACGACGACGCGGGGACGACTGCGCTGCCACAACAGGGCCGTGCAGCCGACCGCCGAGATCAGCACGCCGGTCCACCACGCGGGCCGGTGGGAGGGCTCGGTGGTGCTGAGCACGCTGCCGGAGAAGGAGACACCGAACAGCAGCAGCGCCACGGCCGCGTCGGCGGCGCGTGGATGGGCCGCCGCGTGACGCTGCCATCTTGTGAGCATCGAGTTCTCCGATCAGGGTTCTTGGGCCATCGTCGGCCACGCGGCGTCCCGACGGGCGCAGGGCCGCCCCGTGTCCCGCACGGGCGGTCCTGCGCCCGGCCGGTCCGCCGGGCGGTCCGTTACGCGGTTCGTGACACGGTTCGTCAGGTCCGCACCGACTCGCGATCGGCCGTCCGGGCGGGGGCCGGAAGGACGGTGGACCGGCGGCTGAGCGCCTCCCCCTCCACGTCGACGCGGGGCAGCAGCCGGTCCAGCGGACGCGGCAGCCACCACGCCGCCCTGCCGAGCAGGGCGAGGACGGCGGGGACGAGCGCCATGCGGACGACGAACGCGTCGAACAGGACAGCCACGGCGAGTCCGAACCCGATCGCCTTGATCATGGACTCGCCGGCGCCTATGAACCCGGAGAAGACCGCCATCATGATCAGCGCGGCCGCCACCACGACACGCGCGCTGTACCGGAAGCCGCTGACGACCGCCTGGTCCGGCCGGTCCCCGTGCACGTACGCCTCGCGCATGCGCGCGACGAGGAACACCTCGTAGTCCATGGCGAGCCCGAAGACGATGCCCACCAGGAAGATCGGCATAAGACTCATGACCGGCCCGGTCTGTTCGACGCCGAGGAGCCCGGCCCCCCAGCCCCACTGGAAGACCGCGACGACCGAGCCGAGGGCGGCGCCGACCGACAGGAGGAAGCCGAGGGCCGCCTTGACCGGTACGAGGACGGAGCGGAAGACCACCATCAGGAGCAGCACGGCCAGCCCCACCACGACGGCGAGGTACGGAATCAGCGCGTCCTGGACCTTCTGGGCCATGTCGATGTTCATCGCGGTGGTGCCGGTGACCTCGAAGGTGGCCCCCTGGGTGGTGGACTCGATCCCGGAACGGTCGCCGCGGATGCCGTGGACGAGGTCCTTGGTCTTCTGATCGGTGGGAGCGGCGGCCGGCACGGCGGTGAACATCGCGGTGTCACCGGCGGGGTTGAACCGCGCGGCCGATACGGACACGACCCCCTCCGTGGCGCCGACGCGCTGCTCGATCGTCGTCACCGCGGCCTTCGGGTCGGCTGCCCCCTTGGCATCGACGACGATGGTCAGCGGTCCGTTGAACCCGGGACCGAAGCCGTCGGCCAGGGCGTCGTAGGCGCGGCGTTCCGTGGTCGAGGTGGGCTTGGACTCGTCCCCGGGCATGCCCAGCTGGAGATCGAGCACCGGCAGGGCGAGCGCGCCGAGCCCGGCGACGGATGCGAGGAGCACGGGGACGGGTCGGCGCAGGACGAACCTGGCCCAGCGGGTGCCGCCGTTGCCCTCGCCACCTTCCGTGGACCCGCCGCGCTTGCGGGCGAAGCGCGGGCGGGGGAAGCGCGTGCGGGAGGAGGGCTTGCGAGTGGAGCGGGAAAGGACGGCGTCCGGCCACAGGCCGAGCAGGGCCGGTACGAGGGTGAGCGCGATGACGACGGAGACGACGACCGCTCCGGCGGCGGCCAGACCCATCTTGGTCAGCATCGGAATGCCGACCACCGAGAGCCCGGCGAGCGCGATGACCACGGTGAGCCCGGCGAAGACGACCGCGGAACCGGCCGTGCCCGCGGCGAGGCCCGCCGCCTCCCGGGGCGCGTGCCCCTTGGCCCGCTCTTCCCGGTAGCGGGAGACGATGAACAGGGCGTAGTCGATGCCGCAGGCGAGGCCGAGCATCGTGGCGAGGGTTCCGGTCGTCGCGGAGAGGCCGAACGTGCTGCCCAAGGCCAGGATCGAGGCCATGCTGACGCCTACGCCGATGATCGCGGTGAGCAGCGGAAGCCCGGCCGCGGCCAGCGAGCCGAAGGTGATCAGCAGGACGACGGCCGCGATGGCGACGCCGATCCCCTCGGCCGCCCCGCCCGCCGCGGGCTGGGTGGCGAGCGCGTTTCCGCCTGCCTCGACGGTCAGGCCCGCGTCCCGGGCCTCCTCCATGGCGTCCTCAAGGACGGTCTTGCTGCGGTCGGTGAGGGCGTCGGCCTCCACCTCGTAGCTGACCGTCGCGTACGCCGTCGAGTCGTCCTCGCTCACCGCCCGCACCTTGAAGGGGTCGGCTGCCTGGGCGACTTGGGGCCCGTCGGCAGCCTCGTCCACGAACTTCTCGACGGCCCTGCGGTTCTCGGTGGCGGTGACCTTCTGCCCGTCTGGGGCGACGAAGACGATCCGCGCGCTCGCCCCGTCGGCCGCGGCCCCGGGGAAGCGCTGCTCCATCAGGTCGAACGCCTGCTGGGACTCGATGCCCGGCATGGAGTTGCCCTCGTCCGGGGCGGCGGGCGCCGTGGCCGCGCCGAAGCCGACGGCACCGAGGACCGCCGCCCACAGCAGGGCGACGTACCAGCGCCGCCGGAAGGCCAGACGGCCAAGGCGATAGAGAAGAGTAGCCACGGGCAGAGGTCTCCAGATCTGGTCTCGGGTACCTCCACAGGCTCTCCGGGCGCAGGGGGTCCGGTCGTCGTACGCCTGCAGTCAATTCGGCGTACTGATCTGGCAGTACTCGGGCCCGCCTCGTCATCCGCGGGAGTAGTTCCCCGCGGACCGCGGACTGGAAGGGTTCACGGGCACCCGCCGACCAGAGTGGTTCACGGGCGCGGCCAGGGGTGGCCCTCCAGGCGCTCGATGTCGGTGTTGAAGCGCTGGAGAAAGCCCGCGAACGCCGCCACGTCCTCCGCCGACCAGTCGTCCATGACCTTTTCAAGGCCTTGGGTGTACTCGGCCCGGTCGGCGTCGAGTTGGCGCGCGCCCTCGGCGGAGATGCGGAACTTGCGGGCCATGCCGCCGTCGGGGTCCGGGATGCGCTCGACGAGACCGCTTCGCATCATGGCCGCGGTCTGCCGGTTCAGGGTCGAGGCGTCGAGGCCGAAGGCGTCGGTGAGCTGGCCGATGGACATGGGTCCGTCCATCTGGATGCGACTGAGCAGGATGTACGCGCTGCGGTCCAGGCGCCCGCCGGAGGAGCGTGTGCGGGGGTTGAACAGGTGTGAGTGCCGTCCGAGCAGCATCGTCTCGAATTCGACCCGCCGCACTGGCTTCTCCGTGCGGTCGGCGAGCTTGTCCATGCGGCGACCGGGCTTTTCCATGAGGGCATTCTACTAGGCGTATGCATCATGCACTCTATATGTATAGTGCATATCGCATTGCCGTCAGGTCGTCCGCCTGATGGCCCTCAGCTCACCGGACAGTCCGGAAGTCGCCTGGAAGTCGTCCAGGCGCTGCCCGGAAAGCCGAAGGAGAAGCCAGTGGTCAGCTCGAAGCCCGATGCCCGCCCCGAGGTCCGCCCCGATGTCCGCCCAGGGCGTGTCGTCGGGGTACTCGCCCTCGCGGGCATCGTGGCCGCCGTCATGCAGACGCTGGTGGTGCCCCTGATCGGCGACCTCCCTCGCATGCTCGACACCAGTCCCTCGAACGCCTCTTGGGTCGTCACGGCCACCCTGCTCTCGGCAGCGGTGGCGACGCCCGTGGCCGGGCGGCTCGGTGACATGTACGGCAAGCGGCGCATGCTGCTCGTCTCCGTGGTGCCGCTTGTCATCGGCTCGGTGGTCTGCGCGCTGGCCTCCTCCGTGGTGCCGATGATCGTCGGCCGCGGACTGCAGGGCCTCGGCATGGGTGTGGTGCCCCTGGGCGTCAGCCTCCTGCGTGATGTGCTGCCGCCCGAGAAGCTCGGCTCCTCCATCGCCCTGATGAGCGCCTCCATGGGCGTGGGCGGTGCGCTCGGCCTGCCCTTCTCCGCGGCGGTCGCCGAGAACGCCAGCTGGCGCGTGCTGTTCTGGGTCGCCGCCGCCCTGAGCCTGCTGGTCGCCGTCCTGGCCTGGCTGTTCGTGCCCGCGGGCCGGGCGGGCACCGGCTCGGCCCGCTTCGACGTGCTGGGCGCGATCGGCCTCGGCAGCGGCCTCGTCTGCCTGCTGCTCGCCGTCTCCAAGGGCTCCGACTGGGGCTGGACGAGCGGCACCACACTCGGCCTGTTCATCGCCGCGGTCGTCATCCTGCCGGCCTGGGGCCGGTGGGAGCTGCGCAGCGACGAGCCGTTGGTCGACCTGCGCGTCACCGCCCGGCCGCAAATCCTGATGACCAACGCGGCTTCGGTGCTCGTCGGCTTCGCGATGTACGCCCAGTCGCTGGTCGTTCCCCAGCTGCTGCAACTGCCGGAGGCCACCGGCTACGGCCTGGGTCAGTCGATGATGGCCATGGGGCTGTGGATGGCCCCGGCGGGCCTGATGATGATGGCCCTCGCACCGCTCGGCGCCAAGCTCTCGGCCGCCCGCGGCCCCAAGGTCACCCTGGCCGTCGGCAGCCTGGTCATCTCCCTCGGCTACGCCTCCTCCATGCTGCTGCTCGGCTCCACCTGGGGCCTGCTGGCCGTGACCATCGTCTGCAACTCGGGCGTCGGTCTGGCGTACGGGGCGATGCCGGCGCTCATCATGGGCGCGGTCCCGCAGGAGGAGACCGCGTCGGCCAACAGCTTCAACACCCTGATGCGCTCGATCGGCAGCTCCGCGGCGGCGGCCGTGATCGGCGTGGTCCTGGCCCAGATGACGACGGACTTCGGCGGCCACTTCCTGCCGTCGGAGAACGGCTTCAAAGCCGCCATGCTGATGGGCTGCGGAGTGGGCCTCGCGGCGGCGGTGGTCGCGGCGTTCATTCCCGTACGCGAGGTGGAAACCGGCCCCGACACCGAGACGGCCACCGACCCGCGCCCGGCGTCCGAGGCCACGGCCTGAGCCCAACGGGGGCGTGCTCGCGGCGGTGGTGAGCACGGGTGCGCGACCCTCCGGGACGCCGGCAGGTTACATTTACAGCACCGAGCGCACCTCGCACGCCGTCATCCGTTTCGGCGTCGCCCTCGGGGAACGGCAATGTCGGAGCACGTCGCGTCCGGCCGGAAAAGAGCCGCCCCATGCTTTCCTGCTCGAACTGTCGCGCCGTCGTCCGCACGCCGTTCCGCGCCCCGCAGTAGCTGCGTTCCTCATTCCCGAGGCTCTCCGAGGCCTTCCGAGGAGCTCCGGCACCTCGCCCGATGCCGCCGACAGGCGCCGGGACGCCGTCTGCGCGGGACGCAGCAGTGACGACAAAAACGACGAAAACTAAATGACGAGGACGTTCATGGGCCTGATGAATCTGGGAGTGCTCGCCTCCTCCCACAAGGAGAACGAGTTCCGGCTGCCGTTGCACCCCGGCCACCTCGACCGGATCGCGTCGGACGTACGCGAGAGAATCTTCCTCGAAGAGGGCTACGGCCAGCGGTTCGGCATCGGCGACGAGGCGCTGCGACCGCTTGTCGCCGGACTGCGCTCCCGCGAGCAGATCCTCGCCGAGTGCGACATCGTGACGCTGCCCAAGCCGATGCACGAGGACGTCGCCGCGCTGCGCGAGGGCCAAGTGCTGTGGGGATGGCCGCACTGCGTCCAGGACGAGAAGATGACGCAGATCGCCATCGACCGACGGCTGACCCTCATCGCCTGGGAAGCCATGAACCACTGGACATCCACGGGCGCCTTCAGCGTCCATGTGTTCCACAAGAACAACGAACTCGCCGGCTACTCCTCGGTGTTGCACGCCCTGCAGCTCGGCGGGCTGACCGGAAGCTACGGACGACGCCTGCGCGCGGTGGTCATCAGCTTCGGTGCCACGGCGCGCGGAGCGGTCACCGGCCTGGGCGCGATGGGGGTCTCCGACGTCACGGTGCTCACCCAGCGCGCGGCGGCGGCGGTGGCCTCACCGATGCCGTCGGTCGTGATGGGCCATTTCGCGGAGCAGGAGGACGACCCTTCCCGCCTGCAGGCACTCACCGAGCCCCGCCCCGTGCCGCTCGCGGAGTACCTCGCCGGGTTCGACATCATCGTCAACTGCGTCCGGCAGGACACCGACGCGCCGCTGATGTTCGTCACCGAACAGGAACTCGCCTCGTTCCGGCCGGGCACCTTCTTCATCGACGTCTCCTGCGACGAGGGCATGGGCTTCGAATGGGCCCGTCCGACCTCCTTCGGAGAGCCGATGCACACGGTGGGACCCGGCTGCCACTACTACGCGGTGGATCACAGCCCGTCCCATCTGTGGAACTCCGCCACGTGGGAGAACAGCGAGGCGCTCCTCCCCTACCTGCGCACGGTCATGGCCGGTCCCACGTCCTGGGAGACCGACGCCACGATCAGGAACGCCATCGAGATCCAGGACGGCGTTGTCCTGAACCCGAAGATCCTCTCGTTCCAGCACCGGACGGCCGCCTACCCCCACGCCGCTGAGACCCCGGCGCCGCGCGCCTTCATACAGCCGACCTGACGGCTCCTGGCCGCGCGGGGCTGAGAGCCATGTGGGGCTGAGAGCCGCGCGGGGCTGAGAGCCTCGTGCGACTGGGAGACGACCACGAAAGCGTGGGGGGGGGGGGGGGTGAACGGCGGGGAGAGCCCGCCCCCCCGAGATATTTGTTGTTG
>NZ_JBFALJ010000020.1:0-119177 GCF_040660195.1 Streptomyces sp. NPDC050147 | reverse complement strand
GACCCCCCCACCCCACGGGCCGCGCGCCACGCCCACGACTCGGTCAGCACCGCCCACGCTTTTGATCTTGTGTCCGAGGGGGGACTTGAACCCCCACGCCCGATAAAGGGCACTAGCACCTCAAGCTAGCGCGTCTGCCATTCCGCCACCCGGACTAGGTGTCTGCCGTTCGCGGGGTGTTCCCCGCGGCGACATGGACAACAATACCAAGCTTTCGGAGTGCCTTTCACCTGCGTTTCCGTACGTCGCCGGGAGGGTGCCCGGTGGCTCGCCCCGTCGCAACTACAGTCTGACCATGAGTGACGGGTCGACTACGGGAGTGCTCGGTGACGTGAAGGTGCGGCGGCCCCGGCTGCTGTCTCCTCTGCGCGAGCATCTGCGGGACACCATGTGGTTCGCGCCGACAGCCGGGCTGGTGGGATCCATGGTGCTGTGGGCCGTCGCGGCGGAGCTCGACAGTCGGATCGTGTCGGCGGCGCAGGATGCCGGGGACTACGACACCGTCGAGAGCCTGATGGGGATCGCCGAGGACGCCAAAGCGGTGATCAGCACCATCGGCTCGGCCATGATGACTTTCATCGGCGTCGTCTTCAGCATCTCGCTGGTGGCCGTGCAGATGGCCAGCGGCCAGTTCAGCCCGCGGGTGGTGCGGCTGTACGTCAGGTCGCGGATCACCAAGATCACGCTCACCGTCTTTCTGGCGACGTTCCTGTTCTCGCTGATGACGCTGACGTCCTTCGACAGCGAGAGCGATCCGCGGCTCCTGACGAGCGTGCCGCTGGTCGAGTCGATCCTGGCGATGGCGATGGTGTTCCTGAGCCTGCTGCTCTTCGTCGCGTACGTGAACGGCACCCTCCGCATGATGCGGATCAGCTTCGTCATCGACCGGATCGCCCGGGAGTCGTTCCGGGTGGCGGTGAAGCACCCGGCCGAAGGCGCGGTGGACGACGAACGCCTTGGTCCCGCCACTGCCCGGATCACTCACCACGGGCGGGCCGGAGTGCTGCGGGACGTGAACTTCGCCCGCGTCGTACGCGCGGCCGGACGCCACGGTGTGGTGCTGCGGCTGCTGCCGCGCATCGGGGACTTCGTGGTGCCGGGAACCCCGGTGTTCACCGTCCACGGCGGGACGGCGCCGCCCCGGCGCGCGCTTCGGTACACGGTCTACGTGGGCGTGGAGCGCACCTTCCACCAGGACCTCGGGTTCGGGCTGCGGCAGCTCGCCGACATCGCGCTGCGGGCCCTGTCCCCCGCGGTGAACGACCCGACCACCGCCGTGCAGGCCCTGGACCGCATCATTCAGTTCCTGGCCTCGCTGGCCGGACATCCGCTGGGCACCCTGCGCCACCGTGACCGGCGTGGGGCTGTGCGGTTGGTGCAGCCGGTGCCGGACTGGACCGCGCTGGTGGACCTGGGGTTCGCCGAGATCCGGGGCTGCGCGCTCGGCAATCCGCAGGTCACCCGGCGCATGCTGGCAGGCCTCGACGATCTGCTGCGGCTCGCGCCACAGGAGCGCAGGGAGCCACTCCTGCGCCACCGCGACCTGCTCGCCCAGGCGGTGGAACGCACGGTCCCGGAAGCCGCGGACCGCGCGTTCGCACTGCTGCCCGACCGGCAGGGCATCGGCTAAGGCCTCTCCCCTCGCAGGTCGGTGACGGAGCTCATGCCATCCCGAGCGGCTCAGGCCATGAGGTGGTAGCCGGGGAAGTTACCCGGCGGCCGCTCCATCGCCGGGCCGTGCGTGACCGCGCGCACCAGCAGCTCGCCGCCGACGAACGCGCCCCGCCAGGACGCGCCGAACCCGCCGAACAGCTCGTCCCGGTCACCGCGCGAACGCGGCTTTCCGCGGCCCGTCTTGAACGCGCGGATCTGCGGCGCGAGACGTTCGTACGTCGCGGTGTCGTCGGTCGACAGCGTGGCGACCAGCGCCCCGTTCGACGCGTTCATGGCGGCGAGCAGCTCCGCCTCCGTGTCGACCAGGACGATGGTGTCGACCGGGCCGAACGGCTCCGCGTGGTGCAGCGGGGAGGACGAGGGCGGGTTGAGGAGCGTGACGGGGTGGACGTACGCGTCCGTGTCCTGGCCCGGCAGGAAATGGTCCCCCGCCGCGCCGCGGTACAGCGGCACCGCGCCACGGTCGATGGCCTCCGCCACCTGGTCGCCCAGCTCCTTGGCCTTGGCCGCGTTGATCAGCGGCCCGAAGTCCAGCTGCGGGAACGGGTCCTCGGCGTGCTCGACCGCCAGGGGGTGGCCGACGCGGACGGTGCGCACGGCCGGCAGATAGGCCGCGAGGAACTCGTCGAAGAGGCCCCGCTGGACGACGAAGCGCGGGTACGCCGTGCAGCGTTGCTTGCCGTAGTCGAAGAGCTTGGGGATGACGGCGCTGAGCGCGTCCCAGTCGCTGTAGTTCCAGATGCCCCAGGTGTTCAGTCCTTCCTGTTCGAGGATGTGCCGCTTGCCGAGGTCGGCGACGGCGGTGGCGACGGCGGCGCCCGTGTCACGTCCGCCGACGAAGGAGACGCAGCCGATCTCGGGTGAGCGGACCAGCGCTTCGGACAGTTCTCCGCCGCTGCCGCTCACGAGGGTGACGGGGATCCCTTCGCGGGCGGCCAGCGCGCATGCCAGGGTCAGACAGGCGACGCCACCATCGGTCGGGGTCTTGGCGATGACTGCGTTGCCCGCGAGTGCCTGTACCAACACTGCGTGAACGAGCACGCTCATCGGGTAGTTCCAGCTCGCGATGTTGGAGACCGGACCGTCCAGCGGGGTCCGGCCCTCGACCATCGGCTCGATGCCGTCGACGTACCAGCGCACGCCGTCGATGGCCCGGTCGACATCGGCCTGAGCGAGCCGCCAGGGTTTGCCGATCTCCCAGACGAGGAGGAGCGCGAGCAGTTCACGGTGCTCGGTGAGGGCGTCGAGGGTGGCGGCGACGCGGGCGCGCCGTTCCTCCAACGGAACGTGGCGCCAGGTCCGGTGCTGGTCGAGTGAGGCGCGGACGGCCTGTTGGGCGGTGGCGGCGTCGAGGCGCGGCGGCCCGGCGATGGGGCTGCCGTCGACGGGCGAGGTGGCGGACAGGGCCCGGCCGTCCGCCTGCCATGTGCCGTTCCAGAGGTTCAGTACGCGGTCGTCGCGGAAGGCTTCGGGCGCGACGGCGACGCAGCGCCGCCAGGCGTCGGCCCAGGCCGTACCGGCTTTGAGGACGCGGGGGTTGGTGAGGGTGGGTGCCATTCGGGTGTCTCCGCTCACGGTGCACAGTCGGGGCGGGAGGTACGTGGCTCTTGCGGGGCCGCTCAGTTCGTGGCCCGCGTGTGCTGGGGGACGCTAGTGCAGTCGGGGCCTGTCACCTATGAGTGACATCACGCCCCTAGCTGGTTGAGAACGAGGCGGGCCGTTTCCGTCGGTGTGGCGCCGACCCGTACCCCTGCGGCTTCCAGCGCCTCCTGCTTCGCGCGAGCGGTACCGGACGAGCCCGAGACGATGGCTCCCGCGTGGCCCATGGTCTTGCCTTCGGGGGCGGTGAAGCCGGCGATGTAGGCGACGACGGGTTTGGTGACGGACTGTTGGATGTAGGCGGCCGCGCGTTCCTCCGCGTCGCCGCCGATCTCACCGATGAGGACGATCAGTTCGGTGTCGGGGTCGTCCTCGAAGGCGGCGAGGCAGTCGATGTGCGTGGTGCCGACGACGGGGTCTCCTCCGATACCGACGCATGTGGAGAACCCGATGTCGCGCAGCTCGTACATGAGTTGGTAGGTGAGCGTGCCGGACTTCGACACCAGGCCGATGCGCCCGGTCTTGGTGATGTCGGCGGGGATGATGCCCGCGTTGGCCTGGCCGGGGGTGATGAGACCGGGGCAGTTGGGGCCGATGACGCGCGTGCCGCGTTCCTTGGCGTAGGCATGGAAGGCGACGGAGTCGTGCACGGGGATGCCCTCCGTGATGACCACGGCGAGGCCGATCCCCGCGTCGGCGGCCTCGGTGACTGCCGCCTTGGAGAACGCGGGCGGCACGAACACCACGGTGACGTCGGCGCCCGTGGCCTCGATGCCTTCGTGGACGGAGCCGAAGACGGGCACGGCGCGGTCGTCGAAGTCGACGGTGCGGCCGGCCTTGCGGGGGTTGACGCCTCCGACGACGTCCGTCCCGGCAGCGAGCATGCGGCGGGTGTGCTTCATGCCCTCGGCGCCGGTCATGCCCTGGACGAGGACCTTGCTCTCCTTGGTGAGGTAGATCGCCATGTCCGGGCTCCTTAGGCTGCGTTGGTGTGGCCGGCGAGTTCGGCGGCCCGGCGTGCGGCGCCGTCCATGGTGGTGGCCTGCTGCACGAGGGGATGCGAGCGTGCGTCGAGGATGGCGCGGCCGCGTACGGCGTTGTTGCCGTCGAGGCGGACCACCAGTGGCTTGGTCAACTGGACGGACTCCAGGGCTTGGACGATGCCGTCGGCGACGGCGTCGCACGCGGTGATGCCGCCGAAGACGTTGACGAAGACGGACTTGACCGCGGGGTCGGAGAGGATGACGGAGAGGCCGTCGGCCATGATCTGGGCGGAGGCGCCGCCTCCGATGTCGAGGAAGTTCGCGGGGCGCGCCCCGCAACCCGCGACCACGTCGAGGGTCGACATGACGAGGCCCGCGCCGTTGCCGATGATGCCGACCTCGCCGTCGAGTTTGACGTAGTTGAGGCCCTTGGACGCGGCCGCCGACTCCAGCGGGTCGTCGTGGGCGGAGTCGTCGGCGCCCCAGCGCGCCTGGCGGAAGCGGGCGTTGTCGTCCAGGGTGACCTTGCCGTCGAGGGCGAGGATCTCCCCCTGGGCGGTACGGACGAGGGGGTTCACCTCGACGAGGAGCGCGTCCTCACGGATCAGGACCTGCCACAGCTTGAGCAGGACGTCGGCGGTGGCCTCGGGAAGTCCGGCCGCGGCGGCGATCTCGGCCGCCTTCGCCTCGTCCACTCCCGCCGCCGGGTCGATCTCCACGCGCGCGACGGCTTCCGGCCGGCTCGCCGCCACCTCCTCGATCTCCATGCCGCCCTCGGCGGACGCGATCGCGAGGAAGCGCCCCGCCGCGCGGTCCAGTACGTACGAGACGTAGAACTCGCTGTCGATCAAGGCGGGTCGGGCCACCATCACCTTGTGCACGGTGTGGCCCTTGATGTCCATGCCGAGGATCTGGCGTGCGGTGATCTCAGCGGCGGCCGGGTCCACGACCACCTTCACGCCGCCCGCTCTGCCGCGTCCGCCGGTCTTCACCTGGGCCTTGATGACGACGCGGCCGCCCAGGCGTTCGGCGGCCGCGCGCGCCCCCTTCGCTGTGTCAGCGACCTCCGCTTGCGGCACCAAGATGCCGTATTCCTCGAAGAGTTCTCTTGCCTGGTGCTCGAACAGGTCCATTCCGGCTCCTGACGTCGTGTCGTTCCGGGGAGCGAACCCCCCGCCTCCGAAAAGTGCCGCACACCCCCTGGACACCACTGACCGGATGCGGGATAACAAGCTTCATACAGTATTCGTCGACTGTATGCAATCTACCGCGAGAGCACCTACGAGCAGCGTGTGAGCGCTCCAACTCCCCTACGAAGGGACAGGACTTCGCCATGCCCGACGGCAGCAGCGACACCAGCCAGACCCACATCTCCGGTGGGCACCTGGTCGCCAAGGCACTCAAAGCAGAGGGTGTGGAGGTCATCTACACCTTGTGCGGCGGCCACATCATCGACATCTACGACGGCTGCGTCGACGAGGGGATCGATGTCGTCGACGTACGCCACGAGCAGGTGGCCGCCCACGCGGCCGACGGCTACGCGCGCCTCACCGGAAAGCCCGGATGCGCCGTGGTGACGGCAGGACCGGGAACGACGGACGCCGTCACGGGCGTCGCGAACGCCTTCCGTGCGGAGTCCCCCATGCTGCTGATCGGCGGCCAGGGAGCACACACCCAGCACAAGATGGGGTCACTCCAGGACCTTCCGCACGTCGACATGATGACGCCCATCACCAAGTTCGCCGCGACCGTGCCGGACACGGCGCGCGCCGCCGACATGGTGTCGATGGCTTTTCGCGAGTGCTTCCACGGGGCTCCCGGCCCGTCCTTCCTGGAGATCCCCCGCGATGTGCTCGACGCCAAGGTGCCGGTGGACAAGGCCCGGGTGCCGCGGGCCGGGCAGTACCGCGCCTCCACTCGCTCGGCCGGCGACCCCGAGGCGATCGAGAAGCTCGCCGACCTGCTCGTGCATGCCGAGAAGCCCGCGATCCTGCTCGGCAGCCAGGTGTGGACGACGCGGGGCACCGCGTCCGCCATCGAGCTCGTGCGGACGCTGAACGTGCCCGCCTACATGAACGGCGCGGGGCGCGGGACCCTGCCGCCCGGGGACCCGCACCACTTCCAGCTCTCGCGGCGGTACGCGTTCTCGAACGCCGACCTCATCGTCATCGTGGGGACACCCTTCGACTTCCGGATGGGCTATGGGAAGCGGCTCTCCCCCGACGCCACCGTGGTGCAGATCGACCTCGACTACCGCACCGTCGGCAAGAACAGGGACATCGACCTGGGCATCGTCGGTGACGCCGGGCTGATCCTGAAGTCGGTCACCGAGGCCGCGTCCGGGCGTCTCAACGGAGGTGCGTCCAAGCGCAAGGAGTGGCTCGACGAGCTGCGCGCCGCCGAGCAGACCGCGATCGACAAGCGCCTTCCGAACCTGAAGTCCGACGCTTCACCCATCCATCCCTACCGCCTCGTGAGCGAAATCAACGACTTCCTTACCGAAGACTCGATCTACATCGGCGACGGCGGTGACATCGTCACCTTCTCCGGGCAGGTGGTGCAGCCCAAGTCACCCGGCCACTGGATGGACCCCGGACCGCTCGGCACGCTCGGCGTCGGCATCCCCTTCGTGCTCGCCGCCAAGCAGGCACGGCCCGACAAGGAGGTGGTGGCCCTCTTCGGAGACGGCGCCTTCTCGCTGACCGGTTGGGACTTCGAGACGCTCGTCCGCTACAACCTGCCCTTCGTCGGGATCGTCGGCAACAACTCCTCGATGAACCAGATCCGTTACGGCCAGAAGGCCAAGTACGGCGTGGAGCGGGAGCGGATCGGCAACACCCTCGGAGACGTCCACTACGACAAGTTCGCCCAGATGCTGGGCGGCTACGGCGAAGAGGTCCGCGACCCGGCCGACATCGGCCCCGCGCTGCGGCGGGCGCGCGAGTCGGGCAAGCCCTCGCTGATCAACGTATGGGTCGATCCGGACGCGTACGCCCCCGGAACCATGAACCAGACCATGTACAAGTGAGGAGCCCCCGCGATGACGACCAAGGCTCTTGAGGGCGTACGCGTCCTCGACATGACACACGTCCAGTCCGGGCCCTCCGCCACTCAGCTCCTCGCGTGGCTCGGCGCGGACGTGGTGAAGCTGGAGGCGCCCTCCGGAGACATCACACGCAAGCAACTGCGTGATCTCCCGGACGTCGACTCGCTCTACTTCACGATGCTCAACTGCAACAAGCGGAGCATCACCCTCAACACCAAGACCGAGCGTGGCAAGGAGCTCCTCACGGAGCTGATCCGGCGCTCCGACGTGATGGTCGAGAACTTCGGTCCTGGCGCCGTGGACCGGATGGGCTTCACCTGGGAGCGCATCCAGGAGATCAACCCACGGATCGTCTACGCCTCGATCAAGGGCTTCGGAGACGGCCCCTACACCAACTTCAAGGCCTACGAAGTGGTCGCACAGGCCATGGGCGGCTCCATGTCGACCACCGGCTTCGAGGACGGTCCACCACTGGCCACCGGCGCCCAGATCGGCGACTCCGGAACCGGCATCCACGCCGTCGCCGGCATTCTCGCCGCCCTCTACCAGAGGGAGAACACCGGTCGCGGGCAGCGCGTGAACGTGGCCATGCAGCACGCCGTGCTCAACCTGTGCCGGGTCAAGCTGCGCGACCAGCAGCGCCTGGCACACGGGCCGCTCGCCGAGTACCCGAACGAGGACTTCGGGGACGAGGTGCCACGCTCCGGCAACGCGAGCGGCGGCGGACAGCCCGGCTGGGCGGTCAAGTGCGCGCCCGGGGGGCCGAACGACTACGTGTACGTCATCGTGCAGCCCGTCGGCTGGCAGCCGCTCACCGAGCTCATCGGGCGTCCCGAGCTCGCGGACGACCCCGAGTGGGCCACTCCGGAGTCGCGGCTTCCCAAGCTCGGCAAGATGTTCCAGCTGATCGAGGAGTGGTCCTCGACGCTCCCCAAGTGGGAAGTCCTTGAGCGCCTGAACGCCCACAACGTTCCGTGCGGGCCGATCCTCTCCACCAAGGAGATCATCGAGGATGCCTCGCTCGCCGCGAACGAGATGGTCGTCGAGGTCTCGCATCCGCAGCGCGGCTCCTTCACCACGGTCGGCTCCCCGCTGAAGCTGTCGGACTCCCCCGTCGACGTGGTCAGTTCGCCGCTTCTGGGCGAGCACAACGCGGAGGTCTTCGTCGGTGAGCTCGGCCTCGGCGACGAGGAACTGCGCCTGCTCAAGTCGAACGGAGTGATCTGATTGATGGCCGAAGACCGCGCACAGGCCGAGGACCGCGCACAGACGGTGCGGGCGCTCCTCGACACCGTGCGGGCCGAGGGACGGACCTCGCTGACGGCGCCGGAGGGCAAGATCCTCGCGGACGCGTACGGGATCGCCGTACCGGGCGAGGAGCTGGCGACGGACGTGGAGGAGGCGGTCGCGCACGCGGCCCGCTTCGAAGGGCCCGTCGTCATGAAGATCGTCTCCCCGGACATCCTGCACAAGACCGATGCGGGCGGGGTCATCGTCGGAGTGGAGGGCGCCACCGACGTACGGGCCGCCTTCTGCGAAATCGTCGAGAACGCGCGTGCGTACGCGCCGAAGGCCCGCATCGAGGGCGTGCAGGTGCAGGAGTTGCTGCCCTCCGGCCTGGAAGTGATCGTCGGGGCGGTGACCGACCCGACGTTCGGGAAGGTGGTCGCCTTCGGGCTCGGCGGCGTGCTCGTCGAGGTCCTCAAGGACGTCACGTTCCGGCTCGCGCCGGTCGACGCCGACGAGGCCGCCTCGATGCTCGACTCCATCCGCGCCGCCGAGATCCTGCGCGGTGTGCGGGGAGCGCCCGCGGTGGACCGGCGGGCCCTCGCCGAGCAGATACGCCGGGTGTCCCGACTGGTCACCGAGTTCCCGGAGATCGCCGAGGTGGACCTCAACCCGGTGATCGCCACTCCGGAGGGTGCCATCGCCGCGGACATCCGCGTCATCCTCTCCGAGGGGGCCACGAAACAGCGCCGTACCTACACGCGCGAGGAGATGCTCACGTCGATGCGGCGGCTGATGGAGCCCCGCTCCGTCGCCGTGATCGGCGCGTCCAACGAACAGGGCAAGATCGGCAACTCGGTGATGCGCAACCTCATCGACGGCGGCTTCTCCGGCGAGATTCATCCGGTGAACCCCAAGGCCGATGACATCTTGGGCCGCAAGGCGTACAAGAGTGTCACGGACGTTCCCGGTGAGGTGGATGTGGCGGTCTTCGCGATCCCCGCAAAGTTCGTGGCGTCGGCCTTGGAGGAGGTGGGCCGCAAGGGCGTCCCCAACGCGGTCCTGATCCCCTCGGGGTTCGCCGAGACCGGCGAAGTGGCCCTCCAGGACGAGATCGTGGAGATCGGCGAGCGGCACGGGGTGCGGCTGCTCGGCCCGAACATCTACGGCTACTACTCGACGTGGCAAAACCTGTGCGCCACGTTCTGCACGCCGTACGACGTCAAGGGCGGGGTCGCCCTGACGAGTCAGTCCGGTGGCATCGGGATGGCCATCCTCGGCTTCGCGCGCACTACGAAGACGGGCGTTTCGGCCATCGTCGGACTCGGCAACAAGTCCGACCTGGACGAGGACGATCTCCTCACGTGGTTCGGCGAGGACCCCAACACCAAGTGCATCGCCATGCACTTGGAGGATCTCAAGGACGGCCGCGCCTTCGTGGAGGCCGCGCGGGCGACCGTTCCGAAGAAGCCGGTCGTGGTCCTGAAGGCCGGGCGTACGGCCGCCGGGGCGAAGGCCGCCGGATCGCACACGGGCGCCCTGGCGGGCGACGACGCCGTGTACGACGACATCCTCAGGCAGGCTGGCGTCATCAGGGCTCCTGGCCTCAACGAAATGCTGGAGTACGCGCGCGCATTGCCCGTGCTTCCCACCCCGCAGGGCGACAACATCGTGATCATCACGGGTGCCGGCGGCTCCGGGGTGCTGCTCTCCGACGCGGTGACCGACAACGGGCTGCGGCTGATGGAGATCCCCGACGACCTGGACGCGTCCTTCCGGACCTTCATCCCGCCCTTCGGGGCGGCGGGAAACCCCATCGACATCACCGGGGGCGAGCCTCCGTCGACGTACGAGGCGACGATCAGGCTCGGCATGGAGGACCCGCGCATTCACGCGCTCGTCCTGGGCTACTGGCACACCATCGTCACCCCTCCCATGGTCTTCGCCGAACTGACGGCTCGCGTGATCGCGGAGTTCCGTGAGCGCGGCATCGAGAAGCCCGTCGTGGCATCCCTGGCGGGCGACGTCGAGGTGGAGGAGGCCTGCCAGTACCTCTTCGAGCGGGGCGTCGTGGCCTATCCGTACACCACGGAGAAGCCGGTCGCCGCGCTCGGCGCGAAGTACCGGTGGGCCCGAGCGGCCGGTCTGTTGGGGGGCGGTCGATGAGGTGACCGGTGTTGGGGCCGGGCGGCGGTGCGCGCCGGCCGGCCCCGGGACCCGTGCGCACACGAAAGGAATTGGACAGGGGGCGCTGGCCAGGATCTTTTCGACGCGAGGGGTGCTGAACCAAGATGACGACAACTGACATACCCACAGCCGTCCCGTACAGGGAGGTGACGGACGCCAACGGCCGGATGTACCGGGTCGGCGAGACCGACATCGACATCATGGGTCGTAAACGCAAGTGGATGGTCATCCTGCCGTGGATCGGCATGATGGGCATCAGCTCGGCCGAGTACGCATTCGCCTCTGCCGAGGACACCCTGCACACCGCGCATGCCTGGGGTGACACCCACATCTTCTGGATGCTGGGGGTCTGGGTCTTCTTCCAGGCCGCAGTGGCCTTCCCGGCGGGAAAACTGCGTGAGAGCGGGAAGCTTCCGGCCCGCTGGGCGATGATGTGCGGTGCGGTGGGCACACTGCTGGGCTATGTGTCACTGGCGTTCGCGCCACATGTCATAGTCGCCTATATCGGCTTCGGCATGTTCAGCGGTATGGGCGCAGGCATGGTGTACGCGACCTGCGTGAACATGGTCGGAAAGTGGTATCCCGAACGCAAGGGGGGAAAGACCGGATTCGTCAACGGCGGATTCGCCTACGGCTCGGTGCCGTTCGTGTTCATCTTCACCGGCTACATGGACCTGACGAACTTCCGCTGGGTACTCGTGAGCGTCGGCATCTTCCTGGCGGCGATGGTCGCCGTGGCGGGTTACTTCTTCCAGGACCCGCCGAAGAACTGGTGGCCGGCCGACGTGGACCCGCTGCGACCGCCGACCGACCCGCGGGCCAGGCGCGCGATGACGATGAACCCGCCCGCCGTGCGGCAGTACACGCCCAGGGAGGCGTGGCAGACCGGCCGGGTCTCGTTGATGTGGTTCTGCCTGCTGTGTACGTCGGGCGTGAACATCTTCGGCATCGCGTTCCAGGTGGACATCGGAAAGGAAGCCGGATTCGCCGGTGGAATCGTCGCCACGGCCATGTCCTTGAAGGCCATCGTCAACGGCACGGGACGAGGCGTCATCGGCTGGCTCTCGGACCTCTACGGACGCAAACGCTGCCTGATCTTCGTCTGTATCGTCCTCGGCCTTTCGCAGTACGGCATCCTGTGGTCCGCGAACATCGAGAACCTCCCGCTGTTCCTCGTCTTCTCCAGCATCTCCGGCTTCGGAGGCGGCGCCATCTTCCCGATGTTCGCGGCGATGACGGCGGACTACTTCGGTGAGAACAACAACGCCTCCAACTACGGCCTCGTCTACAGCTCCAAGCTGGTGTCCGGGCTGCTCGGCTCCGGAATGGGCGCCGTGGTGGTGAGCAACTGGGGCCACACCGGAGCATTCACCTTGGCCGGGTCCATATCCCTGTTCGCGGGGTTCATCGCACTGTTCCTCACCCAACCGGGAAGGCCCAAGGACAAAGGCATCAAACCCAATCCGCAACCCCTCGGTGAGGAGATGGCCTGACTGCCTGACCCCCGACCTCAATCAGCTCTCGCCGCGCGGAAGTCGCGCGGCGAGAGCTGTTTGTGCGGGCGCTCAGGCGTTTCTCGTCAGCGCTTCTTGCGGAGAGCCGCCAGGTTGTCGTAGCCGATCTTCGCGAGCTTCAGGGACTGACCGGGATCGGTGCCGCTGGGCGCGTTGTCCTGCTCGACCATGGGGTTGTGGTAGTTCTTCTCGCCGACACGGCTGAAGAAGGTGCGGTAGTCGATGACGCCTTCGCCGAAGGCCACCATGTCGTAGCCCTGACCGCTCGTGTCGTTGCGGGTGCCGTCCTTGGCGTGGAACAGCGGGTAGCGCTTGTTGTTGCGGCTGACGAGCGCTGCCGGGTCGAAGACCTTCTTGCGCTGGGAGCCGTCGTGCGCGGTGTACGTGTGGAACTTGTACTGCGCGACGTGCGCCCAGTAGATGTCCATCTCCAGCCAGACGGACCTCGGATCAGTGGCCTTGAGGAAGTACTCCAGCCTGCGGATGCCGGAGCTGCGGGTCGGACGGCCCTGTGCGTCGAGCGGACCGCCGTCGAGCAGGAAGCCGTACGCGGCGTCGTGATTGTGGGTGTAGAGCTTGATGCCGGCCTTGCGCGCTATGTCGCCCATGGCGTTCCACTTGTCGGCGGCGACGTCCCAATCGGCCTTGTACGAGCTGTTGGTGGGGTCTCCACCGGTGCCCATGTGGTCCATGCCGAGGATGTTGGCGATCTCCAGGTGCTTCTTGAACGTGTCGAGGTCGGGCTGCGAGAGCGGCCATGACCCCGGGATGAAGCCGTGGTTGCCCTGGGCGCGCAAGCCGTACTCGTCGAGCCAGGAGCGCAGCAGCTTGGCGCCCGCGACGGACTCCAGGGTGGCACCGCCGGGGGCGTTGGCATGCTGGCCGTAGCCGGCGAACTCGACCTGCTTGTACCCGTAGCGGGCCAGCTCCTTGAACACCTCGCGGAATCCCGAGGGCAGGGTGGTGGCGAGCGGGTCGCGGCCGGTCGCGTCACGCACCGTGTAGAGGATGATGCCGCGCTTCTTCGCGGGCACCAGTTCGCGGCCGTGGCCGTGGCCGCGCTCTGTCTGCGACTGGGCGAAGGACGGTGCCGCGCCGAACACGGGCGCGGCGATCCCGCCCGCGGCGACGGCGGTGCACGTGCTGAGGAAACGGCGGCGGTTGAGGCCGAGACGCTGTCTGAGGGCCTCGTCGGCGGGAGTGTCGTGGAAGTCGGTCACGGGTGCCTCTCTTGGGCTCTTCGACGTGCGGGCGGATGCGTGCCACTGGCGCGTTGTCAGTGACGCATGCTTCACTCTCTGTAACGGCTCCTGATCGGGCTGGTGGTGGGGCGAGGTGTGTCTCAGCCCAGTCCGGCCAGGTCCAGGAGGAGGGATTTCACGGCGGTGGCCGCGATCCTGTCGGGAAGCGCATGGGGGGTGGAGCTGATGATGAGCGGACCGTCGTCGTCGCTCGTGGGAAGGCGGCCGTGGCTGCCTCGAATAGGTGACGGGTCGAGGGGCACGACCGCCATGCGATAGCGCATGCCGAGCTTCTTGCGGGCCAGCGCGGACGCGGCCTTGACGCGGACGTAGGGGTCCTCGGGATCCATGAAGAGCTCGACGGGGTCGTAGCCGGGTTTGCGGTGGATCTCGACGAGCTGCGCGAAGTCGGGCGCGCGGTCGTCGTCGAGCCAGTAGTAGTACGTGAACCAGGCGTCCGGCTCCGCGACGGCGACGAGTTCGCCGGAGCGCGGGTGGTCCAGGTGGTTGGCCTTCTTGCCCTCGTCGTCGAGGAGTTGCTCGATCCCGGGCAGGTCGGCGAGTGCCTGGCGGGTGGCCTCCAGGTCCTCGGGCCTGCGGACGTAGATGTGGGCGATCTGGTGGTCCACGACGGCGAAGGCGCGCGAGGTCATCGGGTCGAGGTACTCCATGCCGTCCTGGGTGTGCACTTCGAGCAGTCCTGCACGGCGCAGGGCGCGGTTGATGTCGACGGGGCGGTCCACGCGGGTGATGCCGTACTCGGACAGGGCGACGACGGTGCGGCCCTCGGCCTTCGCCTCGTCGAGGAGGGGGGCGATGGTCGCGTCGAGTTCGGCGGCGGCCTGGTGGGAGCGCGGGTCGTCGGGGCCGAAGCGCTGCAGGTCGTAGTCGAGGTGCGGGAGGTAGCACAGGGCCAGGTCGGGGTGGCGGGTGCTGAGGATGTGGCGCGTGGCGTTCACGATCCAGCGGCTGGAGACGATGTCGGCGCCGGGGCCCCAGAAGTGAAACAGGGGGAACGTGCCGAATTTTTCGGTGAGTTCGTCGTGCAGGGCCGGGGGCCGGGTGTAGCAGTCGGGTTCCTTGCGGCCGTCGGCGTAGTAGACGGGGCGGGGGGTGATGGTGATGTCGGTGTCGGCGCCCATGGCGTACCACCAGCAGATATTGGCGACGGTGTAGCCGGGGTGGGCGCGGCGGGCGGCGTCCCACAGCTTGTCCCCGGCGACGAGGCCGTTGTGCTGCCGCCACAGGAGTACGTCGCCGAGTTCGCGGAAGTACCAGCCGTTGCCGACGATGCCGTGTTCGGCGGGGGTGGTGCCGGTGAGGAAGGTGGACTGGGCGGCACAGGTGACGGCGGGCAGGACCGTGCCGAGAGGGGCCCGGGAGCCGGACTGGCCCAGTGACTTGAGACGCGGCATGTGGTCGAGGAGACGGGGGGTGAGGCCGACGACGTCCAGGACGAGGAGGGGTGTGGGGCTCATGGGAGTTCCTTCAGGCCGAGGTCCGTCAGGAGATCGCGGGCGAGGGTGAGTTCGGCGGCGATGCCGTCGGCGAGCTGGGGGCGGGAGCGGGGGCGCAGTGCGGGCGGCAGCGCCTGCCAGGTGTAGGTCTCGACCTCGAGGTGGCGGGTGCGGGGGCCCGGCCCGCCGACCAGGTGGGCGAGGGTTTCCTTGAGTACGGGGAGTGTGGAGGTGAGGGGCGGCGCGGGGGCCGCGTGCAGGGGGACGTGGAAGTGGGCGCGCCAGGGCGCCGTCTCGGGCAGGGCGTCACCGGCGAGCGATTCGCCGAGGTCGTCGGTGCCGCGCAGTCCGGCTGCGGTGCGGGTGCGGGTCTGGTGCAGGAAGCGGGGTTCGTCGAAGGCGGCGAGGGCCTCGCGGACTCCGGGGAGATGAGGGTGTTCGGCATGCAGGGCGGCGGAGAGCTGGGATTTGACGACGGGGATGCCCGCGGCGGCGAGCGCGTCGAGCGCGGTCCGCGGGTCCTCGAAGGAGGTGGCGAGGTGACAGGTGTCGACGCAGACACCGATGCGGTCGTGGCCGATCGCGGTGAGGTGGGCGATCGCGTCGCCCGTGGTCTCCACGATGCAGCCCGGCTCCGGTTCGAGGCCGACGCGGATCGACTTGCCGGTCAGCTCGGCGAGCGCGTCCAGGCGTTGGGCGAGCGCGGTGAGTGCGGTTCGGGCGGCGTCGGCATGCGTGGTGTCGAAGGGGGTGCGCCAGGCGAGGGGCAGGGTGGAGATGGTGCCTTCGGTGACATCGTCCGGGAGGAGGGCGGCCAGCAGGCGGGCCAGGTCGGTCGTGTGGGAGAGGCGCTCGGGGTCGGTCCAGTCCGGCTTGTAGACGCGGTACTTGACCTCTTCCGCACCGAACCCCTCATAGGGGAAGCCGTTGAGGGTGACGACCTCAAGGCCGCGCCGGTCGAGTTCGGTGCGCAGGCCGCGCAGGGCCGCCGGGTCGGTGACCAGGGCGCGCGCGGCGTCCTTGGCCAGCCACAGACCGATCCCCAGACGGTCCCTGCCGAGCCGTTTGCGTACGGGTTCGCAGTGGTCGCGGAGTTGCGCGAGGACGCCGTCGAGGGTCTCGGCGGGGTGGACGTTGGTGCAGTACGCGAGGTGGACGACGCTGCCATCGGGATGCCGGAAGCGCATGTCTCACTCCCCGCCGCGGAGGATGGAGTTGCCCTCGTGGGTGCCTTCGGTGTCCGTGACGTCGAGCGCGAGGCGGCCGCTGAGCCCGTAGAAGGCGACCGGGTTGCGCCACAGCACCAGGTCGACGGCGTCCTCGGTGAACCCGGAGTCGAGCATGGCGTCGGCGACCTTGCGGGTCTTGAGAGGGTCGCTCTTGCCCCAGTCGGCGGCCGAGTTGACCAAGACCCGCTCGGGCCCGTGGTCGCGCAGGATGGCCACCATCCGGCCTTCGTCCATCTTGGTGTCGGGATAGACGGAGAAGCCGAGCCAGCAGCCGCTGTCCTTGGCCTCCTTGACCGTGGTCTCGTTGAGATGGTCGATGAGGACCCGTTCCAGGGGCAGCGCGGATTCCCGGACGACGTCGAGGGTGCGGCGCAGGCCGGCGAGCTTGTCGCGGTGCGGAGTGTGGACGAGCGCGGGCAGGTCATGGTCGGCGGCGAGCTGGAGCTGGGCGGTGAGCGCGGCGTCCTCGGCGGGGGTCATGGAGTCGTAGCCGATCTCACCGACGGCGACGACGTTGTCCTTGACGAGATACCGGGGCAGTTCGTCAAGGACGGGGGTGCAGCGGGGGTCGTTCGCCTCTTTGGGGTTGAGAGCGATGGTGCAGTGGTGCGCGATGCCGTACTGGGCCGCACGGAAGGGCTCCCAGCCGAGGAGCGAGTCGAAGTAGTCGAAGAAGGAGGCGGGTGAGGTGCGGGGCTGGCCCAGCCAGAACGCGGGCTCGACGACGGCGCGGACGCCTGCGGCGTACATGGCCTGGTAGTCGTCGGTGGTACGGGACGTCATGTGGATGTGGGGGTCGAAGATGCGCATCAGGACTCCTGCTCCTCGCCGGTGGAAGGGGTCGTGGGGGCCGGGGGCGCCACTGCGGCCGAGGGGGCCGTAGAGGCGGTCAGGGCCAGGACGCGGTGCAGATCGCTGGGGACGGTGCGACCTGCGGCGGTGCGTTCACCTGCGTAGTCGCCGAGCATGCGGCCGAGCTCGGCGTCGGCGGTGGCTCGGCGGTCCAGTTCGGCGACGGCTTCCACGGGGACGCCGGTGAACAGGCACTTGAGCACCGCGTGGCGCCAGTCGTGCGGCGGGAGGTGCCGGGCGGCGTACGGGCCGACGGCGGCGGCGACGAGCCGGGTGTCGTTGGTGCGCAGGGCGTCCTCGACCAGGGGCAGTGCCTCCGGGCCCCGGACCAGGTGGGGCAGTGCGTGCAGGACGGCGCGGCGCTCAGCCGCGGTGCCTTGTCCGTAGACGCGGGCGAGGGTGGCCGGGGTCGCTCCGGCCGCGTGCAGGAGCAGTACGCGGGCGGCGTCGGCGTGGTCCTGGCCGCAGCGTCGCCCGGCCTCTGCGAAGCGCAACTCCCAGACGGGGGTGGTGCTCTGTGCCGGTCGCCCGCGGTGGGCTGCGGCCTCGGCGGTGGCCTGGTCCAGCCAGGCGCGGGCGGCTCCGCCGAGAGTGGCTTCGAGGCGGGTGCGGAGGTCGTCGATGACGGGGGCTTCGGTCATGGGGTTCCTCCTCTGGCTGGGGCGGTACCGGCGGGGGTGCGGACCGCTTCAGCCGCCGCCCGGTGCAGGAACTCGATGGAGTGGGAGGCGAGTTGAGGGCCCGCGTGGGAGTGGCGGGGCAGTTCGACGACGGTGAGGCCTTGATAGCCGGTGGAGGCCAGGGCTTCGAGGACGGGCGGGAAGTCGATCTCGCCGTCTCCGAACGGGAGGTGCTCGTGGACGCCTCGGCGCATGTCCTCGATCTGGACGTGCCGTAGCCAGGGGGCGGCGGCGCGTACGCAGTCGGCGGGAGACTGCGGTTCGAGGCACTGGCAGTGGCCGATGTCGAGGGTGAGGCCCAGGGGCTCCGGATCGCCCAGTCGGTGACGGAGCCGGTGGAAGTCGGCGAGCGTGGAGAGGAGGTGGCCGGGCTCGGGTTCGATGGCCAGAGGCACGTCGGCGCCGAGCGCGGCGTCAAGGACGGGGCCGAGTGCCTCGGTGAGCCGTTGCCAGGCGGTGTCCTCGTCGGTGCCTTCTGGGGTGATGCCGCTGAAGCAGTGCACGGCATGGGCGCCGAGGTCGGCGGCGACCTGTACGGCCCGGATCAGCAGGCGGACACGGGCGGCGCGCGCGTCCGGGTCGGGGTCCAGGAGCGAGGGACCGTGCTTGCGGCGCGGGTCGAGTACATAGCGGGCGCCGGTCTCGATCGTCACCGTCAGGCCGAGGCGTGCCAGGCGGTGGGCCACGTGGCGGGTGCGGGCGGCGAGGTCGGGGGCGAGGGGGTCGAGGTGCATGTGGTCGAGGGTGAGTCCGACGCCCGCGTAGCCGAGGTCGGCGAGGAGGCCGAGGGCGTCGTCGAGCCGGAGGTCGGTGAGGCCGTTGGTGCCGTACCCGAAGCGGAAGGGGGAAGAAGCCTCCGCCCCGGCGGGGCTCGGGCTCAGGCCGCGTGCTGTTGACGGTGCGTGTGTCTGTGCCGGTATGTGTGCTGGTGCCTGCGCCTGTGCCCGTCCCGGTCCCTGTGCCGGTACGTGTGCCTGTGCCCGTCCCGGTGCCGGTGCCTGTGCCGGTGCCTGTGCCGGCCCCGGTCCCTGTGCCGGCCCCGGTCCCTGTGCCGGCCCCGGTCCCTGTGCCGGCCCCGGTCCCTGTGCCGGCCCCCGTGCCCGTCCCGGTCCCGGGCCCTGTGCCGCTGGCGTGCTCGTACGATCCGCCGTCTCTGTCATGTGACGCTCACCTTCCGGCCGAACTTGCGCGCCGCCGGGGCCAGCGCGGCGGTCAGGAGAGCTGGGACCAGGGCGCCCGCCCGGGCTGAGAGCGCGGCCTGGAGCGGGATCATGGCTCGGATGCCGCCGCCCACGGCCCGCTGGGTGAGCTGAGGTGACGGGTTGAGCGCGGCGTGGAGGAGGGGCCGCGCCGCGGTGGCCGCGTAGGTGACGGCGAGCGCGGCCTGGACGGCACCGCGAGCTCCGGCCCGCCAGTCCCTGCCGGACCGCCCCGAGGCGCTGCCGGTCAGCCCCGAGGCCGGGCCGGTCACGCCGCCGGTGCGCCAGGCTCGGCCCACCGCCTGCCCCACCGTGCGGCCCCGTGACGGCTCCCTCGGGGTGATGCCCGGCAGACCGCGAGTGGCTGCTCCGCCGCGGTTTGCCGAGAGTCGCGAGGTTCCGCCGCCGGCGCTCGTGCCGGTGTCGGCGGAACCACGGCCGCTCCTGGCGCCACCGCTCGGGGCCAGCAGTCGTGTGAGCGCGGCTGTCGCGGCGAGAGCGGCCAGGGGTATCGCCGTCGAGCCGCCCTGCGCCTCGCGGCGTGAGACCGCGGTCACCGCGAGGGTGTGGGCGCCAAGGACGAGGGCGGTGGGCACGGCAGCACGAAGAGCCGGGCCGGAACCCCGCAGGCCAGCCCTCGGCAGCTCCACCGACGACGCCTGCATCGCCCCCGCCGACGACCCCGGCATCACCCCCACCGACGACGCCTGCATCGCCCCCACCGACGACCCCGGCATCACCCCCACCGACGACGCCTGCATCGCCCCCGCCGACGACCCCGGCATCACCCCCACCGACGACCCCGGCATCACCCCCACCGACGACCCCGGCACCACCCCCACCGACGACGCCGTCATCGTCCTCGCCGACGACGCCTGCATCACCTCCACCGACGCCCCCGGCCTCGCCCCCACCAACGCCCCCGGCCTCGCCCCCACCGACAACCCCGAAGTAGCCGCCGCCCCCAGCAACACGTCGAGGGAGCGAGCCGCTGCCATGGCGGCCGGGCCTGCCGGAGTGTGTTTCAGGCCCAGGTCGTAGGCCCATACCGTGGCCGCCAAGGCGCCCGCCACCGTCAAAGCCGGGCGGCCCGCGGCGGCGGCGAGTGCGAGGCCCCCTGCCGTCAGAGCCACCGCCGCACCGAAGGCGACCGGTGGAGCGATGCGGCCGGACGGCAGCGGGCGGTGAGGGCGTTCGACCGCGTCCTCCTCCCGGTCCGCCCAGTCGTTGAGGGCCATGCCCGCTTCGTAGAGGGAGAGCGAGGCGGCGATGGCCAGGAGAGTACGGCGGTTGGGGGCAAGGCCTGTCGCCGCCGCACCGGCCAAGGCGTCGCCCGGGACGGTGAACAGGGCGGAGACGCGCAGCAGTTCGGCCCAGTCGCGGCCCGCCCCCACAGGAGTACCGCCGCCGGTGGTCTCAGGGCCGGCGCCCTTCACGCACTCACCCCCCGCAGCCGCGACGCGAAGCCCACGAGCGCCTCGTACTGCTCGGCCAGCGCCGATGAGGAACCGTCGTCCGGATCCTTGAAGTAGAAGCCCAGTTGGCCGAGGGGACCGGACAGGCCCCTCTCGTGGGCTCGGGCGGTCAAGCGCGCCAGGTCCAGGATCAGCGGCGCCGCCAGGGCCGAGTCGCAGCCCTGCCAGGTCGTCTGCAGGACCATCCGCGCGCCGAGGAAACCGTCGAACGCGATGTGGTCCCAGGCGGTCTTCCAGTCGCCGAGCGACGGGACGTCGTCGATGTGGACCTCGCCCTCCGGGGTGGAGCCCAACGTGTCGGCGAGCACCCGTTCCTTGCCCGCGTTCTTCGCCGCGGCCGCGGCCGGGTCCGCGAGGGCGGCGCCGTCACCGCCGCCCAGGAGGTTCGTGCCGGACCATGCGCGGACGGCCAGCGCACGCTGGGCGAACATCGGGCCGAGGACGGAGCGCAACAGCGTCTGGCCCGTCTTGCCGTCCCGGCCCGCGTAAGGCAGCCCGGACGAGGCCGCCACAGAAGCGAGCGCGGGGTGGTGCAGGCCCGCCGACGGGGTGAAGTTCACGTACGGGCAGCCCGCCCGCAGCGCCGCCGCCGCGTAGAGAGAGCTGGCGGGCAGCCTCTCCTCGCCCTCGGCCGGCACCGGTTCCGTCGACGCCACGTTCACCACGACCGCGCGGGCGAGCCCCCGGCGGCGTACGAAATCGCGGAGGTCGGCGGCGAAGGACTCGATCAGTTCGTCGTCCGTCCTGGTGTCGAGATCCCCGTGGCGCGGCCCGCCCATGCGGATCTCGGTGTCCGCCGCGGCCAGTTCGGCGCCGACCGCCGAGGGGACGCCGTACGGAAGCACGCCCCCGGCGGCGAGCTGCTCCGCCCGCTTGGGCAGCGGGCACTCCACCGTGTCGTGGCCGCCGAAGACGAGCGACGACAACGTTGGCAGACCACAGTCCGCGAACGGCGGGGTCTCGGTGATCATGCCGGTCGGCGGGTGCAGTCCGGCCGCCACGGCCGCGCACCCCGCGACAGCCGTCGTGGCGACCGAACCACGCGCCCCGATCAGCCACACCCCGGTCGGCCCGCCACCCGAGGACCCGGGTGAACCAGAAGAACCAGTAGAGGAAGAGTTGGACATGGCTGCCTCCTGTCGTACACGCGCCGAACGCGCGGGGGAGATGAGACGGCGGACGGAGATGAGACGGCGGGCGGAGGTCCGGCGTCCTCCGCCCGCCGCCGTCTAGCGGCCCACGCCGGACGTCGCGCGGGCCGGCAGGTCCTTCACCCGGATGTCGCGGAAGGAGACCTGGTCGTCGGCACCGTGGTTCTGGATGCCGATGTGACCGTTCTTCAGGCTCCTCGCCGGATCCGTGTTGGTGAAGTCGTTGATCTTCACTCCGTTGAGATAGATCCGAAGGCGTTCGCCCTCGACCCGGAGTTCGTACGTGTTCCACTCCCCCGACGGGTTCAGCGCCTTGTCGCGCTTCTTCAGGTCGGCGGACTTGAAGCCGTAGACGGAGCCCGTGGTCTTCTCCGGGACGTCGGTGGCGTCGATCTGGATCTCATAGCCGTTGTTCACGGCCGACCAGGGGTCGTCGGAGGCCGGAAAGCCCACGAAGATCCCGGAGTTGTCGTCGCCGTCCATGCGCCAGTCCAGCTTGAGGGAGTAGGAGCCGAGCTCCTTCGCCCCGTACCAGAGCATGCCCATGCCACCGACGGTCGTCAGGGTCCCGTCCTTCTCGTTCAGCTCGAAGGAACCGGGGCCCGCCTGCTTCCACGCCTCCAGGGACTTGGCCGTGCCGTCGAAGAGGGGCGTGTAGCCCTTCTCCGGGCGGCAGTCGGCCTGCACCGCGCCCGCCGCCCAGCGGATTCCGCCGAGCAGATGGGTGCGGAACGCGGGATCGGTGAACGACTCCTTGGTGTGGCCGCTGCCCGTGTAGAAGGAGCGGCCGCCCTGGTAATCCTGGCACCAGGCGATGGGATGGTCGCCGGACATCGAGCCGCCCGTGTAGGACGACTCGTCGAGCGAGGCGAGGACATGGGCGCGGTCCCGGGGATTGGAGCGGTAGTTGTACCACTCGTCGGTCCGGTCCCAGATCCCCGGCAGATGTGCCGTGGACGGGTGCCCGTGGTCCTCGACATGGACCTTCGCGGGCTGGATCGCGGGGTGCGACTGGAAGTACGCCCCCGCGAGTCCGCCGTAGAAGGGCCAGTCGTACTCGGTGTCGGCGGCGGCGTGCACGCCCACGTACCCGCCGCCCCTCTTGATGTAGCCCTCGAACGCGCTCTGCTGCTTGGCGTCGAGGACGTCGCCGGTCGTGGAGAGCCAGATCACGGCGTCGTACCGCGCGAGGTTCTTGGCCGTGAAGGCTTTGGCGTCCTCGGTGGCGTCGACGGCGAAGCCGTTCGCCGCGCCGAGCTCCTTGATGGCCGCGATGCCGTCGGGGATCGAGTCGTGACGGAAGCCCGCGGTCTTCGAGAAGACCAGGACCTTCTCACCCTCGTGCTTGCCGTCGGGCTCGGAGGCCGCGGGGCCCGATACGCAGCCGATGAGCAGAGCGGCCGCGGCTGACGCGGTGGCGATCCGTGCGGATGCGCGCATGGTGACCCCTTCCTCAGCGCGTGGTGAAGGTGAAGTCGTCGACCTCGTACAAGGCTCCGGAGCCCTTGCCCTTGAAGACCAGGTACAGCGTCGTCGTGTTCTTGGGCGCCTTGCTGATGGTGGTGCTCACATCCGCGTACGTCTCCCATCCACCGGTCGGGGCGACCTTGGCCTTGCCCAGGAGCTTGCCCTTGGCCGATCCGCTGCGGACCTCCAGCGTGCCGCCGGCACCGTCCGAGGCGACGCGTGCGGTCAGCTTGGTGGCGTTGGCCAGGATGTAGGGCTTGAAGGAGATCCAGTCGCCGTTGTTGATCTCGCCGACCGTCTTGCCGCCGTGCGCCGGGGTGTGGTTCACCACGGAGACACCCTTGGAGTCGTTGTAGTGCTCGCCCTGACGGTGCTTGGGCTGGACGACGTTCTGGTCGTGGGTGGTCAGCGCGGGCTGGCCGTTCGCGCCCTTGTCGGTGTACTCGGCGTCGAAGACCCCGAAGATGTTGGCGTTCGGGTCGTGCTCGCCGTCGGCGGACGTCTGGAGGGTGCCTTCGCAGCCGTTGGCCGAGGTGACCGGGTGGCCGTGGCTGTCATGGCCGAGGATGTGGGTGACCTTGACCTTCGAGCAGTCGATCGGACCGTCTTCCTTGTCGGTCACCTTCACCTTGAACGGCACCTTGTCGCCGAAGGTGAACAGCTGCCCGTCGCCGGGGAGTTCCAGGGTCACCTGGGGCGCGGTGTTGCCGACGGTGATGTGCGCGCTGGCCGAGCCGGTGCGCCCGGTGGAGTCCTTGACGGTCACGGTCGCGGTGTAGACGCCGTTCTTCTTGTACGTGTACGAGGGGTTCTGCTGGGTCGACTTGCCGCCGTCACCGAAGTCCCACGCATAGGTCAGCGTGCCGCCGTCGGCATCCGTGGCCTTCGCGGTGAACCTGGTCTTGAGCGGGGCCTGGCCGCTGGTCACGGAGGCGCTCGCCTCGACGACCGGGGAGTGGCCGTCCGTGGCGTTCTCGATGCGGAAGAGACCGGAGTTCTCGTCGCCGCCGAACCAGGCGGTGCCGTAGTCGAGGACGTACAGCGCGCCGTCGGGGCCGAACTCCATGTCCATGATCTGCGTGCCTGTCCACGGGAACGGGTTGATGGACTGGACCGTTCCGTCCGCGCCGTGCTCGATGCGCTTGATCCAGCGCCGTCCGAACTCTCCGGCGAAGAAGTCGCCGTCGTACGCCTCCGGGAACTTCACCGGGGAGGTGTTCGCCGCGTCATAGCGGTAGACGGGGCCTGCCATCGGGGACTCGGAGCCGGAGCCGAACTCGGGGACGGAGCCGCCGTCGTACGGAATCCAGGCTTCCTGCGCGGCCGGCAGCTCGGTCAGGCCGGTGTTGTACCGGGAATCGTTCTTCGGCGCGGCGCAGTCGAAGGCGGCGCCCGAGGTCTGCGTGGCGAAGTCGTAGTCGATGTACGCGTCGTTCTTGCCGGTGCAGTACGGCCAGCCGAAGTTGCCCGGCTTGGTCACGCGGGCGAACTCGACCTGTCCTGCGGGGCCGCGCTTGGGGTCGGCGGCACCCGCGTCGGGGCCGTAGTCGCCGACGTAGACCGTGCCGGTGGGCTTGTCGACGCTCATGCGGAAGGGGTTGCGGAAGCCCATCGCGTAGATCTCGGGACGGGTCTTGTCGGTGCCCGGCGCGAAGAGGTTGCCGTCCGGGACGGTGTACGAGCCGTCGTCGGCGACCTTGATGCGCAGGATCTTGCCGCGCAGGTCGTTGGTGTTGCCGGCGCCGCGGCGGGCGTCGAAGGCGGGGTTGCGGTCCGCGCGCTCGTCGATGGGCGTGAAGCCGTCCGAGGCGAAGGGGTTGGAGTCGTCACCCGTCGACAGGTAGAGGTTGCCGTCCTTGTCGAAGTCGATGTCGCCGCCGACGTGGCAGCAGATGCCGCGGCTCGCGGGGACGTCGAGGACCTTCTTCTCGCTGGCGTTGTCGAGGGTGCCGTCGGTCTTCAGGATGAAGCGGGAGAGGCGGTTGACGCCGTCGAACTTCTTGAAGTCCTCGGCCGTGCCGGTCTCCGGGGCGTCGCCCGCCGGGGTGTCGAGCGGGGGCGCGTAGTAGAGGTAGATCGCGCGGTTCTCGCTGAACTTCGGGTCGAGGCCGACGCCTTGGAGGCCCTCTTCGTCGTGCGTGTAGACCGGTATCTTGCCCGCGATCTTGGTGTTGCCCGCGGCGTCCGTGAGGCGCAGCGTTCCGTCGCGGGAGGTGTGCAGGACCGAGCGGTCGGGCAGGACGGCGAGGGTCATGGGCTCGCCCGTCTCGGGCTCGCCCTTGGCGAGGGTGACTTGCTGGAAGTCTTCGGCCACCGGGGCCGCCGCGGTCTTGGCGGCCTGCTCCTGGGCGGCGCGGACGGCCTCCGGGTCGGCGGCGTTCGCGGTGGGAGCGGTGAGGCTGAGGGTGGCACCGGCCAGCAGTGTGCCGGTGAAGAGCGCGAGGGTTTTGCGGAGGCTGCGGGTGTTACGGAGTCTGAGGCGTTTCCTGTGCACGGGGTTCCTCCGGAAGGGGGACGGTCGTACGCGGGTGTGGTGCTAGGAGGCGCTGGGCGCCGGGGTGCGCCGTCACCCCGGGAAAGGTTCATGTCCTGTACACATCAGCGACGGTAGCCACGTTTGTCTTGGACGGAAAGCCCTTGCACAGCAATGAAGTTCGGCTTTTTCCTTGCCCAGGACAAAGTGGCTCCGTGCGACTGCCGCTCGTTGCGACTCAGTTCCCGCCGAACGCCGCGTCGAACGACGCCGTCGGCGGCTCGAAGTCGAACGCCTTCAGGTGCTTCAGCGCCTCGGGCGCCCCCTGGAGGCGGTCCATTCCGGCGTCCTCCCACTCGACCGAGATCGGGCCCTCGTACGCGATCGAGCGCAGCATCCGGAACACGTCCTCCCAGGGAACGTCCCCGTGGCCCGCCGAGACGAAGTCCCAGCCGCGGCGCGGATCGCCCCACGGGAGGTGCGAGCCCAGGCGGCCGTTGCGGCCGTCCAGGCGACGCCTGGCCTCCTTGCAGTCGACGTGGTAGATGCGGTCCCGGAAGTCGTAGAGGAATCCGACCGGGTCCAGGTCCTGCCACACGAAGTGCGACGGGTCGAAGTTCAGGCCGAAGGCGGTGCGGTGGCCGACCGCCTCCAGGGCGCGGTGCGTCGTCCAGTAGTCGTAGGCGATCTCCGAGGGATGCACCTCGTGGGCGAAGCGCACGCCCTGTACGTCGAAGACGTCGAGGATCGGGTTCCAGCGCTCGGCGAAGTCGTCGTAGCCCCGCTCGATCATCGATTCCGGCGCGGGCGGGAACATCGCCACCAGATGCCAGATCGCCGATCCCGTGAAGCCGACGACCGTGTCGACGCCGAAGGCGGCCGCCGCGCGTGCCGTGTCCTCCATCTCGCGGGCGGCCCGCTGCCGTACTCCTTCCGCGTCGCCGTCGCCCCAGATGCGGGCGGGCAGGATCGCCTGATGCCGCTCGTCGATGATCGCGTCACAGACGGCCTGGCCGACCAGGTGGTTGGAGACGGCCCAGCACTTGAGGCCGTACTTGTCCAGGAGCTGACGGCGCGAGTCCAGGTAGGAACTGTCGCTCAGCGCCTTGTCGACCTCGAAGTGGTCTCCCCAGCAGGCGAGTTCGAGACCGTCGTAGCCGAAGTCGCGGGCCAGGCGGCAGACCTCCTCCAGCGGCAGGTCGGCCCACTGGCCGGTGAAGAGCGTGAAGTCGCGGGGCATGAAGAGGCCTCCTCAGACCGTGACGGGGGTGGAAGCTACGGGGGTGTAGACCGAGTTCTTCGCCGCGCTCTCCTCCACCGCGGCGAGCACCCGCTGCACCGAGAGGCCGGCGGCGAAGGACGGTTCGGGCTGGTCACCCGTGGCGACGGCGTGCAGCAGGTCGCGGGCCTGGTGCACGAACGTGTGCTCGTAGCCGAGGCCGTGCCCCGGCGGCCACCAGGCCTCCAGGTACGGATGGGCGGGCTCGGTCACCAGGATGCGACGGAAGCCGGACGACGCGGCGGGCTCCGTGTGATCGTGGAAGGAGAGCTCGTTCAGGCGCTCCAGGTCGAAGGCCAACGACCCTTCGGAGCCGTTCAGTTCGAGCTTCAGGGCGTTCTTGCGGCCCGCCGCGAAGCGGGTCGCCTCGAAGGAGGCGAGGGCGCCCGACGGGAAGCGGCCGGTGAAGACCGCCGCGTCGTCCACCGTCACCTGGCCCCTCGCCGTGCCTCCTTCCGCCGTGAGCCCGCTCGACGCCCCGTCGAGCAGCGGGCGCTCCCGTACGAAGGTCTCCGTCAGCGCCGAGACGCCCGCCACCGGCTCCCCCACCAGATACTGCGCGAGGTCCACGATGTGCGCGCCCAGGTCGCCGAGCGCGCCCGAACCCGCGCGGTCCTTGCGCAGCCGCCAGGTGAGCGGGAAGCCGGGGTCGACCAGCCAGTCCTGGAGGTACGTGAGCCGGACGTGCCGCAGCGTGCCGAGCCGCCCCTCGGCGACCATCTGCCGGGCGAGCGCGAGAGCCGGGACCCGGCGATAGTTGAACCCGACCATCGCCACCTGCCCCCGGGCACGGGCCCGCTCGGCGGCTTCGACCATCGCCTCGGCCTCCTCGACGGTGTTCGCGAGGGGCTTCTCGCACAGCACGTGCTTGCCCGCGTCGAGCGCGGCGATGGCGATCTCCGCATGGCTGTCGCCAGGAGTGCAGATGTCGATGAGATCGATGTCGTCACGGGCCACGAGAGCGCGCCAGTCGGTCTCCGCCGCCGCCCACCCGAGGCGGTCCGCCGCGGCGCGCACGGCGACGGCGTCGCGTCCGCAGACCGCCGAGAGGACCGGCTGCACCGGCAGGTCGAAGACGCGTCCGACGGTGCGCCAGCCCTGGGAGTGGGCGGCGCCCATGAAGGCGTATCCGACCATGCCCACCCCCAACAGCCGCTTACCCGTCCCGGCCTCGTGTTCCGTCTCACGCATGCGGTACTCCTCCTCGTAAACGCTCGGTGGGGGGTGCGGACGCGCGCATCACTTGAAGCCGGTGGACATGTACGTGCTGATGTTCTCCTTGTCGACCACGGCCGAGTAGAGCGTGATGAAGGCCGGGATCTCGAACTCCGCCATCCCGCTGACGCCCTTGCTCTGGCCCAGTGCGCGGGCCAGGTCGATGGCCGAGGCGGCCATCGACGGCGGGTAGAGGACGGTGGCCTTGAGCACGCTGTTGTCGGACTCGATGGCCTGGAAGGCGGAGAGCGCGCCCGCGCCGCCGACCATCAGGAAGTCGTCGCGGCCCGCCTGCTTGATGGCACGCAGGGCGCCCACGCCCTGGTCGTCGTCGTGGTTCCACAGGGCGTCGAAGTTCTTCTGGGCCTGGAGGAGTTGGGACATCTTCTGCTGTCCCGACTCGACGGTGAACTCGGCGGCCTGCCGGGCCACCTTCTCGATGTTCGAGTAGTTCTTCAGGGCGTCGTCGAAGCCCTTCGAGCGCTGCTTGGTCAGTTCGAGGTTGTCGAGACCGGCGAGTTCGACGACCTTGGCGTTCTTCTTGTCCTTGAGCTTCTCGCCGATGTAGTGGCCGGCGCTGAGGCCCATGCCGTAGTTGTCGCCGCCGATCCAGCAGCGGTAGGCCTGCGGCGAGGCGAAGACCCGGTCGAGGTTGACGACGGGTATGCCTGCCCGCATGGCCTTCAGGCCGACCTGGGTGAGCGCCTTGCCGTCGGCCGGCAGGATCACCAGGACGTCGACCTTCTTGTTGATCAGCGTCTCGACCTGGCCGATCTGGGCGGCGGTGTCGTTCGAGCCCTCGGTGGACTCAAGCGTCACGTCCGAGTACTTCTTCGCCCGCTCCTCGGCGTTGTCGTTGATCGCGTTGAGCCAGCCGTGGTCGGCCTGCGGGCCCGCGAAGCCGATGGTGACCTTCTTGCCGGGCTTGTCGTCGGCGACCGGCTGATCCTTGCTGTCCGAGGCGCCATCGTCGGAGGACTTGGGCTCGTTGCTGGTGCACCCCGTGATGAGGGCACCGGTCGACAGGGCGGCGGCTCCGAAGAGCAGTCCTCTGCGGCTCGCGAATGGGGATGTCTCTGGCATGGCGGTGAACCCTTCGGGTCTGCGGGTCAGGGATCGGGGATCAGCGGGCGAAACACGTCAATGCGTTGCGGACGTACGTCGCTGGACCAGCACCGCGGCGACGATGATCGCCCCCTTGGCGATCTGCTGGACGTCGCTCTGGAGGTTGTTCAAGGCGAAGATGTTCTGGATCGTCATGAAGATCAGTACGCCGAGCACGGAGCCGGTGATGGTGCCCCGGCCGCCGCTGAGCAGGGTGCCGCCGATGATCGCGGCGGCGATGGCGTCGAGCTCGTAGAGGTTGCCGTTGGTGTTCTGACCCGACCCGGAGAGGATGATCAGCAAGAAGGCCGCGATCCCGCAGCAGAGCCCGGAGAGCAGGTAGAGGTAGAGGCGCTGCCTGCGTACGTCGATGCCGGCGAGGCGGGCCGCTTCCGCGTTGCCGCCGACCGCGACCGAGCGCCGCCCGAAGGTGGTGCGGTTCAGGAGCAGCCAGCCGACGACGGTGACGGCGGCGAAGACCAGCACCAGCGGTGGTATGCCGAGGATGTAGGAATCGCGCTCGCCGAGCTTCAACACCCCGTCGACGGTGACCATTTGCGTCTTGCCGTCGGTGATCTGGAGGGCGAGGCCGCGGCCCGCGGCCAGCATGGCGAGCGTCGCGATGAACGGCACCATGGCGCCGTACGCGATGAGCACGCCGTTGACGAGACCGCAGGCCAGGCCGACGAGCACCGCGGTGAACAGGATGCCCGCGAAGCCGTACTCCTGGGTGGCGACCGTCGTCGCCCACACGGAGGCGAGCGCGACGATGGCGCCGACCGACAGGTCGATGCCGCCGGAGATGATCACGAACGTCATGCCGACCGTGACGACACCGATGACGGATGCCTGGGTGAGGATCAGCTGGACGTTGTCGGTGTCCAGGAACGAGTCGGGCTGAGTGATGCCGCCGATCAGGATCAGGACGGCGAGCACACCGAGCAGGGACAGCGTCCGCATGTCGGCACGCGCGGTGAGTGTCCGCAACGGGCTTGCGTCGTCCGCCGGTTGACTCTTCGGTGCGGCGGGCCGTGGCGGCGATGCGGGCTGCGTCATGACGCCGGGCTCCCTTCGAGGACGAGGTCGAGTACGCGGTGTTCGTCGAGGTCACGGGCGGGCGCCGTATGGACGACACGGCCCTCACGAAGGACCAGAACGCGGTCGGCGAGGCCGAGGACTTCGGGCACTTCGCTGGAGACGAGCAGAACGGCGAGGCCGTCGTCGGCGAGCCTGCGGATCACCGCGTACAGCTCGGCGCGGGCGCCGACGTCCACGCCGCGGGTCGGCTCGTCGAGCAGGAGGACGCGGCAGCCGCGGAGCAGCCAGCGGGCCAGGACGGCCTTCTGCTGGTTGCCGCCGGAGAGCGTGCGCACGGGAGCGGTGGGGTTGTCGGGGCGCAGCGACAGTTCGCGGGTCGCGGTCTGCGCGGCCTTCTTCTCGGCACCCCGGTCGATCCAACCGCCGCGCGAGAAGCGGGACATGGAGGAGACCGACACGTTGTTGGTGACGGACTCCAGCATCAGCAGGGCCTGTGCCTTGCGCTCCTCGGGGGCGAGCCCGAGCCCGGCACGGACGGCGGCGCGCACACTGCCTGGCTTCAACGTCGCCCCGCCCACGGTCACTTGGCCGGCGGTCGGCTTGCGCGCACCGTAGATCGTCTCCAGGATCTCGGAGCGCCCGGAGCCGACGAGACCGGCCAGGCCGACGATCTCGCCGGGGCGCAGGTCGAGGTCGAAGGGTTCGAACTCACCCTCGCGGGCCAGGCCACGCACCTGCAACACCGTGTCGGCGGCGGGTGCTTCGGTCGGCCGGTCGGGGAAGACGTACTCGACGTTGCGTCCCGTCATCAGCGCGACGACCTCGCGGGTCGGGGTCTCCTTCGCGGGGAGCCCGCCGGCCACGGCGCGGCCGTCCTTGAGGACGGTGACGCGGTCGCCGATGCGGCGGATCTCCTCGAGTCGGTGGGAGATGTAGACGACGGCAACGCCGTCCGCCGTGAGATCGCCGACGATGCGGAAGAGGTTGTCGACCTCGTCCGGGTCGAGGGCGGCCGACGGCTCGTCCATGACGATCAGGCGCACCTCGTGGGAGAGCGCGCGAGCCATGGACACGATCTGCTGATGGGCGGCCGAGAGGTCGCCGACAAGCGTGCCCGGGTCGATCTCCGCATGCCCGAGCCGCTTGAGCAGTGCGGCCGTCGACGCCTTCGCCACGCGTCCCTTGACGACGAACCCTGCCGCGGTCGGCTCGTGCCCGAGGTGGACGTTCTCGGCGACGGAGAGTCCTTCCACCAGGTCGAGCTCCTGGTAGATGGTGGCGATGCCCAGGCGCATCGCGGCGATGGGCGACTTGAGCGTCGTGCGCTCGCCGCGCCAGGTGATCTCGCCGTCGTCGGGCTGGTGGGCCCCGGCGAGGACCTTGATGAGCGTGGACTTCCCGGCGCCGTTCTGGCCGAGGAGACAGTGCACTTCGCCGGCCTGGACCTGGAGGTCGACGCCGTCGAGGGCGCGGACGCCGGGGAACGACTTGGTGATGCGGGACATGGTGAGCAGCGGTGGTTCTGGTGCCATGACGGTTCCCTTGGGCGGGTGCGGCCGACGATTTCGGGGCAGGGCAGAGCAGGGCGCTGTGCTGGGTGAGGTGTTCTCGACGGGGCCGTACGGGGTTTCGTACGGAGGTCACGCGGGCCGTGCGGGGGCGAGCGGGGTGGTACGGAGGGCGTGCGGGTTCCTACGGGCCGGCCGTCAGGCCGGTGAGAACAGGTGGTCGCTGATGAGCCGTGCGCCGCCGATGACTCCGGCGGTCGGCCCCAACTCCCCTAGGACGATGGGAAGGTTGCCGGTCGCCAGGGGCAGCGACTGGCGGTAGACCTGGGTGCGGATGGCGGCGAGCAGCGTATGGCCGAGGCCGGTCACACCGCCGCCGATCACCACGAGGCCCGGATTGAAGAAGCTGACGAGGCCCGCGATGACCTGGCCGGTGCGGTTGCCGCCCGCGCGGATCAGGTCGAGTGCGGTGGCGTCACCGGCGGCTGCCGCCGCGGAGACGTCGATCGCGCTGAGCTTTCCTGCGGCTTCCAGGCGGGTCGCGAGCTCGTGGGAGAGCCCGGCGCCGACGGCGTCCTCCGCGTCGCGGGCGAGTGCCGCGCCGCTGAAGTACGCCTCCAGGCAGCCCTTGTTGCCGCAGGCACAGGGCCGCCCGTCCGGTTCGACCTGGATGTGGCCGATGTCGCCCGCGCTGCCGGTCACCCCTCGGTAGACCTCACCGCCGACGACGATCCCACAGCCGATGCCCGTGCCGATCTTGACGCAGAGGAAGTCGCCCACGGAGCGTGCGACGCCCGCGTGCTGCTCCCCCATCGCCATCAGGTTCACGTCGTTGTCGACCATGACGGGGCAGCCCAGGTCCTGACTGATGGCCTCCCGCACGGGGAAGCCGTCCCACCCCGGCATGATCGGCGGGGCGACCGGGATGCCCTCGGGAAAGCGGACGGGTCCCGGGACGCCGATTCCGGCGCCGTCGAACCCTTCCGCGAGCCCGGAGGCCTTCAACTTGGCTGCCATGGCGAGGACTTGCTCGAAGACCGCAACGGGACCTTCGCGCACGTCCATGGGCTGGTTGATGTGGCCGAGGACCTCCAGCTCGGCATTGGTCACCGCTACGTCGACCGAGGTCGCGCCGATGTCCACGCCGAGGAAGCGGAGGGCGGGGGCCAGGCGGATGTTGTGGGAGCGGCGGCCGCCGCGCGAGGCGGCGAGTCCGTCGGCGACCACGAGTCCGGTCTCCAGGAGCCGGTCCACCTCGACGGCCAGCTTCGACCGCGAGAGGTCGACCTGATCGCCCAGCTGGGCACGGGAGTTGGGCCCTCCGTCACGCAGCAGTCGCAGCAGTCGCGCCTGGTGCGCATTGGCGGGTCGAGCCGTCATACGTCTCACGCGCCCCTCCCCGCCTCATTGGGCAACTCATGCCGTCACGCCCGACTTTCGTCTCTCGCGTCGGGCTTTCGAGGGGAACGTAGCAGCGCCTGCCGGGGGTGGGAAGAAGTTGCGCAGGAATTACCCATGACTTTCTCCAGTCACAGGACAAAGAGGCGGACAGACGTGCCCCACGCATGGCCTCCGAGTTCTGCACGGTGGGCGGCGCCCGCCCCGTGGCCCGCCCGCTGCACGTGGGCGGCTTCTTCGTCGTCGTACGGACGGAGGTCCACGACGACGAAGGGCGCCTCACCGGGCAGACCGCGAGGACCCAGGCGGTCCTGGCGGCCCGGCGGGGCTGACGCGTCAGGCGTCGCGCTCGCGCCGGTGGTAGGTCTCGCGGGTGTGCTCCGTGTGCGCGCGCATGATCTGCGTCGCCCGGCCCTCGTCGCGCTCGGCGATCGCCGCGATCAGCGCGCGGTGCTCGATCCAGGACTGCTTGCCGCGCCGGCGGGCCACCGGCGTGTAGTACCAGCGCACACGGCGGTCCACCTGTCCGGCGAGTTCGGCGAGGACGACGTTGCCTGCGAGTTCCATGACCTTGGCGTGGAAGGCGGCGTTCGTGGCCACCACCAGGTCCACCTCTCCGTCCGCGACGGCCTTCTCCCCCTTGGCGCACAGCTCTTCCAGGGCGGTGATCCCGGCGGTGCCCGTGTTGGCCGCCGCGAGCCGGGCCGCCTCCGCCTCCAGGAGCGTGCGGACCGTGAGCAGCTGGTCCGCCTCCTCCTCGGTGGGCTCGTGCACGAACGCGCCCTGGGCGGGCCGCAGGTCGACCCAGCCCTCGGTGTTGAGCCGCTGCAGCGCCTCGCGCACCGGCTGCCGCGACACCCCTAGGTGCCCGGCCAGCTCGCTCTCCACGAGGTGCTGGCCCGGCTGGAGAGCGCGGGTCGTGATGAGTTCGAGCAGCGCTTCGTAAACCCGCTCGCGGAGCGGACCGGGCCGTTCGAGCTTGGGCACCGCCCCCTGCGGCAGTCCTGTGGACAACATCGCAGTCCCCCTCATCGACGATTGCCTTTTGTCTACAGTCTACTGAGCACCATGACCAGCACCAGAGGGAGTCTGTCCGGTCACACCTCTCACGCCTCTCGTCTCTCTCGTCTCGCGCCGTTCGGTCGCGCTACGGGCAGCGGATGACCTGGCCCGCGTACGACAGGTTCCCGCCGAAGCCGAAGAGCAGCACCGGATCCCCGTGGTTGATCTCGCCGCGCTCCACCAGCTTGGACAGGGCGAGCGGGATGCTGCCGGCCGAGGTGTTGCCGGAGTTCACGACGTCGCGGGCGACGACCGCGTTGACCGCGCCGATCCGCTCGGCGAGGGGCTCGATGATGCGCAGGTTGGCCTGGTGCAGGACGACCGCCGCCAGGTCGGCAGGGGTGAGACCGGCCTTCTCGCAGGCTTTGCGGGCGAGCGGCGGCAACTGTGTCGTCGCCCAGCGGTAGACGCTCTGGCCCTCCTGGGCGAACCGCGGGGGCGTCCCCTCGATCCGGACGGCGTTGCCCATCTCGGGCACCGAGCCCCAGAGCACGGGGCCGATGCCGGGCTCCTCGCCGGGCGCGCACGCCTCGACGACGGCCGCGCCCGCACCGTCCCCGACCAGGACGCACGTGGTGCGGTCCGTCCAGTCGGCCACCTCGGACATCTTGTCCGCGCCGATCACCAGCGCACGGGTGGCCGCCCCGGCTCGCACGGCGTGGTCGGCGGTGGCCAGCGCGTGCGTGAAGCCCGCGCAGACCACGTTCACGTCCATGGCGGCCGGCGAGGGGATGCCGAGGCGGGCCGCCACCCGCGCCGCCATGTTCGGCGAGCGGTCGATCGCGGTGGAGGTGGCGACCAGGACGAGGTCGATGGCGTCGGGCGCGAGGCCCGCGGCGGCGACGGCCTTGGCCCCGGCGTGCGCGGCGAGCTCGTCGACCGGCTCGTCGGGTCCCGCGATGTGACGGGTGCGGATGCCCACGCGGGAGCGGATCCACTCGTCGCTGGTGTCGACCATGCCCGCCAGATCCTCGTTGGTGAGGGTCTTGGCGGGCTGGTAGTGGCCGACGGCGGCGATGCGTGAGCCGTGCATGAACGGGTCCCCCTTGTTGCCGGAGATGCGGGACCGTCCAGTCTGCTCAGCGACTCACCAGTAACAGGACACGTAAAGCGACAGGAATCGGGCGTCGGGTTTGGCAACTTCTCATGATGCCGTCACCCGGTGAAGAGCTGCGTGGCCTTGTGTACGAGTTCATACACCCCATATCCGAGCGGAACCCCCACCCAGAGCCAGGCGGCGACGATCAGCGCCCTGCGGCGGGGCGGACTACTTGGCGGCGTGCTGGTCGGTGCCGTCATGGACTTCCTCCCTCGGGGCGGGAATGTGGTGGCGGGCATGGACCGGGCGGACGAACTCGTTCGCCACGAAGCCGATGATCAGCAGTCCGATCATGATCGTGAGAGAGAGGCCGTAGAGCCCCGCCCCGCTCTTGCCCGCCTCTTCCTGGCGGTCGGCGACCCAGTTGACGATCAGCGGGCCGAGCACACCCGCCGTCGACCAGGCGGTGAGGAGACGGCCGTGGATCGCGCCGACCTGGTAGGTCCCGAACAGGTCCTTCAGATACGCGGGGATCGTCGCGAAGCCGCCTCCGTAGAAGGAGAGGATCACAAGGGCGCAGACGATGAAGAGCGGCTTCGAGGTGTCTCCGAAGACGACGATCAGCAGATACATCAGCGCCCCGACGCCCAGGTAGACGCGGTAGACGTTCTTGCGGCCGATCAGGTCGGACGTCGACGACCAGCCGATGCGTCCGGCCATGTTCGCCGCGGAGAGCAGGGCGACGAAGCCTGCCGCGGCGGCGGCCGATACCGGCGTCGAGCTGTCGGCGAAGAAGTCGGTGATCATCGGCGCCGCCTTCTCCAGGATGCCGATTCCCGCGGTCACGTTCATGCAGAGCACGATCCACAGGCACCAGAACTGCGGTGTCCGCACGGCGGCCCGTGCGGACACCTGCGGCCCGTCGAGCACACCGGGAGCACCGGGCGTCCGCGCCCCCTCCGTACGCGGCACCCGCACCAGCACCACGCCGAGCGCCATGAAGACGGCGTACGTGAGGCCGTGCACGAGGAAGGCGAGGGCGATGCCGTCATGGTCCGAGCCGAAGGAGTCCAGCATCTGCGCCGACCACGGCGACGCGATGAGCGCACCTCCGCCGAAGCCCATGATCGCGATGCCGGTCGCCATGCCGGGACGATCCGGGAACCACTTGATCAGGGTCGACACGGGGGAGATGTAGCCGATGCCGAGACCGATGCCGCCGACGAAGCCGTAACCGAAGACGATCAGCCAGTACTGGCTGATCGCCGCGCCGAGTGCCGCGATCAGAAAGCCGGACGAGAAGCAGACGAGGGCGACCGTCATCGCCCAGCGCGGGCCGTTGCGCTCCACGAGCGTGCCGCCGAAGGCCGCCGAGAGGCCGAGCATCACGATGCCGAGCTGGAAGGGGAGCGCGCTCTGGGTGCCGCTGAGGTGGAGCGCGGATTCCAGTGGGGGCTTGAAGACGCTCCAGGCGTAGGCCTGGCCGATGGAGAGGTGGACGGAGAGTGCGGCGGGCGGTACGAGCCAGCGGCTCCAACCGGGGGGTGCGACGGGGGGCCTCATGATCCCGAACAGTAGGAAGCCGGGAGGGGAGTTGGGAAGAGGCGACGCGTGATTCCGTCGACGGTATGCAATGTGCCGCGCGACCCCTTGCTGGGCCAAGTTCCATACTGTAGACAATATTCCATCGACAGTCATGGCATGGAGTCATGGCATGCGACGGCGATCCCTCGTGATGCCGAACCCATGCGATGCCGATCCCGTGCGATGTCGATCCTGAGCCTTCTTCGGATCCCTCAACCGAACGGAGCGCGCCACCGTGAAAGTCGCAGTCCTCGGCGCCGGTGCGATCGGCGCCTACGTCGGAGCCGCGCTGCACCGCGCCGGTGCCGACGTCCATCTCGTCGCCCGTGGACCGCATCTCGCGGCCATGAGGCAGCACGGAGTACGTGTCCACAGCCCTCGCGGCGACTTCACCGCGCGGGCCCACGCCACCGACGACCCGGCCGACATCGGCCCCGTCGACTACGTCTTCCTGGGCCTGAAGGCCAACTCGTACGCGGCGTGCGGGCCGTTGATCGAGCCGCTCCTGCATGACGGGACGGCGGTGATAGCCGCCCAGAACGGCATCCCCTGGTGGTACTTCCACCGGCACGGCGGCCCGCACGACGGCCACCGCGTCAGCAGCGTGGACCCCGGCGGCGCGGTCAGTGCGGTGATCGCGCCCGAACGGGCCGTCGGGTGCGTGGTGTACGCGGCGACCGAGCTCGAAGGGCCGGGCGTCGTACGGCACTTGGAAGGCACCCGGTTCTCGATCGGGGAGCCCGACCGCTCGCGCTCCGAGCGCTGTCTCGTCTTCAGCGAGGCCATGCAGGCGGGCGGCCTGAAGTGTCCCGTCGAGCCCGAACTGCGCGGCGACATCTGGATCAAGCTGCTCGGCAACATCTCCTTCAACCCGATCAGCGCACTCTCCCGCGCCACCATGCGCGAGATGTGTACGCACGGCGGCACCCGCCGCGTCATCGAGATCATGATGAACGAGACGCTCGCTGTCGCGTCCGCACTCGGCTGCCGCCCGGACATCTCCGTGGAGCGGCGCCTGGCCGGCGCCGAGCGCGTGGGCGACCACCGCACCTCCACGCTCCAGGACCTGGAGCGCGGCAAACCCCTTGAACTCGACGTGCTGCTCGCGGCCGTCGTGGAACTCGCGGAGATCACCGGTGTCCCGGTGCCGACGCTCCGGACCGTCCACGCCATCTCGGACCTGCTGGCCGACCGCACGAGGAGCGCGGCATGAGCGAGAAGATGAGGAGCGCGGCATGAGCAAGAAGCGGGACCGGGTACCCACTACGTACACCCGGCTGACCCACCCCCTCGTACGCGACTCACGCGACGAGCCGCTGCGCCGGGCCACCTGGGAGGAGGCGCTGACCCGCACCGCGGAAGGGCTGCGGGTCGCACGCGGCGCGTTCGGGATGTTCTCCTGCGCCCGCGCGACCAACGAAATGAACTACGTGGCGCAGAAGTTCGCCCGCGTGGTGATGGGTACGAACAACGTCGACTCCTGCAACCGCACCTGCCACGCGCCGAGTGTCGCGGGCCTCTCCGCGGCCTTCGGGTCGGGCGGCGGCACGTCTTCGTATGAAGAGGTCGAACACACCGATCTGATCGTGATGTGGGGCTCCAACGCCCGCTTCGCCCACCCGATCTTCTTCCAGCACGTCCTGAAGGGGATCAGGAACGGCGCCCGTATGTACGCCGTCGACCCGCGCCGCACCGCGACCGCCGAGTGGGCGGAGAGCTGGCTCGGCCTGAACGTCGGCACGGACATCCCGATGGCGCACGCGATCGGCCGCGAGATCATCCACGCGGGCCTGGCCAACCGGGCGTTCATCGAGCGGGCGACGTCCGGCTTCGAGGAGTACGCGGCCCTGGTCGAGCCGTGGACGCTCTCGCTCGCAGAGAAGGTGACGGGCGTACCGGCCGCCGCCGTCAAGGAGTTGGCGCACGCCTATGCGCGGGCCGAACGGGCCCAGCTGTGCTGGACGCTCGGCATCACAGAACACCACAACGGCACGGACAACGTCCGCGCGCTGATCAACCTCTCGCTCCTGACCGGCCACGTGGGGCGCTACGGCTCGGGCCTGCAGCCCCTGCGCGGGCAGAACAACGTGCAGGGCGGCGGCGACATGGGCGCGATCCCCAACCGCCTGCCCGGCTTCCAGGACATCCTCGACCCACAGTCGCGGCTGAAGTTCGAGACGGCCTGGGACACGGTCATCGAGCCGCGCCACGGGCTGACGCTGACGGAGATGTTCGAGGCGATGGAGGAGGGCTCGCTCAAGGCCGTCTACTGCATCGGCGAGAACCCCGCGCAGTCGGAGGCGGACAGCGAGCAGGCGATTCGGCGGATGCGGGCCCTGGACTTCTTCGTCGTACAGGACATCTTCCTCACGAAGACGGCCGAGTTGGCGGACGTCGTCCTTCCGGCGACCGCCGCCTGGGCGGAGACCGACGGCACGACGACCAACAGCGAGCGGCGCGTGCAGCGGGTGCGCAAGGCGGTACGGCCACCCGGGGAGGCGCGCGAGGACATCGACATCCTCTGTGACCTCGCCGAACGGCTCGGCCACGACTGGAAGTACGCGGACGCGCAGGCCGTCTGGGACGAGCTGCGGTCGGTGTCTCCGGACCACTGGGGCATGACGTACGACCGTCTGGAGTCCCTGCAGGGCATCCAGTGGCCCTGCCCCTCGGAGGAACGCGTCGAACCGACATACCTGCACGGCCGGTTGTGGGACGCGGACCCCGGGCGGCGCGGCACGCCCGCACCCTTCGGGCTCGTCGCGCACGACCCGCCGGTCGACCTCACCGATGACTCCTACCCGATCCGGCTGACCACGGGACGGCGGCTCGACTCCTACAACACCGGTGTGCAGAGCGGGAGTTTCGCCTCGCCGCTGCGGCGCGGCGAGTACGTCGAGCTGTGTCCGGAGGACGCGGAGCGTTACGGGGTCGTGGTCGGCGAAGAGGTGCGTGTGTCGTCCCGGCGCGGCGCGGTGACGGCGCCCGTGTGGGTGGACCCCGGGCTCCGCCCCGGTCTGGCCTTCATGACCATGCACTTTCCCGACGAGGTCGACACCAACCAGCTGACGATCGAGGCCAATTGCCCGATCGCGGGCACGGCGGAGTTCAAGGCGTCGGCGATACGCATCGACAAGCTGGCCGAGCCAGTTCGCCACGAAGTGAGCCAGTGAAGTGAGCCAGTGAGGTGAGGGTGACGCATGGATCTGCACTTCGGTAACAGCAAGCCGACGGACGAGGAGCGGGCAGCCGTCGACGCGGTCCTCGGACCGCCCGAGTCGGCGTGGGAGGGTGCCGAGGACCGCAGCGACGCGGATCTGCGGTGGGCGCGGGGCGGCCGTGCGGCGCGGGAGCGGCGGGATCAGCTGTTGCCGGGGTTGCACGCGCTCAACGACCGCGTGGGATGGGTGAGCGAGGGAGGCCTCGACTACCTCTGCCGCCGCCTCACGGTGCCGCCTGCGGAGGCGTACGGGGTGGCCACTTTCTACTCCATGTTCTCCGTGCGACCGCGTCCCGCGACGGTGGTGCGGGTGTGCACGGACCTGGCTTGCGGGGCGGGGGTGGAGCTGTGCGGGGCCGTGGAGACACGGCTGGGCCCGGAGTCCGGGGTGGCCGTCGAGCGAAGCCCCTGCCTGGGGCTGTGCGAGAGGGCGCCGGCTGCGCTGGTGGTGCGGGCGGGTGCGCCTGCGGCTCCGCCGCCTGGGGTGAGCGCACATCGCCTTGACGGCTCGTCCTCAAACGCCGGACGGGCTGAAAGATCACGGCCGGGCGAAAGGGTTTCAGCCCGACCGGCGTTTGAGGACGAACTCGGCGAAGCCGGTGATCAACGGCCACTGGTGGCGGCGGAGCCGCGGGATCCGGGTAGGGGCGGGAGCGGGGAGAGGACCTATGTCACCGCAACCCTCGCCCCCGCCACACCCGACGCCCTCGCCCAAGCCGCCCTCACCCCCGAATCCGCCCCCGCCGAACCCCCCGCGGCCCTAGCCGTCCCCCAAGCAGGGCAAGAAGGCCTCCTGCTGCTCAGCAGGATCGGCTCCGTCGACCCGTCATCCCTGGACGACTACCGCGCCCACGGCGGATACACCGCCCTGCGCCGGGCCTTCGCCATAGGCCCCGCGGCCGTCATCCGCGAGGTCACGGACTCCGGCCTGGTGGGCCGGGGCGGCGCCGCCTTCCCCACGGGAAGGAAGTGGCAGGCCACCGCGGCCCAGCCGGATCAGCCCCACTACCTCGTCTGCAACGCGGACGAATCCGAGCCCGGCACCTTCAAGGACCGGGTGATCATGGAGGGTGACCCGTACTCGCTCATCGAGTCGATGACCATCGCGGGGTACGCGACCGGGGCCCACCTCGGCTACCTGTACCTCCGCGGCGAGTACCCCCGCGCGCTGCGAAGGCTCGAACACGCCCTCACGCAGGCCCGTGCGCGTGGACTGCTGGGAGACGACGTCCTCGGACAGGGCTACGCCTTCGACATCGAGATCCGGCGCGGCGCCGGCGCCTACATCTGCGGGGAGGAGACCGCGCTCTTCAACTCCATCGAGGGGTACAGGGGGGAGCCGCGCTCCAAGCCGCCCTTCCCCGTGGAGAAGGGGCTCTTCGGCAAACCCACCGCCGAGAACAACGTCGAGACCCTCGTCAACGTGCTCCCCATCCTGACCATGGGCGCACAGGCCTACGCCGCCATCGGCACGGAGAAGTCCACCGGACCCAAGCTCTTCTGCGTCTGTGGAAGCGTCGAACGCCCCGGCATCTACGAGCTGCCCTTCGGCGCCACCCTCGGCGAGCTCCTCACCCTCTGCGGGGTGCCGGACAATCTGCGCGCGGTCCTCCTGGGCGGCGCGGCCGGAGGCTTCGTACGGCCCGACGAGCTCGACATCCCGCTCACCTTCGAGGGGACGAGGGCGGCGGGCGCCACGCTCGGCTCCGGCGTCGTCCTCGCCCTGGACGACACCGTGCCGCTGCCCCGCGTCCTGCTGCGCATCGCCGAGTTCTTCCGCGACGAGTCCTGCGGACAGTGCGTGCCCTGCCGGGTCGGCACCGTCCGGCAGGAGGAGGCCCTGCACCGCATCGTCGAGCGCACGGGGGCCGCTGCCGCCGGTGACATCGCTCTCCTGCGCGAGGTGGGCACCACCATGCGGGACGCCTCCATCTGCGGGCTCGGCCAGACCGCGTGGAACGCCGTGGAATCCGCCATCGACCGCCTGGGGGCCTACAAGTGACCGCCGTACCGCTGGGAATCCCGCGCCGTCTCGTCGAGTTCACACTGGACGGTCAGAACGCCAGAGTGCCCGAGGGGTCCACGATCCTGGACGCCTGCCGGGCCGCGGGCAAGGACGTCCCGACCCTCTGCGAGGGCGACACCCTCACCCCGAAGAACGCCTGCCGGGTGTGCGTCGTCGAGGTCGAGGGCGCCCGCACGCTCGCCCCCGCCTGCTCACGCCTCGCCGAGCCGGGCATGAGCGTCTCCACCGACACCGAGCGCGCCCGCCACAGCCGGAAGGTGGTCCTTGAGCTCCTCGCCTCGTCCGTCGATATGTCGACCACCCCGAAGGTCGCGGGCTGGCTCAAGGAGTACGAGGCCAAGCCCGACCGCTTCGGGCCCGACGCCGCCCGGGTGGACGAGGAGCCCAGGGTCGACAACGACCTGTACGTCCGCGACTACGACAAGTGCATCCTCTGCTACAAGTGCGTCGACGCCTGCGGTGATCAATGGCAGAACACGTTCGCCATCTCCGTGGTGGGCCGCGGTTTCGACGCCCGGATAGCCGTCGAGCACGACGGCCCGCTGACCGACTCCGCGTGCGTGTACTGCGGGAACTGCATCGAGGTCTGCCCGACCGGGGCGCTCAGCTTCAAGTCCGAGTTCGACATGCGGGCCGCGGGGACCTGGGACGAGGAACGGCAGACCGAGACGACGACGGTGTGCGCGTACTGCGGAGTCGGCTGCAATCTGACCCTGCACGTGCAGGACAATGACATCGTGAAGGTCACCTCACCGCACGACAATCCGGTGACCCACGGCAACCTCTGCATCAAGGGCCGTTTCGGCTACCAGCACGTACAGAACCGGGACTGATCGACATGGGACGAGTCACGGAGCGCCGCCGCACCATCCGCATCAGGGACGGAGCCGTCACCGAGCGGCCGGACACCCTGGTCGCGGAGGAACCGCTGGAGATCCGGCTGAACGGAAAACCCCTGGCCATCACCATGCGTACGCCGGGTGACGACTTCGCGCTCGCGGCGGGCTTCCTCGTGAGCGAGGGGGTGCTCGGCTCGGCGGACGAACTCCAGTCCATCGTCTACTGCGCCGGGGCGACGGCTGACGGTGTGAACACGTACAACGTGGTCGACGTGAAGACCGCCCCCGGGCTCGTCCTGCCCGACATCACTCTCGAACGCAACGTCTACACCACCTCCTCCTGCGGCCTGTGCGGCAAGGCGAGCCTGGACGCGGTGCGTACGACGGCCCGCTTCCCGATCGCCGACACTCCCCCGGTCCGGCTCGGGACCGAGCTCCTCGCGTGCCTCCCCGACCGGCTGCGCGCGGCGCAGCGGGTCTTCGACCGGACCGGGGGCCTGCACGCGGCGGCGCTCTTCTCGGAGGACGGCGAACTCCTCGACATACGGGAGGACGTGGGCCGCCACAACGCGGTCGACAAGCTCGTCGGGCGTGCCCTGCAGGACGGCCGCCTGCCGCTGTCGCGTGCCGTCCTGCTGGTGTCGGGGCGCGCCTCGTTCGAGCTGGCCCAGAAGGCGGTGATGGCGGGCATTCCGGTGCTCGCCGCCGTCTCCGCGCCGTCGTCCCTCGCCGTCGATCTGGCCGCCGAGACGGGCCTGACCCTGGTCGGCTTCCTGCGCGGCTCCTCCATGAACGTGTACGCGGGCGAGCACCGGATCGCCGTGCGGGCCGCGGCCTCCCAGGGCTGACCGGCCGCTCCCCGCTGCACGGTGGCGGGACCCCGGCCGGCGGGGAGCGCCCCCTGCGCCGCCGGGGTCCCGGTCCCGCTCCCCGCGCGGCCGGGACCCCTGAGCAACCCGTCCGGCCCATCGGTCGCCCCTGACCTGGCCGCGTCCATTCGTGCCACGCACGCTCCTTGTGGGGTGTCGAGCCGTCCAAGTAGCGTCTGAGGCGCGAACGTTGGACGTGGGATGTCAGGATGTCCAGTCACCTTGAAGGGTGGACCGCGCCATGCCATCAGCTCTCCGTGTACGCCTCAGATCCCTCCGCACCGCCACGGCCGCCTTGACCGTCGTCGCCGTCGGGTCGCTGCTGCCCGGGCCCACGGCCCAGGCGGCGCCGGACGCCCGCGCGGCGGGGTTCGAGCAGCAAGTGCTTTTCAAGGCCTCCCAGGACCCCGGGTATGCCTGCTATCGCATCCCCGCCGTGGTGAAGACGGTCAAGGGCACGCTCCTCGCCTTCGCCGAGGGGCGGGTGAACGACTGCAGTGACGCCGGCGACATAGACATCGTCGTCAAGCGGTCGCACGACGGCGGCCGCACCTGGAGCCCGCTCCAGGTCGTCAACGAGGGCGGCGGCGACACGCACGGCAACCCCGCGCCGATCGTGGACCGCAGGACCGGCCGCATCCTCCTGGCGGAGACGTACAACACGGGTCGCACGGACGGACAGAACTGCGCCATACCGTGCGACCGCACTCCGCACCTCCAGTACAGCGACGACGACGGCCGCAGCTGGTCGGCGCCGCGCGACCTGAGCGACCAGATCCTGCCGAAGGACTGGAACTCCTGGTACGCGACCGGGCCCGTGCACGGCCTCCAGCTGACCCGCGGCCGGCACGCGGGACGGCTCGTCTTCACCGCCAACACCGAGACGTGGGACGGCAGTCGGGTCACCGCGAACCACGCCGCCCTGATCGTCAGCGACGACGGCGGCGACAACTGGAAGATCGGCGCCAAGGACTCGTACCCGATAGCGCAGGACGGCACGTTCCGGCAGAAGCCGTCGGAGATGACCATCACGGAGCGCCCGGACGGCGCGCTCTACGTCAGCGGGCGCGAGCAGGACGGCACCGATCTCGGGCATCGCAGCCACACGGTCAGCCGCGACGGGGGCGACTCCTTCGCCGCGCCGTTCAAGGCCATTCCCGACCTCTACACGCCCCAAGTGCAGGGTTCGACGCTTCAGTTCGGCAAGCGGATGCTGCTCGCCTGCCCCGGTGACCCCGACCGCCGCCGCACGATGCAGATCCGCTCGTCCTACGACGGCGGCCGCACCTGGGACAGCGTGGACCGCGGCACGACGGTGACCACGGACTGGTCCGGCTACTCGGACATGGTGCGGGCCGACGGCGAGCACGTGGGCCTGATGTACGAGGGCGGGGCGGTCGACGCCCGCGACGAGATCCGCTTCGCGCGCTTCACCGAGGACTGGCTGCAGCCGCGCCGGGGTCAGGACCCGACGACCACCGACCGCGCGCCGCGCGCGAAACCGGCGGCGGTGCTCGGCGGGGCGTCCACCACCGACGGCCGGTTCGGCAAGGCCATCACCTTCGACGGCCGGGGCGACGCCGTACGCCTGCCCTTCCGTAGTCAACTGCCCCTCGGAACGAAGGATTTCACCGCGTCGATGTGGTTCCGGTACTCCGCGACCAGCGGTGAGCAGCCGCTGCTCTGGATGGGCGGCGTCGGCACCAACCAGCCGCAGGTGTGGCTGCGCGGCGAGCCCGCGAGCAACCGTGTCACGGGCCTGATCACCACACGCCAGGGCTCCACACCCCCGAAGTCGGCGTCCGTGCGCACCACGAGCGCCTACAACGACGGCCAGTGGCACCACATCGCCCTGCGGCGAGGCGGCGGGCAGCTCGCCCTCTCCGTCGACGGCACGCGGATCACCACCGCGGACGTGCCGGGCACGGTCACCCGCACCTCCGGGTACGGATTCCACGTCGGCCAACGGGTCGACAGCCGCGCCCACTTCAACGGCTCCATCGACGAGGTCCGCCTCTACGACCGCGCGTTGAGCGATGCCGAGCTGGCCTCGCTCGGCCAGGGCGGCGCGTCCAAGGCGCCTGTGACGCGGGACACCGTCGCGTGGCTCCCCATGGACCACATCCGCGCGAGCAACTAACGTCCCGCACGTGTCCGCCGACCAAGGTCCACGCCGAGGTCCGGGCGCGCGCGGGACCATGCTCGTCCTGCTGCTCGCCCTGGCCTGCGCGGCCGTGCTGCTCATCGCCCTCCCGGACGACGACCGGGAGGGCGATGACGCATGCCAGGCGCGCACCGTCTCGTCCTGGACCGCCGACTCCAAGGTGACCGGGGCGTTCGCCCGCTACGGCGACGACCCGGCGCGGGCGGACGACTGGACCGGCGGCGACGGCACGCATTCGGTGCGCCTTCCGGACGGGCGTCTCCTTTGGCTGTTCTCCGACACCTTCCTCGGCCAGGTGCACGCGCCGCCCAACCCGGTGGGCCAACCCCACACCTGGCGTGACACGACCGCGCCCATGGTCCGCAACTCGGCTGTGGTGATGTCGCGCTCGGGCACCCTGGAACGCACCCTGCCCGCCCCGCTCTTCGCCGACCCGGCGCCTCAGCAGTGGCGCTGGCCGGTCGCGGCGAAGGTGGAGCCCCGCTCCCCCGGCTCGTCCGAGAAGGTCGTGCGCGTCCTGCTGTGGGCCCGCTCCACCGGCACGGGCCCGTGGATCTACGGGGTGCCGAACGCCACCGAGGTCGCCACGCTCTCCCTGCCCGATCTGCGCGTCGAGGGCATCGTCAAGGTCTCGGACCAGAGTGCGGTGCCTGACCTCGACGAGCGTGTCCTCTACGGCACGACGACGGTGGACGACGGCGACTGGACGTACGTCTTCGGCGGCAACGACGGCAAGGCGGTCTCGCGCCCCGCCTCGCACGCCTACGTGGCGCGCGTGCCCAAGGGCAGGCTGGCGGAGCCCGGCGCGTGGCGGTACTGGGACGGCGAGGACTGGACGGAGTCCGGTAAACCGCGGGCCGTGCTCGGAGACGGCGAACGCAAAGGCGTGGGCAGCGCGTTCACCGTGGTGCGCGTGAAGGGGACGTATGTGCTGTTCACGATGGCCGCGGGGGCCGAAGGCCTGACCACCGTGACCTCGTACTGGGCGTGCTCGCCCACCGGTCCCTGGCACGGGCCCGCCAAGGGCTTCGCGCCTCCGCTGCCGAAAGACGGCGCGGCCGAGCAGGACACGGCCGCGTACAACCCCCAGGCTCATCCCGCGCTCAGCCGGGACGGGCGGCTGCTGCTGAGTTACGACGTCAACTGGCTGGACGCGGCGCCCGCGAGCGCGCAGGCGAACGTCAGCCGGAACGTGTCGCTGTACCGACCGCGGTTCGTTTCTGTCCGGCTGGCGACGGCTCAGTGACGAAATCCTCGGGGTCCCGCGAGCGTCGCTTGGCGATCACCGCGCAGACCATCAGCTGCATCTGGTGGAAGAGCATCAGCGGCAGCACCGCGAGCGAGGCCTCGGCCCCGAACAGGACGCTCGCCATGGGCAGCCCGGCCGCGAGGGACTTCTTCGATCCGGCGAACTGGATGGCGATGCGGTCCCCGCGGCCGAACCCGAGCCGTTTGGCCCCGTACCAGGTGAGGGTGAGCATCACGGCGAGCAGGACCGCCTCCACGCCGAGCAGCGCGCCGAGCCGCAGCGGCGTCACCTGGTGCCAGATGCCCTCCACCATGCCCTCGCTGAACGCGGTGTAGACGACGAGCAGGATCGAGCCGCGGTCGACGAGCCCGAGGACCTTCTTGTTGCGCGTGATGAAGCCGCCGACCCACCGGCGCAGGAACTGACCGGCGAGGAACGGCACGAGGAGCTGCAGCACGATCTTCAGGACCGAGTCCGCGGAGAAACCGCCCCCGCTGTTGCCCAGCAGGGCGGCCGCGAGCAGCGGCGTGAGGACGATGCCCGCCAGTGAGGAGAAGGAGCCGGCGCAGATCGCCGCGGGTACGTTGCCGCGCGCCATGGAGGTGAAGGCGATCGACGACTGGATCGTGGAGGGCACGAGCGTCAGGAAGAGGAACCCGCTGTAGAGGGCGGGCGTCAGGACGTACGGAACGAGGCCCTTGGCCGCGAGCCCGAGCAGCGGGAAGATCAGGAACGTACAGGCCAGGACGGTGGTGTGGAGCCGCCAGTGCTTGAGCCCGTCCAGTGCCTCGCGGGTGGAGAGGCGTGCTCCGTAGAGGAAGAACAGGAGCGCCACGGCCCCGGTCGAGGCGCCGCCCGCGACCTCGGCGCCCACGCCGCGCGCGGGCAGCAGCGCGGCGACGCCTACGGTGCCGAGCAACGCCAGGATGTAGGGGTCGATCGGCATCCAGGTGGGCCAGCTCGGGCGTTTCACTTCGCTCCATCGGTTCGGTTCATGTCGTGCCCTCTCGATGATCCTCCTGATCATCGCGATCGGGAATCCCGCATACCGTTCTGACTGTCATCATGGTTCGCGATAACCTGGGCGGCCATGTACGACCCCGCCCAGCTCCGTACGTTCCTCGCGGTGGCCCAGACGCTGAGCTTCACGCAGGCCGCCCGGCGCCTGGGGCTGCGCCAGTCCACGGTCAGCCAGCACGTGCGCCGTCTGGAGGACGCCACCGGACGCCAGCTCTTCGTGCGCGACACGCACTCCGTGGAGCTGACCGAGGACGGGGAGGCCATGCTCGGCTTCGCGCGGCGGATCCTGGAGGTGCACGAGCAGGCGGCGGCGTTCTTCACGGGGACGCGGCTCGGCGGACGGCTGCGGTTCGGCGCCTCGGAGGACTTCGTCCTGACCCGGCTCACCGACATCCTGGAGTCGTTCCGGCACGATCATCCCGACGTCGACCTGGAGCTGACGGTCGAACTGTCCGGCACGCTGCACGAGAGCCTCGACGCGGGCCGGCTCGACCTGGTCCTGGCCAAGCGGCGCCCCGAGGACCCGCGCGGCGAACTGGTCTGGCACGACGAGCTGGTCTGGATCGGGTCCGAGCGGCTGCGGCTCGACCCCGACGAACCGGTGCCGCTCATCGTGTTCCCGCCGCCCGGCATCAGCCGCGCCCTCGCCCTGGAAGCCCTGGAGCGGCGCGGTCGCGCCTGGCGGATCGCCTGCACGAGCGGCAGCCTGAACGGTCTGGTCGCCGCGGCTCGCGCGGGGCTCGGCGTGATGGCGCACTCCCACGGCCTGATCCCGCCCGGCCTGGTCCGTGTCCCGGAGCGGGCGGGCCTTCCGGAGCTCGGCGCGGTCGACTTCGTGCTCCTGCACGGCGAGCGGCGGGCCTCGGCGCAGGGCGCGGCGGACGCGCTCGCGGCATCGATCCTGGCGGGCGGCGACCGGCTGCACCGGCGGCGTCAGCGGGGGTAGAGCGGTCAGCGGAGGTAGGGCCGGTACGTGAGTTGCTTGACGCGGCGCATGAACGGCGCCGTCTCGACGTGCTGGACGCCGTCGAGCTGCCCCAGCTTCCCGCTGAGGTAGGCGTAGAGCGCCGGAATGTCCCGGCTCACGGCCGTCGCCATGATGTTGGAGGGTCCTGCCACGGCGGTGGCGTGGGCGATCTCGGCGTGCGACGCGAGGGCCTTGCCCACCGACTCCATGGCCCAGGGCGCGGTGGTGATCCAGAGCATCGCTCCGACACCCATGCCGATGAGGGCGTCGGCGTACTCGATGTCGATGTAGATCGCGCCGGAGGCGAGCAGCGCGCCGAGGCGGCGTTTGACCGCCGACTCGGAGCGCCCGGTGGCCTGTTGCAGCTCGGGGTAGGTGGCGCGGCCGTCCTGTTCGAGCGCGGCGACGAGCGGCTCGTCCTCGGGCTCGATGCGCCGGGGCGCCCCGGCGCGGGCTTCGGACGTGGGTGGCGCGCCGCGCAACGCGGCGATCTGCTCCTCGCTGAGCGGCCCGTGCTTGATCAGCCAGCCGTCCGGGCCGCCGAAGAAACGGTGCAGCACCTGCTGGGCGCGGATGTCGACGATGTGCGGGGTGCGCGGAAGCTTGGCGAGCAGCAGCTCGTCCTGGTCGGTGCGGGAGCGGGGCCGGGTGCAGCAGACCACTTCGGTGCCGCCGGAGGTGAGGCCGATCCACGAGGTGTCGGGGCGACGCGCCAGGGCGGTGGCGATGGCGTCGGCTCCGTCGGGGGCGCAGCGCAGCCGCAGCATCCACTGGTCCTGGCCGAGCTTCTCGTGGTCCCGGACGGCGACGATCCGCAGGCTGCCCTCGGAGACCAGTCTGCGGTAGCGGCGGGCGACGGTCTGGTCGGAGACGCCGAGGACGGCGGCGATCTTGCTGAAGGGCGCCCGCCCGTCGAGCTCCAGGGCCTGCAGGAGCTTGACGTCGAACGGGTCCGGCACGTCCGGAGTGGCGGATTTCATCGCTGCACTGCCCATCGATGTCGAATTCCTTCGCTCTTGCGTGCGTGATGACTTGGATCGTCCGAGCGGGCTCCATCGTACGAGACACGCACACGCGCCGTATCGCGCGTCGCGCCACGCGTCGTACACACCGCACGAGGAGAGTTGAAGATGCGTACATGGGGGCCGCTCACAGCGGTATGCCTGGGGACGTTCATGCTGCTGCTGGACGTGACCATCGTGGTCGTGGCACTGCCCGACATGGCGAGAGCGCTCGACGCCTCGCTGAGTGACCTGCAATGGGTGATCGACGGCTATGCCCTGGCGCTGGCCGCGCTGTTGCTCGGGGTCGGCGCCGCGGCGGACGTGCTCGGCCGGCGGCGGCTCAACGTGGTGGGCACCGCGCTCTTCGCGCTCGCCTCGCTCGGCTGCGGGCTCGCCACGAACGCGGACGTCCTGGTGGCCGCCCGCGCCTTGCAGGGGCTCGGTGCCGCCGCGATGTTCGCGACGACGCTGCCGCTGCTCGGCGCGGCCTACCAGGGGCGGGACCGGTCGGTCGCGCTCGGCGTCTGGGGCGCGGTCAGCGGGGCCGCGGCGGCGCTCGGGCCGATCGTCGGCGGGCTGCTGACGGAGGGGCCCGGCTGGCGGTGGATCTTCTTCGTGAACCTGCCGGTGAGCGTCGTGTCGATATGGCTGACGCAGCGCGTGGTGCCGGAGTCGAAGGGACTTGCGGGCCGCCGGGTCGACTGGGCGGGCACGGTGACGTTCGCGCTGTTCGCGGGCGCGCTGACGTACGGGGTGGTGCGGGCCGGTACGGAGGGCTGGGCGTCGACGGCCACCGTGCTGACCCTGACGGTCGCGGTGCTCGCACTCGCCGCCTTCGTGGCCGTCGAGCGCCGCGTCGCGCACCCGCTGCTCGACCTGCGGCTGCTGCGCGTGCCCGCGTTCACGGGCGTCCTGGTCGGCGCGATCGGCTACAACGCGGCGGCGTTCGGCCTGATGCCCTACCTCTCGCTCTGGCTGCAGACCGTGCTCGGCATGAGCCCGGTGACCGGCAGCCTCGTCATGCTGCCGCTGGCCGCCACCTCGTTCGTCGTGGCCGCGATCGGCGGGAGGCTGCTGCACGGGGTGCCCGCGCGCCTGACCATCGGCGGCGGTCTGCTCCTGATCGGAGCGGGCGGGGTCGCTCTCGCGGTGCTCGACGCCGGGTCGTCCTGGGGCTCGCTCGTCCCCGGGCTCACGCTCGCGGGCATCGGCACCGGCCTGGTCTCGCCCGCCCTGGGCGGCGCGGCCCTCGCTGCGGTGCCACCGGCCGACGCGGGGATGGCGGGCGGCGCGGTCAACACCTTCCGGCAGCTCGGCTACGCGGTCGGGGTGGCCGCCTTCGGCACCGTACTGACCTCGCGGATGCAGGGGTCGCTCGGCCATGACGCGGCTCACACCGTGGCGGGAGGCGGAGCGTCGGCGGTGCGTGGCACGCTTTCCGAGCACGCCGTACGGTCGGCGTTCGCTTCCGGCCTGAACGGGGCCGCGATCGTCGCGGGTGTGACGGGCCTGGTCGCGGGTGCGGCTGTGCTCGTCATGGTGCGGTCCGCGCGCACGACACCGGAGTCGAAGATTCCGGCACCTGCCGAGCGAGTCCCCGCCGCGCAGGCACAGCCGTAACCGCCGCGTACAGATTCGGTGGAGATTACGCCACCGAAACTTACTGAACCGTAAGTATTCTGTCCCGCCTCTCCCCTTGTGGCCGCATTTCACCGGCTGACCAGCGTGGATGGTACGTACCGACGGGTCGGTCGCCCCTCTCCCGCCCGGCTGCGCGGTGGGGTACCGTCACCGGCGCTGTGCGGAGCGCCACAAGGAGCATCATTGCGCGAGTTCACGAACCCTCCGTTGGCGTCGGCGCCGCTGGTGGGCGGCCTTGCCGACGTCGTGTTCGACCATGCCCTTGAGGATCCGCTCCACATCGCCCTCGGCCGCAAGACCGACGGCGAGTGGCGCGACGTCACATCGGCGGAGTTCCGCGACCAGGTGATGTCGCTCGCCAAGGGGCTGCTCGCCCAGGGCGTGCGCTTCGGTGACCGTGTCGCCATCATGTGCCGCACCCGTTACGAGTGGACGCTCTTCGACTACGCGCTGTGGACGGTGGGCGCCCAGGTCGTGCCGATCTACCCCACCTCCTCCGCCGAGCAGGTCTTCTGGATGCTGCACGACGCGCAGGTGTCGGCGGCCATGGTCGAGCACGAGGACCACGCGATGACGATCGGCTCGGTGATCGACCGGCTGCCGCACCTGCGCAGGCTGTGGCAGCTGGACGCCGACGCCGTGAACGAACTGCACCGGGCAGGACAGGACGTGGACGACGAGGTGGTCAACCGCCACCGCCGCGCCGTCACTCCCGATTCGATCGCCACGATCATCTACACCTCGGGCACCACCGGCCGCCCCAAGGGCTGCCTGATCTCCCACGCGAACTTCATGTTCGAGGCGAATACGGTCATCCGGCGCTGGGAGCCGGTCTTCCACTCCCGGCGGGGCGACGAGGCGACAACGCTGCTCTTCCTGCCGCTCGCGCACGTCTTCGGTCGCATGGTGCAGGTCGCGGCGGTCTGCGGCCGGGTCAAGCTGGGCCACCAGCCGAGCCTGAACGCCGCGGCGCTCATCCCGGACCTGGCGGCGTTCCGCCCCTCCTTCATCCTCGCCGTGCCGTACATCTTCGAGAAGGTCTTCAACGCGGCGCGGCGCAAGGCCGAGAAGGACGGCAGGACCGGCCCCTTCGACAAGGCCGTGGAGTGCGCCGTGCGGTACGCCGACGCGATGGAGGCCAAGGCCTTCGGCACCGGTCCCGGCCCTTCGGCGGCCCTGCGCATGCAGCACCAGCTCTTCGAGAAGCTCGTCTACGCCAAGGTGCGCGATGCCATGGGCGGCCGGGTGCGCCACGCGATGTCGGGCGGCTCCGGGATGGACCGGCGCCTCGGCCTGTTCTTCGCGGGCGCGGGCGTCGAGATCTACGAGGGCTACGGCCTCACCGAGTCGACGGCCGCCGCCACCGCCAACCCGCCCGAGCGCACCCGCTACGGCACGGTGGGCCAGGCCATCCCCGGCACCACCGTGTACATCGCGGAGGACGGCGAGGTGTGGCTGAACGGCGGCAACGTCTTCCAGGGCTACCTCAACGACCCCAAGGCCACCGACGCGACCCTGCACGACGGCTGGCTCGCCACCGGTGACCTGGGCGCGCTCGACGAGGACGGCTACCTCACGATCACCGGACGCAAGAAGGAGATCCTGGTGACGTCCGGCGGCAAGAGCGTCTCGCCGGGGCAGCTGGAGGAGCGGGTGCGCGATCACCCGCTGGTCGCGCAGTGCATCGTGGTCGGCAACGACCGCCCGTACATCGCGGCGCTCGTCACGCTGGACGGTGAGGCCGTCGAGCACTGGCTGAACATGCGCCGCAAGCCGCCGATGTCCCCTGCGGACCTGGTGCGCGACCCGGATCTGGAGACCGAGGTGCGCCGGGCCGTGGTCGCCGCCAACACCCTCGTCTCGCAGGCCGAGTCGATCCGTACGTTCCGGATACTGGCCCACCAGTTCTCCGAGGAGCACGGGTTGCTCACGCCTTCGCTGAAGCTCAAGCGCAAGGCGATCGAGACGGCCTACTCGGCCGAGGTGGAGGCTCTTTACCGCACGTGAGGTGACGTGCGTACCGCGCCCGGGAAGCCCTGGGCAAGTTTCTGACGGCTCATCAATTACCGCCGCGCCGGTTATTGACGGTCCATCAGGTTCCGCACAGAATCAGCCCCACTTCGACTTCAGGGGGCTGGACCCGTGTCGCGATCGATCCGCACCATCACCGCAACCGTGGCCGCACTGCTGCTCGCCACCGCCTGCAACTCCGCCTCCGACAGCAGCGATTCGAGCGGCGGCGACAAGGCCGGTGGCTCCGTGCGAGGAGTGAGTGCCGACTCCATCAAGGTCGGCGGCATCGTCTCCATGACGACCGCGAGCGGCTACAGCAAGAAGGACACCGACCTCGGCGCCAAGGCCCGCTTCGACCGCGTGAACGCCGAGGGTGGCGTACACGGACGGAAGATCGACTACCTGGGCGCGGAGGACGACGGCCAGGACCCGGGCAAGAACCTCGCGGCGGCACGCAAACTCGTCCAGCAGGACAAGGTGTTCGCCATCTCGCCGATGAGCTCGGTCACCTTCTCCGGCGCGGACTTCCTCCAGAAACAGAAGGTCCCCACCTTCGGTTGGGGCACCATCCCGCCCTTCTGCGGCCCGAGTTACATGTACGGCTACGGCGGCTGCATGGTCCCGATGCCGGGCGGCACCATCACACAGAGCTGGCCCGAGGGCCTGAAGAAGGTGACGGGCGGCTCGAAGGGCAAGTCCGTGGCCATCCTCGCCAACGACAACGACGCGGGCACCTTCGCCATCCGCACCTACAAGCAGAGCTTCGCGGCGGCCGGTTACAAGGTGACGTACGCCAAGTCGACCGTGCCCGCGACCTCCGTGCCGAGCGACTGGTCGGCGTACACCAAGGAGATCCTGCGCTCGGACGGCGGCAAGGCCCCGGACGTGGTCGTCTCCGTGATGCAGACCCCGTACAACATCGGCCTGTTCACGGCCGTCAAGCGCTCCGGCTTCAAGGGCGTGATCACGGACCCGACCGACTACGACCCCGGCCTCCTTGCCAAGAGCGCGACGAAGAAGGCCCTGGAAGGCGTGCACATCCTGCTGGCCTTCCAGCCGTTCGAGCAGAACACGGCGGCGATGAAGCAGTTCAAGGCGGACATCAGGAAGACGGCGGGCAAGGACGTCCCGCTCAACATGCACATGATGACCGGATACATGTCGGCGGACCTCTTCCTCGCGATCGCCGAGAAGGCGGGCAAGGACCTTGACCTCGAATCCTTCCAGCAGGCGGCCAACGGCTTCTCCGACCGGGACACGATGGTCGGCGACCGCAGTCTGCCCAAGGGGCAGAAGGAGTCGTTCGGCTGTGGCGCCCTCGTCCAGCTGAAGGGCGGGAAGTACTCGGTGTCCGCGCCCTTCAAGTGCTACGAGCCCATCCCCTTCAAGTAGCGGGCCTGCAAGTGGAGGATCTTCCAACAGAGGGGCGCTTCACCCATGTCTGATCTGCTGGGATTCGTGCTGAGCGGTCTCGTCTCCGGCGCCCTGTACGCGCTGCTCGCGACCGGCCTCGTCCTGTCCTACTCCGCCTCCGGTCTCTTCAACTTCGCACACGGCGCGACCGCCTACCTCTGCGCGCTCACCTTCTACGAACTCCACTCCGGCTTCGGCTGGCCCGCCGTGCCGACGGCGCTCCTTCTCGTCTGTGTCGTGGCGCCCGCGCTCGGCTGGGGCCTTGACCGGCTGATGTTCCGCAAGCTGGCCAGGGTGGGCGAGACCGCGCAGATCGTGGCGACGATCGGGCTGCTCGTCGCGCTGCCCGCGCTCGGCCTGTGGGTGGTGGAGCTCCTCGAGGACGCGGGGGCGTCCGTCAAACCGGCCGAGAACCAGTTCGGTCTGCCGGGCGTGGGGCCGAGCCCCGCCAAGAACTGGCAGCTCATGGACGGCGTCGGCATCGACTCCGACCAGCTCATCACGTGGGTCGCGACGTCCGTCGTCGCGATCGGCCTGTGGGTCCTGATGCGGCACACACCGCTCGGGCTCCGGCTGCGGGCCTCGGTGGACAACCGCTCGCTGGTGGAGCTGCGGGGCATGAGCGCGGACCGGCTCTCGTCGGTGGCGTGGATGCTGTCGTCGGGTCTCGCGGGCTTGGCCGGTGTGCTCGCAACTCCCTTGCTGGGCTTGTCCTCGCACGACTTCACCCTCTTCCTGTTCGTGTCGGCCACGGCCGCCGTCCTCGGTCGCTTCATGTCGATCCCGCTGGCGTTCGCGGGCGGGCTCGGGCTCGGGGTGCTGCAGAATCTTGTCGCCGGGTACGCGGATTTCGCGGAGAACATCACTGGTTTCCGCACGGCGGTTCCGTTCCTGATCCTCTTCGCCGGGCTGCTCCTCATGACGCGGCGGCAACGGACGGCGGGAACGGCGGCGGTGGACGCACCGCCGATCGACTATCTGGCCGGGCGGTCGTGGATGCGGCGCTGGGGGCCCTGGGCCGTCGGCGGCGTGCTGCTCGCACTGTCCTTCTACACGGTCACCACCCCCTTCTGGAGCGGCATCCTCGCCCAGGGCCTGGCGATCTCCCTGGTCTTCGTCTCGTTCACCGTGGTGACGGGCCTCGGCGCGATGGTGTCCCTGGCCCAGGCGACCTTCGTGACGGGTGCGGCCCTGGTGGCGGGCCTGCTGATGAGCCACGGGTGGCCGTTCATCGCGGCGGCGCTCGTGGGGACGTGCGGGGCGGCGGTGCTCGGCGCCCTTGTCGCGCTGCCCGCGCTGCGCCTCGGCGGCCGGTCGCTGGCGCTCGCCACCCTCGCCCTGGCCTTCCTCGCCGACCAAGTCCTCTTCCAGATGGGGTGGTTGAGGAACGGCGACACGGGGTGGGAGATCCCGCGTGCCGTCTTCGGCCCGGTCGACCTGAGCGACGACCGCGCGATGGGCGTGGCGATGGTCGTCCTCGTGGCGCTGGCCGTGGCCGCGCTGAGCGCCCTGCGGGGGTCGGCGACGGGACGGGCGATGCTGGCGGTGCGATCCGCTCCGGCGGCGGCGATGGCCTCCGGGGTCTCGGTGGTGCGGACGAAGCTCCTGGTGTTCACGTTGTCGGCGGGGCTCGCGGGGTTCGGTGGCGTGATGTACGCGTCGTTCAACACGCGGATCACGGCCACGGACTTCACCGCGATGACGGGCCTCGTGTGGCTGGCGGTGGTGGTGGCCGCCGGGGTGCGCAGGCCGCAGTTCGCGGTGGTGGCGGGTCTTGTCTTCGCGATCATGCCGCACCTGATCGCCGACTACGTGACGGAGTCGGTGCAGCTGCCGGTGATCCTGTTCGGGCTGGCGGGGTTGGCGTTGGCCAATGATCCTGACGGGTATTGCGCGGCGGTTTCGGTGCGGATGCACCGGCGGCGGGCAGCGGGAACTCCAGCCCGTCCGGCGCTTGAGGACGAACTCGGCGGAGCCGGTGACCGACGGCCACCGGTAGCGGCGGAACCGGTTCCGGGAAGGGGCGGGACCGGGGAAAGCGACCCTGCCCTTGCCCTTGCCGACGTCCACGCCGGATACGACGGCGCCCCCGTCCTGCACGGCGTGACCCTCACCGTCCACCCCGGCGAGATCGTCGCCCTCCTGGGGCCCAACGGGGCCGGCAAGTCCACGACGTGCAAGGCCGCCGCCGGGCTCCTCATCCCCACCAGGGGGCAGATCTACGTAGCCGGAGCAGACGCCACGCACCGCGGCCCCGTCCACCGCTCCCGGGCGGGAGTCGTCCTCGCCCCCGAGGGCCGCGGCATCTTCCCCGCGCTCACCATCGAGGAGAACCTCACCCTGCACCTCCCGGACGGACACGCCCGCGACGCCGTCTACGACCGCTTCCCCGGCCTCGCCGCACGGCGCAAAGTCACCGCGGGATCCCTCTCCGGAGGAGAACAGCAGATGCTCGCCCTCGCGCCCCTCCTCCAGCGCCCTCCCAAGGTCCTGATCGCGGACGAACCGTCCCTCGGCCTGGCCCCCCGCGTGGTCGACGAGGTCTTCCGCCTGCTCGCCGAACTCCGCGACGCAGGCACGGGGTTGCTCCTGGTGGAGGAGAAGGCCGCCGAGATCCTCGGCATCGCCGACACCGTCGCCTACCTCGCGCAGGGCCGGGTCTCCTGGTGCGGCCCGCGCTCCGAGGTCCGGGCGGACCAGCTGACCGAGGCCTACCTGGGCATAGCCGCGCAGGGCCGCACCGAAGGAGTGGGCAGGCCATGAGCGAGCGCGTCCTCGAAGCTTTTGGCATCGGCGTCCGCTTCGGCGGTGTCCACGCCCTCACCGACGTGGACCTGAGCCTTGGCCCCGGCGAGGTCTGCGGCCTCATCGGCCCCAACGGCGCGGGGAAGACGACCCTCTTCGACGTCGCCTCCGGCATCCGCCGGCCCGACCGGGGGCGCGTCCTGCTCGACGGAGCCGACATCACCGGCCGCTCCCCCGTCTGGCGCGCCCGCCACGGCATGCGCCGCACCTTCCAGCGCCAGCAGCTCTTCGGGCAGCTCACGGTCGCCGACAACCTGCTCGTCGCGCAGGAATGGCGCGGCGGCGGTGGCGGGTGCGCCGCGGATCTGCTGGCGTCGCCCACCCGTCGCACCCCCGAGAAGGAGAGACGAGCCCGCGCCACAACCGTGTTGCGGGAGTGCGGACTTGGGGCGCTGGCGGACGACTACGCGGGCGCCCTGCCCGTCGGCCAAGCCCGCATGGTGGAACTGGCACGCGCGGTGGCGGACCCGCCCAGGGTGCTGCTCCTGGACGAGCCCGCCTCCGGCATGACCGCCGACGAGCGAGGCCGGCTGTCGGCCGTCATCCGGCACCTCGCGGAGGAGGAGGGGTGCGCCGTACTCCTCGTGGAGCACAACGTCGCCTTCGTGATGGAGCTCTGCGCCCGCGTGGTCGTCCTCGACCTCGGCCATGTCCTGGCCGAGGGCCCGGCGGCCGAGGTACGCGCGGACCCCAGGGTGCGGGACGCGTATCTCGGGACGACCGCGGCCCAGCCGATGGACACGGAGTAGTGACCGGGAGGGCCGGGGCCGTCACAGGGCGTTCACATAAGTGTTCCGCGTTCAGTGACGTGCAATAGAGTTGTGGCATGGGAATGGTCAAGGAATGCGGCACCGCACCTGATCGTTGACCATGGGAGTACCACCCGACGACTGAAGGATCGAAAGCTCGTGAGCAAGGTCCCCCCGATCATCCTGAACAATGGCGTCGAGATGCCGCAGCTCGGTTTCGGCGTCTGGCAGGTCCCGGACGACGAGGCAGAGGCCGCCGTCACGACGGCGCTGGAGGCCGGGTACCGCAGCATCGACACCGCGGCCATCTACGGCAACGAAGAGGGCACCGGCAAGGCCATCGCCGCTTCCGGCATCGCCCGCGAGGAGCTCTTCGTCACGACGAAGCTCTGGAACACCGACCAGGGCCACGACTCCACGCTCCGCGCCTTCGACGCGTCCCTGGAGAAGCTCGGTCTCGATTACGTGGACCTGTACCTGATCCACTGGCCGCTGCCCTCCAAGGGCCTCGCCGTGGACACGTACAAGGCCTTCGAGAAGATCCAGGCCGACGGCCGCGCGAAGTCCATCGGTGTCTCGAACTTCCTGCCCGAGCACCTGGAGCAGCTTCTGGCCGAGACGTCGGCCATCCCGGCGGTCAACCAGATCGAGCTCCACCCGCACCTCCAGCAGCGCGCCTCCCGCGAGTTCCACGCGGAGCAGGGCATCACCACGGAGGCCTGGTCCCCGCTCGGTCAGGGCAAGGGCCTCCTGGAGGTCCCGGCGATCATCGCGATCGCCCAGAAGCACGGCCGCACGCCGGCCCAGGTCGTCCTGCGCTGGCACATCCAGCTGGGCAACGTGGTGATCCCCAAGTCCGTGACGCCGTCGCGGATCAAGGAGAACATCGACGTCTTCGGCTTCGAGCTCGACCCCGAGGACATGGCCGCGATCAGCGCACTGAACGAGGACCGCCGACTGGGGCCCGACCCGGCTACGTTCGACGTCGCCTAGACAGCGGATTCATCGAAGGGCGTCACTCCCACCGCACCGGGGAGCGGCGCCCTTCAACTGTCCCTGGGCCCTTACTCCTTGACCCCCACATACACCGTCTGCGCCGACAGCAGAAACACGTCGGGCCGGTGATGCAGGCTCTGGTCGTCGTTCTCGTCCAGGAGGCGGTCCACCGTTGCCAGGTCTTCGGGGTCGAGGGTGTCCTCGTGCATCTCGCGGCGGCGGGAGAGCTCCGAGATGATCTGGGCGCGGGCCGCGTCGGAGACAGGGGCCGGCAGGTCCAGGAGGAACGTGCGGGTGCCCGCGTGGCGCAGGCCCGCCTCCGTGAGGAGCGTGGGCCAGTCCTCCGTGACCGCCTTCGCGCCCGGCAGGTCCGCCCTCATCCGCGTGAACCACTCGTCGTCCGCCAGGTCGAAGCGGGTCTGGAGGCCCGGCCTGCCGAAGCCGATGTCGCGGGGCAGGCTGCGCTGGGCCAGGCCGCCCTCCAGGAGTGCGATCGCGCCGCCCGGTGCGAGGCGGTCCGCGAGGGCGGCCAGGGCGCTCTCCTGGTCGCCTACGTGGTGCAGGGCCCTGCCGATCCAGAGAAGGTCCGCGAGCGGCATCGCGCCGATCCCCTCCGGGAGTTCCGCCTGGAGCGTGCTGACCCGGTCCGTCAGCCCCTCTCGGGCCGCCCGCTCCCGTGCGCGCTCCAGGAGGGGCTCCGCCGGGTCCACCGCGATCACCTCCGCCTTGGGGAAGATCTCGGCAAGGAGGAAGGAGATGGAGCCGGAGCCACTGCCGACGTCCGCGATCAGGTTCGGCCCCGGCTGCCAGGTGCGCAGCCACTCCGCGATCTCGCGGTTCTGCGGGGCGGCGAGCTCCGCGTTCCGCTCCAGCATCGGACCCATGGTGGCCCAGTCGATGTCCTCGTGGTGGTGGCCGTGCTTGTGGCCGCCCTTGTGGTCGTGAGCCATGTTCTGCCGCCGCCTTCGCGTGTCGGGGGTGTGGTGTCCGAGCCGTGTCCAGCGTGCGCCGTCGCCTCCCTCACGGCCAGTCGCCTTGCGGTTTCGGCAAACGCGATGCGCCGTTCCGGTCAGGAGTAGCGTGCGTGCAGTTGTTGCGCCGTCGCGGCCAACCGCGCGCGCAGTTCCGGCGGTTCAAGTACCTCGATGTCCGCGCCCAGGCGGAGGAACTCGTCGTGGGCGTGATCGACGGACTCGATGGGCAGCACCGCCCGGATCCAGCCCCCGCCGCCGGGTTCGGCGCGGCCCGTCGCCTCGGCGGCTCGGGCCGCGGGGCCCGTCAGCCGGGACACCGCGTGCGGCGCCAGGCGCACGACCGCCTCGCCCTGCTGCAGCCGCGCGTGGAAGGCTTCCTGGTACGACCCCCAGTACGCCGCCAGGTCGAAGTGCGGGGGGATCTCGAACTGCTCCTGTGTGCCGTCCAGTTGGAGGATCTGGTCGACTCGGTACGTGCGCGGCTCGCCCTCTTCCGTTGCCGCGGCTATCACGTACCAGCGGCCCGCCTTGAGGACCAGGCCGTACGGTCGCAGGCTGCGCTCCACTTCTGTGGGGGCCCTCCAGCGGCGGTAGCGGACGTGCAGGACGCGGCTGTCCCAGACCGCGGCGGCGACCGCGGTCAGGTGGGGTACGTCGTCGGCGCGCGCGTACCAGCCCGGCGCGTCCAGATGGAAACGGGCGCCGACCCGGTCGGCGTGCGGGCGCAGCTCGGCCGGGAGCGCCGCGCGCACCTTGAGCTGGGCGGCGGCGAGAACCGGGCCGAGGCCCAGGGCGGCGGCGGGGCCCGGTGCTCCCGCCAGGAAGAGCGCCTGCGCCTCCGGCGCGGTCAGGCCGGTGAGCCGGGTGCGGTAGCCGTCCAGGAGGCGGTAGCCGCCCGCGTGGCCCGCGTCCCCGTAGAGCGGGATTCCGGCGGTGTGCAGGGCCTCGACGTCCCGGTAGACCGTCCGGACCGACACCTCGAGGTCGGCGGCCAGCTGGGCGGCCGTCATCCGGCCCCTGGTCTGGAGCAGCAGGAGGATCGAGACGAGCCGGTCAGCTTTCACTGACACAGGATGTCAGTGAAGTGGGCCTAGCGTCCCTGACATGCCCTTTCAGGAGAAACTGCGGTACTCGCCACCACCCATCGAGGTGGCCGGGCGACGCGTCAAGCGCTATCACGTCACCGCCGACCCGGCGGGCATCGATCCCGGTGTGGAGAAGGCGGCGTACGAGGTCCTGCCCCGGCTCCTCCCCGAGCCGGACGGCACGCCGCCCGCGACGTTCGTCGTGCTGCACCGTGGCGGGGACAGCGGCGCCTACCTCAACGCGTACAGCTGGGTGTGGGACAACGTCCTGCACTGCCGGATCGCCGTCGCCGGTCAGCCCGCGCTCGGCTGCCCCGATCAGGATCCGACGCACTTCGTGCTCCTGGACCGGCCGTTGATCGGCTGCGTCTGGGAGCTGCCTCCCCTGCTGCACGAACGCGACGCCTGGGTACGGCACTTGCTCACGCCCGACTCGCCCGGCCCTGCCGATCTCGACGCCTACGTCACCGACACCCTGCCCGACGGCACCACAGGAGACCACCGCTCATGAGCAGCCCGCACGACTTCGACTTCTTCTTCGGGAACTGGGACGTCGCGCACCGCCGACGGACAGACTTCCTCGACCCGGCGAGCGGGTGGGAGGAGTTCACGGCCGTCAGCCGCTGCTGGAGCCTCTTCGACGGAGCCGCCAACATCGATGAGGTGGACTGCGCAGGCGAGGGTGTCAAGGGCCTGACCCTGCGGCTCTTCGACCGGGAGACCGAGCAGTGGTCGCTGAACTGGTCGTCGAGCCGCAGCGGCAAGCTCTTCCCGCCCGTCTACGGCCGCTTCGGGGCGGACGGCCGCGGCGAGTTCTACGGGGACGACCGGCACGACGGCAAGGCCGTGCGCGTGCGCTTCGTCTGGTCGGACATCTCCGCGAGCACCGCCCACTGGGAGCAGGCCTTCTCCGTCGACGAGGGGCGGACCTGGCTGACCAACTGGTCGATGCGGTTCACGCGCCGGGCGGCATCCTGAACGACCTGAGCGCGAATCGCGGGTCCTGGCGTGGCACTTCCTGGTCCGGCAGGGCCGCGAGACCCTCCACGAGCCGCGCGGCCAGAGGGCTGCCGGGCGTGATGCGCGTGAACCAGCCCCGGCCGATGTCCTCGACCGTGGAGCGGGGTGTGCGCCCCTGGCCGTGGCCCCGGAAGCGGGACCCACCGGCCGGAGTCAGGCCCCGCGCGGCCGCGTACGCCTCGACCGCCTGGGCGCGGTCGACCGCCGGGCCCACCGGGCGCGGGGCGAGCACGGCGTCGATGTCGCTGCCCACGTCGTGGGCGGCGGCCTTGTCGACGGTCGTGACGAACACGCCGCCGGGCCGCAGCACCCGGGCGCACTCGGCGACGACCGCTGCCGCCTCCTCGGGGCCTGACAGCAGATGGAGCAGCCACACCGCGCACACGGCGTCGAACGAGGCGTCGGGGAAGGGGAGTCGGCGGCTGTCACCAAGGACGATGGCCCCCGGCAGCCGGTCCGACGCCATGCGCGCCATGCCGTGCGCCGCGTCCACTCCGGTCACCCTCAGGCCCGCCCCGGCAAGGCTCCGGGTGACCAGGCCCGTGCCGCAGGCGACGTCCAGGAGGGTGCGGGTGTCCGGCGGGAGCAGGCCACGGACCGCCGCGGCGGCGGCTTCGGCGCGTGGCTCACCGCCGCGCGAGGCGTCGTAGCGGTCGGCTTCCTTGCCGTAGTCCAGCATCCCCGCTCAGACCGCCCCGTGGCCGACCGCCAGCTCTTCGACTCGGCCGGCCAGCTCGAAGTCGAGCACGGTGAGAGCGCCGCCCACGCTGTGCGTGTTCACGGACAGGGAGACGGTGTTGTAGCCCAGCGTCAGCTCGGAGTGGTGGCCGAGGTCCTGCTGGATCTGCGCGATGTGGACGACCATCGCGGTCGCGGCGAAGTGCGAGCCGAGCTGGAAGGAGCGGGTGATGCGATCGCCTTCGAGCGACCAGCCTGGCAGCTCCGCGAGCCGCTCCTCGACGTCCTTCTGTGACAGCGGTTCGAGTGACATGGCCACGCCCTTCTCCTGGACAACGGCGTATGGGTGCACGTACATCCCTCAGCCTGCCACATCGCCTCCCGCGAGGCCCTGATCAGGCCACTCGGTCGAACCCCTTCGATTACTGTCTGGGTATGACAACTGCCGTGTCCACCAAGGAAAGCACCGGCGTCGGCCCCCTCCTGCGCGGCTGGCGCGAGCGGCGCAAGGTGAGTCAGCTGGAACTGGCCCTGCGCGCCGACTCGTCGGCGCGGCACATCAGCTTCATCGAGACCGGCAGGTCACGCCCGAGCGAGGAGATCGTGCTGCGCCTCGCCGAGCACCTCGACGTACCCGTACGGGAGCGCAACTCCCTGCTCCTGGCGGCCGGTTACGCGCCCCGCTTCCGGGAGACCCCGATGGACGACCCCTCGATGGGCACCCTGCGGGAAGGCCTCGAGCAGCTCCTGCGCGGGTACGAGCCCTACCCCGCCCTGGTCGTCGACGCGGCGTACGACGTGGTCGCCGCGAACCGCGGCATCGCGATGATCCTCGACGGCGTCCCCGAGCACGTCCTGCGGCCGCCCCTGAACGCCATGCGGCTCACGCTGCACCCGGAGGGCCTCGCCCCCAAGATCCGCAATCTGCGTGAGTGGCGCGGACACCTGCTGCATCAGATGGAGCGGCAGATCGCGCTGCAGCGGTCCGACGCGCTGCGTGCGGTGTACGAGGAGGTGTCGGCGTACCCGGTACAGGACCCCGGTGTCGACGTGTTCGAGGCCGACGGGACGGGGAGCGGCGTGCCGTACTTCGCGCTGCCGCTGCGCATCGAGCACGACGGGCATCTGCTGTCCTTCGTCTCGTCGATCTCCACCTTCAACACCCCCATGGACGTGACGGTCGCCGAACTGGCCATCGAGACGCTCCTCCCGGCCGATCCGGCGACGGTCAAGTACCTCCAGTCGGCGTCCTGAGCCCAACACCGAGGGTCCTCCCGGCACCTAAGCCCGCAGGGACCGCAGTGCCGCGTACTGCAGGGCGGCGAAACCTCCGACGGTCAGGGCCTGGAGCGGGATCCACACGGCGCCCGCGGTGCTGGGCGACAGCCAGGCGACGAGGGCGACGACACTGAGCACCGCCCAGGCCGCGTTCGCCTCGATCACCCCCCGGACGGGAAGCGTGGGCGGGCTCTTGCGCGACGCGAGGTAGCCGACGCCCACGCCGTACAGCGTGAGGAAGACGCCGAGGGCGAGCAGGAGCCCCGTGTCGATGCCGAGGAACCGGCCGAGGGGGCCCGAGGCGGCCACGTACGCGAGGCCGTTCCCGGTGGTCACGACCGCGTCGAGGGCGAGGAAGCGCCGCAGCATCGTCTTCGCGTCGTTCGTGCGGGCCAGTGCGTTGAGCGGGTGTACGGAGTACGTCGACATGAGGTGCTGCCTCCAAGCGGCGGTGGGGAGAGAAGGCCGGATCCGGTCCGGAGTGCGCCGGACCGGGTCCGGTGGGACCACCCTGCCCGGACCGCGGGCGGGGGTCGATTACCTCAGAGGTAAGGGCGGCGCCCCCGGAGCGCCGAAGGGAGCCACAACCCGTACGGCGGTCGCCGCCGTGTGCCCCCATCACCGCGCACCTAGGTTCGTTGAAAGGCAGACTTAGGGAGCTCAAGGGTGACAGAGACGACCGAGCCCGGCGCCGCGCTACTGCGTGCGGGGAAGTTCTTCCGCCGTGGCACCGCCGCCCCCGACCTGCACAGCATCGGACTCGTCGGCGGCCGGGACGCGGACGCCTTCTACCGGGACCGATGGAGCCACGACAAGGTCGTGAACTCGACGCACGGCGTGAACTGCACGGGCTCCTGCCGCTGGAAGGTGTACGTCAAGGACGGCATCATCACCTGGGAGACCCAGCAGACCGACTACCCCTCCGTCGGCCCCGACCGCCCCGAGTACGAGCCGCGCGGCTGCCCCCGCGGCGCCGCGTTCTCCTGGTACACGTACTCACCGACCCGCGTGCGCTACCCGTATCTGCGGGGCGTACTCCTGGAGATGTACCGCGAGGCGAAGTCCCGGCTGCGGGACCCGGTCCTGGCCTGGGCGGACATCCAGGGGGACCCGGAGCGGCGCAGGAGGTACCAGCGGGCGCGCGGCAAGGGCGGGCTCGTGCGGGCGACCTGGGACGAGGCCGTCGAGATCATCGCGGCGGCGCACGTCCACACGATCAAGACGCACGGCCCCGACCGGGTGGCGGGCTTCTCCCCCATCCCCGCGATGTCGATGGTGTCGCACGCGGCGGGCGCCCGCTTCATGTCGCTGATCGGCGCTCCCATGCTGTCCTTCTACGACTGGTACGCGGACCTGCCGGTGGCTTCGCCACAGGTGTTCGGTGACCAGACCGACGTACCGGAGTCGGGCGACTGGTGGGACGCCGCGTACCTGATGATGTGGGGCTCGAACGTCCCGGTGACGCGGACACCGGACGCGCACTGGATGGCCGAGGCGCGCTACCGGGGCCAGAAGGTGGTGGTCGTGTCCCCGGACTACGCGGACAACACGAAGTTCGCCGACGAGTGGCTGCACCCGCACCCCGGTACGGACGGCGCCCTCGCCATCGCGATGGGCCACGTCATCCTGAAGGAGTTCTTCGTCGACCGGCAGACGGACTTCTTCACCGACTACGTCCGCACGTTCACCGACCTGCCGTTCCTGGTGACGCTGACCGAGCGCGACGGCGCGTTCGTCCCGTCGAAGTTCCTGCGCGCGACCGATCTCGGCCAGGGCGGCGAGGGCGGCGACTGGAAGACGGCCGTCCTGGACGAGAACACCGGGCAGCCCGCCGTCCCGAACGGCTCGCTCGGCTTCCGCTGGACCGAGTCCGGCAAGGGCAAGTGGAACCTGGAGCTCGGCGACATCAAGCCGCAGCTCTCCCTGCACGGCTCCGACGTCGCGGCGGGCGTCGAGGTGCTGCTCCCCCGCTTCGACACCGAGGGCGGCACGCACGGCCAGGGCCGCGGCGAGGTCGTCCGCCGCGGGGTGCCCGCCACGCGCCTCGGCGGCCAGGACGGGCCGCTCGTCACGACGGTCTTCGACCTGCTGCTCGCCCAGTACGGCGTCGGGCGCGAGGGGCTACCGGGCGACTGGCCCGCTTCGTACGAGGATGCCGACGCGCCCGGCACCCCCGGCTGGCAGGAGGCGCACACCTCGGTGCCGGCCGCGAAGGCGGTGAAGATCGCGCGGGAGTTCGCGCGGACCGCCGAGAAGTCACGCGGCCGCTGCATGATCCTCATGGGGGCCGGGACCAACCACTGGTTCCACTCCGAGACGATCTACCGCGCCTTCCTCGCTCTGCTCCAGCTCACCGGCTGCCAGGGCCGCAACGGCGGCGGCTGGGCGCACTACGTGGGGCAGGAGAAGTGCCGCCCCGCGACCGGCTGGGCGACCCTCGCCAGCGCCAACGACTGGAGCAGGCCGCCACGGCAGATGATCGGTACCGCGTACTGGTTCCTGAACACCGACCAGTGGCGCTACGACAAGTTCGCGGCGGACGTGCTCGCCTCTCCCCTCGGCGAGGGACGGTTCGCGGGCATGACGGGCGCCGACTGCCTGGCCCTGTCCGCGCGCACCGGATGGATGCCCTCGTACCCGACGTTCGACCGCAACTCCCTGGTCCTGGGGGAGACTTCGGACGACCCGGTCGCCAACGTCGTCGACGAGCTCAAGGCGGGCACCCTCAACTTCGCCTGCGAGGACCCGGACGCCCCGGAGAACTGGCCGCGCGTCCTGACCCTGTGGCGCGCCAATCTGCTCGGCTCGTCGGCCAAGGGCGCGGAGTACTTCACCAAGCATCTGCTCGGCACGCACTCCTCGCTGCGGGCCGAGGAGGCTGCGCCCGACGAGCGTCCCTCGACGGTGACGTGGCGCGACGAGGCCCCGGAGGGCAAGCTCGATCTGCTCGTCTCGCTGGACTTCCGGCAGACGTCGTCGACGCTGCTCTCGGACGTGGTCCTGCCCGCGGCGACCTGGTACGAGAAGCACGACCTGTCCTCCACGGACATGCACCCCTACGTCCACTCCTTCACCCCGGCCGTCGACCCGCCCTGGCAGGCCCGCACCGACTTCGACACGTTCAAGGCGATCGCGGAACGGCTCAGCGAGCTGGCCGTGGACCACCTCGGCGTACGCAAGGACGTCGTCGCCACCGCCCTCCAGCACGACACCCCCGGCGAGACGGCGCAGCCCGGCGGTGTCGTCCTGGACTGGCGCAAGGGCGAGTGCGAGGCGATCCCGGGCAAGACGATGCCGGGGCTGTCGCTGGTCGAGCGCGACTACACCGCGATCGGCGCGAAGTTCGCGGCGCTCGGCCCGCTCGCGGAGAAGCTGGGCCTGCCCGCGAAGGGCATCGCGCTGCGGCCCGACCAGGAAGTCGACGAGCTGCGCGAACGCAACGGCGTCGTGCGCGGCGGCCCCGCCGACGGGCGCCCCGCCCTGGACACGGCGGTGAAGGCGGCGAACACCATCCTCGCCCTGTCCGGCACGACCAACGGCCGCCTCGCGACGCAGGGCTTCCACACCCTGGAGGCGCGCACCGGCCAGGAGATGGCGCACCTGGCCGCCGAGCACGAGGGCAAGCGCATCACGTACGCCGACACCCAGGCGGCCCCCGTTCCCGTGATCACCTCGCCCGAGTGGTCGGGCAGCGAGTCCGGCGGCCGGCGCTACACCGCGTTCACGCTCAACACCGAGCACCTGAAGCCGTGGCACACGCTCACCGGGCGCCAGCACTTCTTCCTCGACCACGACTGGATCCACGAGCTGGGCGAGGCGATGCCCGTCTACCGGCCGCCCCTGGACATGAACCGACTGTTCGGGGAGCCACGGCTCGGCCCGGACGGCGAGAAGGAGGTGACGGTCCGCTACCTCACCCCGCACAACAAGTGGTCCATCCACTCCGAGTACCAGGACAACCTCTTCATGCTGTCGCTCTCCCGGGGCGGGCAGTGCGTCTGGATGTCACCGCAGGACGCGGAGGCGATCGGCGTGCAGGACAACGACTGGATCGAGGCCGTCAACCGCAACGGCGTCGTGGTGGCGCGCGCGATCGTCTCGCACCGGATGCCGGCCGGCACGGTCTACATGCACCACGCGCAGGAGCGCACGGTCAACGTGCCCAAGGCGGAGACCACCGGCAAGCGCGGCGGCATCCACAACTCCCTGACCCGCCTCATCCTCAAGCCGTCCCATCTCATCGGCGGCTACGCCCAGTTGTCGTGGGCCTTCAACTACCTCGGCCCGACGGGCAACCAGCGCGACGAGGTGACGGTCATCCGCCGCCGCTCGCAGAAGGTGGAGTACTAGATGCGCGTCATGGCACAGATCGCGATGGTGATGAACCTCGACAAGTGCATCGGCTGCCACACCTGCTCCGTCACCTGCAAGCAGGCGTGGACCAACCGGGACGGCATGGAGTACGTCTGGTTCAACAACGTCGAGACCCGTCCGGGCCAGGGCTATCCGCGCCGCTACGAGGACCAGGAGAAGTGGCGCGGCGGCTGGGAACTGAACAAGCGGGGCGCTCTGAAGCTCAAGAACGGCGGCCGGGTCAAGGCCCTTCTTGAGATCTTCTCCAACCCCAAGCTGCCGGAGATCAAGGACTACTACGAGCCCTGGACGTACGAGTACAGGAACCTCACCGACGCCCCGCTCGGCGACGACTACCCGGTAGCCGAACCGCGTTCGCTGATCAGCGGCAAACCCATGAAGATCGAGTGGTCGTCGAACTGGGACGACAACCTGGGCGGCGTGACGGAGCACGGCGGCCTCGACCCGATGGTGGCCAAGACCCGCGAGAAGGCCGCCGAGAAGGTGAAGTTCGCCTTCGAGCAGACCTTCATGTTCTACCTGCCGCGGATCTGCGAGCACTGCCTGAACCCGTCGTGCGTGGCGTCCTGCCCGTCCGGGGCGATGTACAAGCGCGAGGAGGACGGCATCGTCCTCGTCGACCAGGACGGCTGCCGGGGCTGGCGCAAGTGCGTGACGGGGTGCCCGTACAAGAAGGTGTACTTCAACCACCGCACCGGCAAGGCCGAGAAGTGCACCATGTGCTATCCGCGCCTGGAGGTGGGGCTGCCCACCGTCTGCTCGGAGACGTGCGTGGGGCGCCTTCGCTACCTCGGCGTGATCCTCTACGACGCCGACAGAGTGACCCGAGCGGCGTCGGTGCAGGACGACAAGGCGCTGTACGAAGCCCAGTTGGGGGTCTTCCTCGACCCGGAGGACCCCGAGGTGCGGCGCGAGGCCGAGCAGGCCGGGATCGGCCACGACTGGGTCGAGGCGGCACGGCGCTCCCCCGTGCACGCCCTGATCAGCACGTACAAGGTGGCGCTCCCGCTGCATCCGGAGTACCGCACGATGCCGATGGTCTGGTACATCCCGCCGCTCTCGCCGGTGGTGGACGCGTTGAGCGAGACCGGGCACGACGGCGAGGACCTGGACAACCTCTTCGGCGCGATCGACACACTGCGCATCCCGCTGGAATACCTGGCGGAGATCTTCACGGCCGGTGACGTGGGCCCGGTGCGGGCCTCGCTGGAGAAGCTGGCGGCGATGCGGGCTCACATGCGGGCCATCAACCTCGGGGAGCGGCCCGACAGTTCGGTAGCCGGGGCCGTGGGCATGTCGGGCCAGGAGATCGAGGAGATGTACCGGCTCCTGGCCATCGCCAAGTACGAGGACCGCTACGTCATCCCGACCGCGGCCGTCGGTGACGCGCGGCGCCTGGAGGAATCCGCGCTGCCCGACGCGTGCAGCCTCGACTTCGAGGGCGGTCCGGGGGCGGGCGGCGACGGTCCGTTCGGTCAGGACTCGGGGCGCAGGCAGTTGCCACTGGTGACCGTCGAGAACTTCCACACCCTGCGGGACCGGCAGACCGCCGACGAGCAGCCCTCCGCGACCGAGAAGGACACCCTGTGAGCGACCACGCCGTGCTCTACCAGGCAGCCGCGCACTGCCTGGCCTATCCGGACGAGGAGTTCCGCGCCCTGCTGCCCCAACTGAAAGAAGCGGCGCCCGCGTTGGAGCCATTTTTGGCGCACGCGGCAGCGACGGAAGCCACCGATCTCGCCGCGCACTACGTCCAGGTCTTCGACTTCAAGAACCGCCACAGCCTCTATCTGAGCTGGTGGCGCGACGGTGACACGCGCCGGCGCGGGATGGCCCTGGTCCGCTTCAAGGAGGTCTACCGGGAGCACGGCCTGGAGTTCACGGGCGAGGAGCTGCCGGACTTCCTGCCCGCGGTCCTGGAGTTCTCGGCGCACGCGGGTCCTGTCCTCCTGGAGGAGCACCGGCCGGGTCTCGAACTGCTGCGGCTCGCCCTCACCGACTTCGGTACGCCCTACGCGTCCGTCCTCGCGGCGGTGTGCGCGACGCTGCCGGGGCCCTCGCCGAAGGACCGTGCCGAGGCGCAGGCACTGGCCAGGTCGGGGCCGCCACGGGAGGACGTCGGCCTCGAACCCTTCGCACTGACCGGGGAGCACTGATGAGAACGCTGCTGTGGGGCGTCATCCCGTACGTGGCCTTCGTCCTGCTCGTGGCGGGCCTTCTGTGGCGCTACCGCTACGACAAGTTCGGATGGACGACGCGCTCTTCCCAGGTGTACGAGTCGAAGCTCCTGAACATCGCGTCGCCGATGTTCCACTACGGGATTCTGTTCGTCCTCGTCGGGCATCTGGTGGGGCTCTTCATCCCGGAGTCGTGGACGGAGAAGGTGGGCGTGAGCGAGCACGCGTACCACCTGTTCTCGCTGTACGGCGGCACGGCGGCGGGAGTCCTGCTGGTGCTGGGCATCCTGCTGCTGCTCTACCGGCGGCGCACGAACGCGCCGGTGTTCCGGGCGACGACCGCCAACGACAAGCTGATGTACCTCGTGCTGTTCACGGCGATCGTGCTCGGCATGGTGGCCAAGCTGGCGCACACATCGGGCTCGGGCTACAACTACCGCGAGTCGATGGCGCCTTGGGCACGCAGCCTGTTCACCCTCCAGCCGGACACGGGTCTGATGGCGGGAGTGCCGGTCATGTACCAGATCCACGCGGTGGTCGGGATGGCGCTGTTCGCGCTCATCCCGTTCACGCGGCTGGTGCACATGTTCAGCGCGCCGGTGCAGTATCTGTTCCGGCCGTATGTGGTGTACCGGAGCAAGGACCCCCGCCGGGTCGGACCGCGTCCGGAGCGGCGGGGGTGGGAGAGAACGGGGTCCTAGCAGGGGGCTACCCCTTGTCCTCCTTTCCTGCCTCCCCCGGCTTCTCGTCGTCCACGATCTCCGCGTCGACCACGCCCTCCTCGGCAGAGGCCCCCGGAGCTTCCGGTTCCTGTTGGGCGCCCCCGCCGGAAGCCGCGTACATGGCCTGCCCCATCCGCTGGCTGACCGAGGCCAGCTTCTCGACGCCCGCGCGCAGCGCCGCCGTGTCGTCGGCCCTGTCCTTCAGAAGGCCCTTCAACTCCGTTGCCGCCATCTCCACTTCGGTCCTCGTGTCCGCCGGGATCCGCTCCTCGTTCTCCCGCAGGAACCGCTCGGTCTGGTAGACGAGCTGCTCCGCCTGGTTGCGGGTCTCGGCGGCGTCGCGCCGCTTGCGGTCCTCCTCGGCGTGTTCCTCGGCCTCCCGCACCATGCGGTTGATGTCGTCCTTGGGCAGTGCGGAGCCGCCCGTCACCGTCATGCGCTGCTCGCGCCCCGTCGCCTCGTCCTTGGCGGACACGTGCATGATTCCGTTGGCGTCGATGTCGAAGGTGACCTCGATCTTGGGCACGCCACGCGGCGCCGGCGGCAGCCCCGTCAGGTCGAAGACGCCCAGCTTCTTGTTGTACGCGGCGATCTCCCGCTCCCCCTGGAAGACCTGGATGCCGACCGACGGCTGGTTGTCCTCGGCGGTCGAGAAGGTCTCCGAACGCCGGGTGGGAATGGTCGTGTTGCGTTCGATGAGCTTGGTCATGATGCCGCCCTTGGTCTCGATTCCGAGGGACAGCGGCGTCACGTCCAGGAGCAGGACATCCTTCACGTCGCCCCTGATCACACCGGCTTGGAGCGCCGCGCCGAGCGCCACCACCTCATCCGGGTTGACCCCCTTGTGCGGCTCGCTCCCGGTGAGCTCCTTCACCAGTTCCGTCACCGCCGGCATCCGCGTCGAGCCGCCCACCAGGATCACGTGGTCGACGGCGGAGAGCTTGATGCCCGCATCCTTCACCGCCTGGTGGAAGGGGCCGCGACAGCGCTCCAGCAAGTCCGCCGTCAGCTCCTGGAACTGAGCGCGCGTCAGCTTCTCCGCCAGGTGCAGGGGGCCGTCCGCCGACGCCGTCACGTACGGCAGGTTGATGTCCGTCTCGCTCGACGAGGACAGCTCGATCTTCGCCTTCTCGGCACCCTCCCGCAGGCGTTGCACCGCCATCTTGTCCTTGCCGAGGTCCACTCCGTGCGCGTTCTTGAACTGCCGCACCAGATACTCGACGATGCGCTGGTCCCAGTCGTCGCCGCCCAGCTGCGTGTCGCCGTTGGTGGCCTTCACCTCGATGACGCCGTCGCCCATCTCCAGGAGCGAGACGTCGAAGGTGCCGCCTCCGAGGTCGAAGACGAGGACCGTCTGGTCGTCACCCTTGTCGAGTCCGTACGCGAGGGCGGCGGCCGTCGGCTCGTTGATGATGCGCAGGACGTTCAGGCCCGCGATCTCGCCCGCTTCCTTGGTGGCCTGGCGCTGCGTGTCGTCGAAGTAGGCGGGGACGGTGACGACCGCGTCCGTGACGTCCTCGCCCAGATAGGACTCGGCGTCACGCTTGAGCTTCTGCAGGACGCGGGCGGAGAGCTCCTGCGCGGTGTACCGCGTGCCTTCCACGGACCCGCCCTCCGGGAAGCGCCAAACCCCGTCGCCCATGTGGCGCTTGACGGAGCGTGCGGTCCGCTCCACGTTGGTGACCGCCTGTCGCTTGGCGACCTCCCCGACGAGCACGTCGCCGTTCTTCGCGAAGGCGACGACCGAAGGTGTGGTGCGCGCTCCCTCCGCGTTGGCGACGACCGTGGGATCACCGCCCTCCAGGACGGCCACCACCGAGTTCGTCGTACCGAGGTCGATCCCGACTGCACGTGCCATGTCCAGTCCCCTTCAACGCGAGCCCGTTTCCCGGCGTACTTCGACCTCCATCACAAAACTTGAGCGGCTTGTTGTCAATGCCGCCCATGACTGTGCCGCCGCCCATGAAGGACGGCGGCACAGTCGGGGATCGGCCGGAAAGGCCGTGCTTCGGGCCTGGATCAGGCGAGCTTCGCCGTCAGCGTGATCGTCGTGCCCGTCAGCGCCTGGCTCACGGGGCAGTTCGCCTTGGCGTCCTCGGCGGCGGCGACGAACGCCGCCTCGTCGATGCCCGGCACCGTGCCCTCGACGGTGAGGTGGATGCCGGTGATGCCGGTGCCCGGCTGGAACGTCACGTCGGCGGACGTGACCAGGCGGGTCGGCGGGGTGCCCGCGCTGTTCAGACCGTTCGAGAAGGCCATGGAGAAGCAGCTGGAGTGCGCGGCGGCGATCAGCTCTTCCGGGCTGGTCTTGCCGTTCGCCTGCTCGGCGCGGGACGGCCAGGAAACCGCCTGCTCCCCGATCCCGGAGGAGTCGAAGGTGACGGTGCCCGTCCCCTCCGTCAGGTTGCCTTCCCAGACCGTGTGCGCGGAGCGCGTGGTAGCCACGATGTAGATCCCTTCAGTGTGGTTCCGAGATGCGTTCCGGAACGTCCGTGCACCCATCCGATCACACCCGGGCGCGGCACACGCGCAAGACCGGCCCTCTCCACCGGGGCTCCTGAGGCATCAGGGCAGCCCCGGGGCACGGTCGCTATGGCCGAAATGCCAACTGTGCAAGGCGCGTCCGCGGTGACACTTTGAGGCCCCCTCGCCCACGGGACGAGGAGTCCACTCAGGGGGTTTGGCCATGCGCATGAATTACTCGGAACGCGGTCCGTCTCCGCTGGAGGGTGCGAAACCCGGAGCCGCCGGTGACCGTGACTCCACCTTCGGCTGGTGGGGGGCCTTCAGCATCCAGAAGTTCGTCAACCAGTCACCTCTCTTCCACACGCACGGGGACGCCACCGGGTGGCTGGCGTACCTGCAGCAGTTCTACGACCGCAACTTCTGGTTCGCGGACGGTGGGGCGCAGGTCTGGGCGTACGAGGAGACGTACGACAACTGGCAGGACCGCTACGGCATGGACGCGGTGGTCGCCGTGTACCACTCGGGCCACGGCGGCATGGACAACAACGGCGTCTTCTTCGCGCCACTCGGCGCCGTCTGGGACGGCCGCAGCGACGCGATCTCGAACCGGATGGCGCTCGGCAACGAGAAGGCGAACTACGTCTTCTGGTCGACCTGTGACTCGCTGAAGGTCACCGGCGGGCACTCCCCGATCCGCACCTGGGCGGGGGCCAACATCGGCTTCCGCATGATCTTCGGGTTCGAGACCGTCAGCATCGACAGTCCGGACTACGGCAAGAAGTTCTGGGAGAAGTGGCGGGCCGGGCAGACGTTCACCGACGCGTGGCTGAACGCGAGCTGGGACATCTACAAGGGCCAGGCGCCCTCGGTCTGCGCGGTCGGCGTCAACCAGGCCGACGCCACCGCCCGCCTCAACGGCGAACGCACCCTCTACCGCGAGCACGTGCCGGACAACTGGTACGTGTGGCGCTGGTACTACGCGCGCGACTCCCTCCGGGAGCCGGTGACGCAGGCGCCGAGCAGCCCGCAGATCGTGCAGCTCGCGCCGCGCGACCCGGGCGAGGAGCTCACCAAGACGGGCCGCATCGCCGACTTCCCGTCGGCGGCGCTGCAAGAGGTGCAGGTCGAGCGGCAGGGCGTGCTCAGCGCCACCTCCGGTGACCGGACCGTCTCCACGGCTCCGCACGCCGTCCGGTGGGTCAAGCTCGCCGAGGCCAACCACCGCAACCTGCGGCGGTTGCCCACGGAGCGGGCGGTCGAGGTGGCCCGCGCGTTCGCCGAGCAGCACGCCGACGGCGCCGAGCTGGTCGTGGACAGCGTGCACGACCTGATGCAGAACTCCGGCGCGAAGGACGGCACCGAGCTCGGCGAGCCGGTGACCCTTGAGACCCACGTGACGTTCCGGCAGGTCTTCGACGGCATACCGGTCATCACGCCCGACCGCGGTCTCATCCGGGTGGGCCTGGACAACGACGCGACCGTCGTCCAGGCGCAGATCTCCACACGCGACACCACCGGCACGACGCGCGAGCCGAGCACCGACATCGCGCCGCCTCCCGCGGCCGGCAAGGCCGCGGCCGCCCCGCAGCGGGCACGCGACCCGCGCGAGGCACTCGCCGCCGCCCAGCGCAAACTGCTCGCCGAGCTCGCCACCGTCACGGCCGACGAGCAGAACGGCCGGGCCGCTGCCGCACAGCGTGAGCCCGAGGTCAGGGACGTGCCAGGCACGTTCGAGGTCGGCTATGAGATCGAGGGCAACGAGGCCTACCCGGCCGCCCGCAAGCTGATCGAGATCGGCTCGCCCGACGGCATGTTCGTCACCCGCCGCTGGGTGATGGCACCGCTCGCCCGGTAGCCCGGGGCATCAGTGGGTGGCGGTCCGCTCCTTGCGGGCCGCCATCCACGCGTGGACGAGCACGCCCGCGAAGAGGAACAGGACTCCCTGGTAGACCGCCGCGTATCCGGACCCGGCGACGAGCCACATGGAGAAGCCGCACGCGATGCCCGCGAGGACGCCGTCCCGCACCAGGCGGGCACGGTCGACGCGCTCGCCCCGCCCGGAGACGAGGAAGTAGATCTGCGCGGCGGTGGCCAGGAGGTAGGGCACGGTCGCGGTGAACGTGGTGATCAGGACGAGGGACTCGAAGACGCCGCTCGATCCGGCCGTGTAGTTGTAGACGGTGAGCAGCGAGGCGAGGACGACGGTGACCAGGACGCCCACGGTCGGCACCCCGCGCCGCTTCTTCGCGAAGGCGGGCGGGAAGAGGCCGTCCTTGGCTGCGGCGTACGGCGTCTGGGCGCTGAGCAGCGTCCAGCCGTTGAGGGCGCCGAGGATCGACACGACCGCCGCGAGCGCCACCGCCGTACCGCCCCAGGAGCCGCCGAACATGACGTTGACGGCGTCGGAGAACGGCGCGGTGGAGCCGACGAGCTTGTCGTGGGCGACGGTGCCGAAGACGGCGAGGGTGCCGAGCAGATAGACGAGGGCGGCACCGAGGGTGCCGAGGATGGTGGCGCGCCCGACGTTGCGCCGCGGGTCGCGCACCTCACCGGCACTGACCGCCGCCGATTCCACGCCCAGGTAGGAGAAGAGCAGGATCGCGGCGGAGGCGGAGATCGCACCGACCGGGCCGTCGTCGCTCGCCTGGAAGGGACCGAGGTTGGCGCTGTCGAAGAAGAAGAGCCCGCCGACCGCTACGACGATCAGCGGCAGGAACTTCAGGACGGTGGCGACGACCTGGACCGCGCCGACGTACCGGGTGCCCGCGAAGTTCGCGAGCGCGGGCAGGAATTGCATGACCAGAGCGGCCAGGCAGGCGGTCCACTTGTGGTCGCCCACCGGTATCAGGACGTCCAGATAGCCGACGGCGGCGACAGCGAGCGCGGCGTTCGACACCCAGCTGGTGGCCCAGTAGGACCAGGCGGCGAGGAAGCCCGCGAAGTCGCCGAACGCGGCGCGCGCGTAGACGTACGGTCCGCCGGTGCGCGGGTCGCGCCGCGCGAGCCGCCCGAAGACCAGGGCGAGGGCGATCGCGCCCGCGGTCAGGACGCCGAACGCGACGAGGCTGATGGTCCCGAAGGGGGCGACGGAGGCCGGGAGCAGGAAGATGCCGCCGCCGATGATGTTGCCCATGACGAGGCAGGTGGCGATCGGAAGGCCGAAGCGGCGGGCATGCCTGCTGCCGCCGTCCTCGTGCTGCTCGGTCCGCTGTTCTTCCTGGTCGGGGGCCGGAGCCGGCTGGGTCACGGTTCCGGTGTCGTGCATGGGGTGGTGCCTCTCGAAGCGTCGGACGCCCGGGATCGCCGGGGCGAGAGACATGGTCGGGCACGAGGGGAACCGTACAAAATCAGAGTGTTTTGTCCTGTACGGCAGGGTCGGCAGCCGCAAAAGCTGTGCCTGCCGGGCCGTCGTGCCGGGAATCGTCCACAGCCCCCGCGACCCCCTCCGCGGCCGCCGCGACCCCTCCCACCAGCGGAACCTCCGCGCCCCTGTACTCACCGAGCCAGCGCCGGAGCACCTCGTGGACCCGCTCGGCGCCGACGAGTTCTTGCCCCTCGTCGAGTGGCGCGGAGAGCACGAGGGGCGACAGGAGGAACGGGTGCGCCTGGGCGCCGCCGAGCCCGCCGTGTGAGCCGATCTGCTCCTCGAAGGCGAGGACTTCGCCGTCCAGGGGGTCGTACCAGGAGTTGACCATGATGTCGGCGACGTGCGGGAAGCCGTCGGTGCGGCGCACGGCCTCGGCGGCGCCCGGCCCGAAGTCGGCGAGCGGGCCGAGGTCGCCGGACTCTGCGTCTTCTTCGTCGAGGTACACCTCACTGCCGCGCGCGCCGAGGACGACCGGGCCGCGCTCCGCGCTGCGTACGAGGAGGAAGCCGATGCCCGGGTGGTTGGCGAGGGTGGGCAGGAGCGCCGGGTGGCGCAGATCGATCTCCTCCCGGGTCATGCGGTGGCGGACGTCGGGGAAGGAGACGAGGCCGAGGTTGCCGGAGGCGAGGACGATGGGCTCCGCTCGGCGGGCGGGGCGGTGTTCTCCGGCACCCTCCTCGACGGGGCGGTGCAGCGCGGCACGGACCGTCGAGCGGGCCTCGGCGCCGCTGTGCGTGCGCTGCGCCTTGCGTGGCACGGGCAGGCCGCAGCCGGCCCTGACGAGGTCGCCGAGGGTGAGGCCGTAGCGGGCGCGGAAGGTCTCGCCGGGGCTCTGGCCGTGGTCGGAGAGGACCACGATGCGGTAGACGCGGGGGGCGTGTTCGGCGACCTTCGCGATCAGCGCGAGCGACCGGTCGAGGCGCTGGAGCACCTTCTCCACATCGCTGCCCCAGGGGCCGGAGTGGTGAGCCACTTCGTCGTACGCGACGAGGTCGGCGTAGACCGCGCTGCGCCCGGCGAGCATGTCCCCTATGACGGCTGCGACGACGACATCGCGCTCGACGACGGTCGCGAAGGCGCGGATGAGGGGGTAGAGCCCGCCCCGGCTGACGCGTGGGCGCCGCTTCCTGATCCGGGCGCGGGTCGACTCGCCGATCTCGCGGCCGACCTCGGCGACGAAGGACAGGGCGGTGCGGACGGCGTTGGCGGGGTCGGAGAAGTAGGCGAAGTACCCGGCGCGCGAGCGGTTCTCCTTGCCGCGCCGGGCGGCCATGGAGAGTACGAGGGCGAGTTGTTCGGCGCCGCCGCTGAAGAGGTTGCCGCGGCTGGCGCCGTCGAGGGTGAGGAGGCCGCCGTCACCGGTGCGCTCGACGGCGCGGCGCTGGAGCTCGGCGGCTGACGCGGGCCGGTTGGAGACCATGACCTCGCCGGTGTCCTTCTCGTACCAGCGGAAGGCGGGGACGTCGTGGTTGGAGCCGTGCAGGATGCCGAGCTGGCTCGCCCCTGTCTGGCTCGACCAGTCGGTCCGCCAGGGGGTGAGGCGATGGCTCGGTGCTCCCTCCCGGCCGAGCCATCCGGCGACGGTCGGCATGAGCCCCTTGCCGACGGCGGTGCGCAGGACGTCGTGGCCGACGCCGTCGAGCTGGATGAAGACGGTGCCGGGCGGGACGGGGCCGACGCTGCCTTCGGAGCGGCGGCGCCTGCGGTCGGCGAGGCGGTAGAGGCGGCGGCGGTAGGCGTCGTCGTCGCGGACGGCGAGGGCGCCGCCGGTGGCGGAGGCGACGGCGGACATGACCGCGGCGACGACGACCGCGGTCTCGGCGTTGGCCTCGCCGCGGCCGTCCGGGATCAGCCCGAGGGCGAGCAGGAGCAGTGACCCGTTGAGGAAGAAGGCGAGCAGCCCGAGCACGAGTGCGGGCACGAGCAGCAGGGCCCGCACGAGCAGGGGCCACACCAGCGAGGAGAGCAGTCCGAAGGCGCCGGCGCCGAGGGCGGCCGTGACGGCGATACGGGTGGCGCTGTCACCGTCGTCGGACTGCAGCTGGAAGTCGGGCAGGATGCCGGCGAGGGCGAGCATGGTGAGCGTACTGACCAGCCACACGGCGACGGATCTCCACAGAGCACTGCCGACCGCCCGCCATCGCCCTCGCCCCACGCCGTGCCGCCTCACGTTTCATGACAGATCCGGACACCAGCGTGTCACAGGGGGACCGGCCGGACGCCGGGGGCCGGTCAGCGGCCGTCGTACCCCGCGGTCGGCATGGAGAGCCGCCGGTGGACGTGGGCCTTCATCTCCGCGTCGTACGACGGTTCGGCGAAGCCCGCCGTCTCGATCCGCACCCCGCGCCGCCCGCACTCCGCGGTGAACTCGTCCGGCGAACGCAGCGCGCGGTCGAGGACCCTGCGGCTCGGCACGACGAAGAGGTCCACGAGACCCTCGTCGACGTCGGACCAGAGCACGGCGTGATCGGCGGGCAGCCCGTGCACGACGAGTTCCCGCGTGATGACGTACCCCCGGTCGGCGGCCCACCGCGCGCACATCGCGTGCTGGCTGCGGGAGTCCACCAGGAAGGGATCGGCGTCCAGCTCCTCCAGCGGTATCAGGCTGGCGATCGCCGCGGCCCGCACCACTGTCACGTTTGCGGCGTCTGACATCGCGTCCCCCTCACCTGGCGTCCTCACCACTGGCGTCAGCCGAAGACCCTACTCCTGGCCGTAGGCTCGTAAACAGTCGCGCGAAGGAGGAACCGGAGTGCCGGTGGAGATCACCTGGTGGGGTCATGCCACCTGCACGGTCGAGGATTCGGGGGTACGGGTGCTCACGGACCCGCTGTTCGCCCGCCGCCTCGCCCATCTGCGCCGGCGCAGGGGCGCGCTTCCGCCTCCCGAGGCGGCCGTCGCCGACGCCGTGCTCCTCTCCCATCTGCACGCCGACCATCTGCATCTGCCGTCCCTCGCCCGGATCGCCCCCGGCACCCGGGTGCTGCTGCCGCGCGGCGCCCGCCGGCAGGTGCCGGGGCTCGCGCGCAGGCTCTCCCACCTGCGGCTCGTCGAAGTCGCGCCGGGGGACGAGGTGCGGGTGGGTGACCTGGCGGTACGCGTGGTGACGGCGCGGCACGACGGGCGGCGGCTGCCCGTGGGGCCGCACGTCGCGCCTGCTCTCGGCTTCGTGGTGCGGGGCGAGGCGCGGACGTACTTCGCCGGGGACACCGGGCTCTTCGACTCGATGGCCGACGAGGTCGGGGAGGTCGACGTGGCACTGCTTCCGGTCGGCGGCTGGGGGCCGTATCTCGGCCATGGTCATCTCGACGCGGCGCGGGCGGCACTGGCCCTGGCGAGGATCACGCCGCGCAGCGCCGTTCCGGTGCACTACGGGACGTACTGGCCGATCGGCATGGATGCCGTGCGCCCCCATGAATTCCACACGCCGGGCGAGGAGTTCGTGCGCCAGGCCGCGCGGATCGCGCCCGAGGTGGCGGTGCACCGCCTGGAGCACGGCGAGAGCGTGCGGCCCGAGGTCACCAAGGGAGAGCCTCAGTGATACTCGCCGCGGCGGCCCAGGTGGCGCCGGAGTCCACGCAGCAGGCCGTCGGCTATCCGTCGTTGTTCCTGCTCATCGTGGTCGGCGCGCTGGTGCCGGTGGTGCCGACGGGCGCGCTGGTCAGCTCGGCCGCCGTGGTGGCGGTGCACCAGGAGGCGCCCTTCGCGCTGCTCGTGGTGTTCGGCGTCTCGGCGTTCGCCGCGTTCCTCGGGGACATGGCGCTGTACTGGCTCGGGCGGCGCGGCATGGACTCGAAGAACGGCTCGCGCTGGCTCGCGGCGATCCGTGACCGGGCGCCCGAGGAGCGACTTGCCAAGGCGCAGGAGAAGCTCGCCGACCACGGCGTGCTGGTGCTCGTGCTTTCCCGGCTCGTGCCGGCCGGGCGGATTCCGGTGATGCTGGCCTGTCTGATGGCGAAGATGCCGCTGCGTGAGTTCGCCCGCGGTGACGCTCCGGCGTGCCTCGCCTGGGCCGTGACGTATCAACTGATCGGTATTCTCGGCGGCTCCCTCTTCCAGGAGCCCTGGCAGGGCGTGGCGGTGGCGGTCGGTCTGACGGTGCTGATCAGCGCGGCGCCGACGGTGTGGCGCAGGGTCCGGCGTACGGCGTCCTAGCCGTCAGCGCCGGTCGGCTGCCGCACGGAGATCACCGAAGGCTTCTCCCAGTGTGCTCAATGCCCGTTCCACGTACGGCAATTGCGTCGCGTCCGGTGCGCTGAGAGCGGCCAGGCGCTCCTGCCGGGTGGAGCCGAGCAGGGGTCCGGTGGACAGGCGTACGCGCAGTGCCCCCAGCTCGTCGCCGAAGCGGTGGCCGCCGGGCGCGGGCATGGCGAGGCGTTCGCCGAGGAAGTCCTCCAGGTCCTGGGAGTCGCCGACTCCGCGCGCCGCGAGGGCGGGGCGGAGCGGCCCGAGGTCCACGTAGAGGTGGCGGCCCGCTCCCGGCGGCCGGGCGAGCGCGCCCGCCGCGACCACCGTGTGCCGCGCGGTCGCGGCCACGCGCGCGTGCAGGCGGGTGGCACGGACGAGGCGGTCGGTCACCTCGTCGGGCTCGCCGAGGGCGTACGACGCCGCCGCCCCCACCGGCGCCGCGACGCACGCGCCGAGCGCGGTGAGGACGTCCAGGGTGCCGGCCCGCAGCGCCGAGCCTTGCGCTCCGGCCGGGAACCGGGCGACCGCGGCGGGCCAGCCCGGCGGCAGGAAGGCTCCGGAGAGATCGCTCAGCGCCGTCACCCGGTCGGGGGCCATCTCGGCGGGGCTCACGAGCACGGTGTCGTGCGGCCGGTGCAGGGTGTCACGCCAGGTCTCGTCGCTGACGATGTGCAGCCCCTCGTCAGCAGCCGCCTCCACAGCCTCGTGCAGCACTTCGGGCGGTGGCACGGTGGCGGTGGGGTCGTCGGCGACGGAGAGCACGAGGAGGCGCGGGGCGCCGCCCTCGGCACGGATGCGGCGGACGGTCTCCATGAGGGCGAACGGATCGGGGACGCCACCGCACTCGGCGGGCGTCGGCACGTGGTACACCGACCGGCCGAGCAGCCGCACCTGCGGCGCCCACCAGGCGGGACAGGGACGCGGCAGCAGGACGTCACCGCCTCCGAGGGCGGCGGTCAGCGCGAGCAGCAGGAGCGCGGCACCGGGCGCCGCGACCGCCTGGTCCCGCTCCCCCGGGAGCCCGCGCCGGGCCCAGTAGCCGCTCGCGGCGTCCAGCAGGGCGGGGCTGCCCCCGGGTGGTTCGGCATGGGCGCGGCCCGCGGCCCCCGCGAGCACCGCGGAAAGCTCGGGCAGGACCGGGAGACCTGGATCCGGCAGGGGAGGCCCGTACCGGACAGGGCCATGGCCTTCGGCTTCCGTCCGCATACACCCATCGAACCGCGCCGCACCGCTGCACGCGCGCGGGGGCTCCGGCCGAGCACTTTCCTGCCGGGGGGGGCGGGCGATCGAGCCTGCCGGGAAGGCGGGGTCAGCTTGCCGAGAAGGCCCTCGGTCAGTCTTCGGTGGCCAGGGTTGTCAGTTCTCGTTCGAGGCCCTTTCCTCGCGTCTGAACCACCGCGGACGCGACGTCGGCCAGTTTGCGGTTCGTGGTTTGGGAGATGCGGCGCAGCACCGTGAACGCCTTGTCCGCGTCGCAGGTCAGGACGTGCATGATGATGCCGCAGGCCTGGTCCACCAAGGGGCGGGTGCGCAGGGCCGTGCCGAGGTGGTCCAGTTCGGTGAGGGCCGCGCGGTAGCGGCGGTCGCGGACCAGGGCCGTCGTGGCGAGGTCGCCGAGCGCCTGCGCGGGACCGTGCCGGACGTCGTCCAAGGCGCCGGGGCGGAAGCTGAACAGGGTCAGGGTGACCGTGAGTCCCGCGCGCTGGAAGGGGAGCGTGACGCTGGAGCGTACGCCGGAGTCGAGCGCCATGGCGCGGTACGCGGGCCACCGCTCGTCCCGCAGCAGGTCACCGGTCTCCACCGGCGCGCCCCGCTCCCGCGCCGCCGGTATGGGCCCGTCGCCCGAGCGCAGCTGGACGGAGACGAGACCGGCGAGGTCGGGATGGGTCACCGAAGCGGGGTGTTCGCTGCCGCCTTCCGACACGGTCGTGCCCGCGCCGCAGCATTCCGTGTTGCAGCGCACGGCCTGTTCCGCCAGCTCCGACAGCCTGCGTCCCGGCAGCGCCGACTCCGGTCCTGCCAGGTCGAGGTCCGGTTCCGGTACGAGGGGCATGGTGGGTTCCTCCTCCTCTTCTCCGCCTTCCCGCGAGTACCCCCGGAAAACGGCCGCAGCGGATACGTTCGGCACATGGCCAAAACGGAGGAGTTCGGTGAGGAGATTGCGGATTTCGTGCGCCGCGTGGCCGAGTTGAAGTCGGCACGCTCCGTCCCGGCGGACGACCTCGGCACGGTCCTCGACGCGGCGATCTTCGAACTCGACCACGTGGCCGACCAGTTGAGGCCGCTCTACGAACGCCTCGCCGCCGAGGGGCACTTGGGGAGCGGCACACCCGACAGGGACGAGCAGCGCCTCCTGCGGGCCATCTTCCAGCACCTCCCCCTGCCCGTCACCCTGGTCGACCGGGAGTCGGTGGTCCGGCGGATGAACTCCGCCGCGACGAGCTTCACGGGCGTACGCGCGGGCTACGCCACCGGCAGGCCGCTCACCGGATTCCTGCTGCACGCGGACCGCGTGGCGTTCCGCTCACAGACCGCCGCGGTCGCACGCGGCGAGGGGGACCGCAGCCTCACCGTCCACCTCCAGCGCAACCCGCACCTCCCGGTCCGCGCGACGCTCACGGCGCTGCGGCCCGGCGCCGAGCCGCGTACGGCGGTCCTGGTGGTGCTGCAGCCGGGCACGCACCTGGCGGGCTCGCACACATCACCACAGGAGTCCTTCCACGCTCCCGCCCCGGACCTCGGCGAGGCGACGCGGCACGCGGCTCGCATGGACCTCGCGGACGCCATGACCACCGCCCTGCTCACGGCTCCCGCCGGTGACCGTGCGGCCGTGCTCGAACGGGCGGCCAAAGTGCTGCACCCGCGGTTCGCGGACTGGGTGATCGCCGACGAGGGGGCAGCGCGCCAACGGCGTACGACTGTCCTCGGGCCGCCGGACGCACCGGTCGGCGATGTCCTCGCACAGGCGCCCGCCGCGTGCCCCCTCGTCGTCGAGGCGGCACGCGGCGGGGCGCTCATGCTGCAGGTCCGTCCGGAGGACCCGGACTCCTTCGGCCGGGACGTGTCCGGCGCCCCCGTCCTCGTACGCGCGCAGGTCACGTCCCTGCTGTGCGTGCCGCTGAGGGGACGCTCGGACGGGCCGGTGGAGGGTGTTCTGACGCTGTTCAGGAGCGGGGCGCGGCTCGCCTTCTCGATGGCCGAGGCACAGACGGTCGACGTGATGTCACGCCACATCGCGCTGGCCATGGCCCGGCACGCCGGCCCGGCACCGGGTTGAACTAGGCGGCGTCCTGCATGACTTCTTGGCGCAGGCGGTCGCAGCAGCGGCTGATCAGGCGCGAGACGTGCATCTGGGAGATGCCGAGCCGCTCGGCGATGCGGCTCTGCGTCATGTCGCCGAAGAACCGCATGTAGAGGATGGCGCGCTCCCGCTCGGGCAGCGCGGCGATGCGCGGCTTGACGGCCTCACGGTCGATGACGACATCGAGCGCGGGGTCGGGCGCGCCGAGTGCGTCGCGCAGCGCGTATCCGTCCTCGCTGCCCGGCAGTTCGGCGTCCAGCGAGAGCGCGGTGAAGCTTTCGAGCGCCTCCAGGCCGGCGGCCGCGTCCTCCTCGGACAGCTGCGCCTTCTCGGCGATCTCGGCGAGGGTCGGCGTGCGCCCGGGGACGGTCTGCGTCAGCTCCTGGCGGGCGAACCGCACCCGGTTGCGCAAGTCCTGGACGCGGCGCGGCACATGGAGGGTCCACATGTGGTCACGGAAGTGGCGTTTGATCTCACCGGTGACGGTCGGCACCGCGTAGCTCTCGAAGGCGCTGCCGCGCTCGGGGTCGTAGCGGTCGACGGCCTTGACCAGGCCGAGGGCCGCCACTTGGCGCAAATCGTCCAGCGCTTCGCCGCGGTTGCGAAAACGGCCCGCGAGCCGCTCGGCCATCGGCAGCCAGGCGCTGACCAACTCCTGACGAAGCGCATCGCGTTCGGGCCCGTGCGGCATCTCGGTGAGCCTGCGGAAAGCGGCTGCGGTGTCGGGGGCGTCGTCGTGCGGATGTCGCTTCGTCTGTTGCGCGTCGGATCGCATGATGCGTCGCAACTCCCTTGTCGGTGCCTTGGGTTGAAGAGTCACCGTGGGGTGCGTGCGGCAACGCGGAGGGGCACACCCGGGGCGAGCGCAAGCTGCTCCCACGGACGTGCCTCCGGTCCGAAGCACTGTGAACTTCGCCTGCCCCGAGGCCTTGGAGGCAAACACATGTGCACTACGGGGGGGCGGCACCCGCGGGAGTGGGCACCGCCCCGGCGCCTTCATGCGGCGCGGCGTACGGCTTCCGCCTCGTCGGCGTCTCCAACGTGCTCGGCATGCGCGACGGACGGCAGCAGCCACTCCTCGTACCGGCCGAGAGCCAGGACCACGCCCAGCATCACCACCGGGATGAACACAGCGATTACCGCCATGACTCCTTCCCTCCCAGAGTGCCCGTGGGGGGTGCGGGTGCCGGGTCTCCCCACTTCTTCCGGGCAAACCCGCATGGACCGCCTTCACCGGGGTACTGCGGCGAGACGACTGACCCCCCGCAGGAAGGGCCCCACCATGGCTGTTGTCGTAAGGGACGTCATGACACCGGGCGTCGTGGCGGTAGGTCCCGATGCCTCTCTGGTGGAAGCGGCACAGCTGATGCGCGCGCAGGACACCGGTCACGTCCTGGTGGCCACGGCGGGCCGGCTGGTCGGCGTGCTCACCGACCGGGACATCACGCTGCGGGCCGTCGCCGACGGCGCCGATCCCCTCACCGTCAGCGCGCAGGCCATCTGTACGCCGAATCCGGTGATGGTGGCGCCGGACGACGCGGTGTCGTCGGCGGTCAGCCTGATGCTGGAGAACGCCGTGCGCAGGCTGCCCGTCGTGGAGGACGGTCAGCCGGTGGGCATGGTGACGCTCACGGATCTCGCCGCTTCGGCCTGAGACCGAGGCGCATGCCGCCGCCCCAACTCGTCACGTGCACGGCCCTACACCTGGCGCCCCAGCAGACTCAGCAGCTCCGTCTGCGCGTCGGCGTCCTGCGGCGGTTCCACCGCGGGGGCGAAGAGCCCGCTCTTCGCCAACTCGGCGGCGTGCGGCTTGACTTCGTTCAGGGAGAAGGCGACGAGGTCTTCCGGCAGCGTTTCGTCCGCGCCGATGGCCCGGGACAGGTCCCAGGCGTGCACGACGAGGTCGGTGATCATCTGCCCGCAGTAGAAGTCGGCCGCGGTGTCGCCGAAGGAGAGATGCACCGTGCGGTAGATGGCGCCCGGCTCTCGGAACGCCTTCTGGGACGCGGCGGCTGCCGTGTCCCAGGAGGCGACGGGGTCGGGACCGAGCACGTCGCCGTCGAAGGCGTCGCCGACGGAGGCGATGGTGGCGCCGTCGCGGACGAGCGGGGGCACCCAGAGCTGCTCGGTGGTCAGGTGAGCGACGAGGTCGCGTACGGACCAGTCGACGCACGGCGTCCGCGCGTCCCACCGGTCGGGCCCGACCGCGTGCACCCGGTCGCCGAACAGGTCGAGGGCGGCGGCGTGCCGGTCGAGGAGCTCCTGGTCGTTCAGGTCGGACGGGCCGGCTGTGCCAGTCGTGTCTGCCATACCCGCCATTGTCCTCCCTGAGCCGGGCGCCGCTACCGCTTGCGCTCCACCCGGCGCTCGTCCCACACCGGCTCCGGCGTCTCGCGTACGAGACCGTCGCTGCCGAAGACGAGATAGCGGTCGAAGGAGCGGGCGAACCAACGGTCGTGCGTCACGGCGAGCACCGTTCCCTCGTAGGCCTCAAGGCCCTCCTGGAGGGCCTCGGCGGACTCCAGGTCGAGGTTGTCGGTGGGCTCGTCAAGGAGCAGGGCGGTGGAACCTTCCAGCTCCAGGAGCAGGATCTGGAAGCGCGCCTGCTGGCCGCCCGAGAGCCGCTCGAAGCGCTGCTCGGCCTGCCCGGTGAGCTCGTACCGGCGCAGTCGCGACATCGCGGGACCCTTGGCCTGGGCGTGCTCGCGCCACAGGATGTCCAGGAGCGTGCGGCCGAAGAGCTCGGGGTGGGCGTGGGTCTGCGCGAAGTGTCCCGCCACCACGCGCGCGCCGAGCTTCCACTCGCCGGTGTGCGCGACGTCGCCGCCCGCGAGCAGGCGCAGGAAGTGCGACTTGCCCGAGCCGTTCGAGCCGAGGACGGCGACGCGCTCGCCGTAGAAGACCTCCAGGTCGAAGGGTTTCATGAGGCCGGTCAGTTCGAGTCCCTGGCAGGTGATGGCCCGGATGCCGGTCCGCCCGCCCTGCAGCCGCATGGTGATGTCCTGCTCGCGCGGCGGCTCGGGCGGCGGACCCGCCTCCTCGAACTTGCGAAGGCGGGTCTGCGCGGCGGCGTACCGCGAGGCCAGCTCGTGGCTGATCGAGGCGGCCTGCCGCAAGTTGAGCACCAGCTTCTTCAGCTGCGCGTGCTTCTCGTCCCAGCGCCTGCGCAGCTCCTCGAAGCGCGCGAACCGCTCGCGCCGCGCCTCGTGGAAGCTGTCGAAGCCGCCGCCGTGCACCCAGGCGTCCGCGCCCGCGGGCCCCGGCTCGACGCTGACGATCTTCTCGGCGGCGCGGGCGAGGAGTTCACGGTCGTGCGACACGAACAGGACGGTCTTGCGCGTCTCCTTGAGCCGCTCCTCCAGCCAGCGCTTTCCCGGTACGTCCAGGTAGTTGTCCGGCTCGTCCAGGAGCAGCACCTCGTCGCCGCCGCGCAGCAGGGCTTCGAGCACGAGGCGCTTCTGCTCACCGCCGGAGAGCGTGCGGACCTCGCGGAACTGTGCCTTGTCGTACGGGATGCCGAGTGCGGCCGTGGTGCACATGTCCCAGAGGGTCTCGGCCTCGTATCCGTGGGCCTCGGCCCAGTCGGAGAGCGCCTGGGCGTACTGGAGCTGGGCGGCCTCGTCGTCGACGGTCATGATCAGGTGTTCGGCGACGTCCACGGCTTTCGCGGCATCGCGGATACGGGGGTTCGAGACGGAGACGAGCAGGTCACGCACGGTCGTCTCGTCGCGCACCGACCCCACGAACTGCGGCATGACACCGAGGCCGCCGCTGACGGTGACGGTGCCGCCGTGGGGCTGGATCTCGCCCGAGATCAGGCGGAGCAGGGTGGTCTTGCCCGCGCCGTTCGCCCCGACGAGGGCGACGATGGCGCCCTCACCGACACGGAAGGAGACATCACCGAGCAGGGCTCGGCCGTCCGGCAGGTAGTACTCGATGTGCGCGGCTTCCAGATGTCCCATGCGGGGGATTCTCCGTGGGGGGTGAGGGTTGCCGCAAATGCGTTTCGCCCCCTCCGTCCGCGGGTCTCTGTACGGCCCTCTGTGCGGCTCTTCTGTACGGCCCCCAGCCTCGGGCGGATGGGTCGGCTGCCCACATAATGATACGCGGGTCTCATCATTCGACATGGCGGCGTACCGTTCGGTCCACCGCAGCGAGCGGCAGTGCACACGAAGGAGTTCCCGCCATGCCGGAGGAGACCGCCGTCTACACGCACGGACACCACGAGTCCGTCCTGCGCTCCCACACCTGGCGGACCGTCGCCAACTCCGCCGCCTATCTCGTCGACGCGGTGAAGCCGCACATGCGGATCCTGGACATCGGCTGCGGCCCGGGCACCATCACGGCCGATTTGGCCGCACTCGTCCCCGACGGCCACGTCACGGGCGTCGACCACGCGCCCGGCATCCTGGACCAAGCCCGCGCGACCGCAGCCGAACGAGGACTGCGCAACGTGGAGTTCGCCGCCGCCGACGTCCACGACCTGGACTATCCGGACGACTCCTTCGGCGTCGTCCACGCGCATCAAGTGCTCCAGCACGTCGGCGACCCGGTGCGCGCCCTGAGCGAGATGCGGCGTGTCTGCGCACCGGGCGGCATCGTGGCCGCCCGCGACGCGGACTACTCGGCGATGACCTGGTACCCGAGATCCCCCGTCATGGACGGTTGGCTGGACCTGTACCGGCGGGTGGCCCGCGCCAACGGCGGCGAGCCGGACGCGGGAAGCCGCCTCAAGTCCTGGGCCCTGGAAGCCGGTTTCGACGACGTCACCGCGAGCGCGAGCACCTGGTGCTACAGCTCGGCACAGGAGCGTGCCTGGTGGAGCGGGCTCTGGGCGGACCGCACGGTCGCCTCCGGCTACGCGGCACGAGCCGTGGAGGGCGGCCACGCCGACACCGGCGAGCTGCGGTCCTTCGCCGACGCGTGGCGGGAGTGGGGAGAGCAGGATGACGGCTGGTTCGCCGTGCTGCACGGGGAGATCCTCTGCCGGAAGTGACGCGTGGCGTCGCGCACAGTTGGTACAGGGCTGCACGATCGGCTGCGTAGAGCGGCCGGTCGGGGATACCCGGGACGGCAGGAGGTAAGACACTATGGTTCCTATTCTGCTGGTCCTTCTGCTGGCCCTGCTCCTCTTCGGCGCGGGGTTCGCCGTGAAGATCCTCTGGTGGGTCGCCATCGCCGTGCTCGTCATCTGGCTGGTCGGGTTCCTGATGCGCAGCACGACGGCCACCGGGACGAGGTCCCGCTGGTACAGGTGGTAGCCGCACACCGGTGAACGGCTGTTCGGAACCCGGAATCACCGAGCCCGCGGGCCTCAGCCCGCGGGCTCTGCCATGTCATCCCGGGTCATGTGGGGCTGGGGTTCCTTTCATGTCGCTCCGGGGGGTTGACGACACCTGAAGACGGGGGGCAGGGGGAGTGCCACGGGCCGCGTGCGCCGGAAGCATTCAGGGGGACGGTCCAGGGTGGACCGCAGTGAGCGAGGCACACCATGACGAACGTGACGCAGAGACACCCGGGGCGCCTGCCCTCCCGATCGAGCGGCGGTGAATCGTCCGCTCTCCCGCCCGTTCCCCCGCCCGTCCGCGCCGCGTTCGCGCTCTGGATCACCGCGGTCGTGGCGGGCTTCTTCGAGACAGTGCTCATGGTCGGCGGACTGCTCGCCGAGGGCGACACGTCCACCGGGGAACTGGCGGGCGGCCTGCTGCTGCGGATGGCCGTGTTCTCGGCCGCCGTCCTGGTCGCCGTGCAGCTGCGGCGCGGCAGGAACTGGGCGCGTCTGACGCTCGCCGTGGGGCTCGGCATCTTCGGCACGCTGTCCTTGGTGATCGAACCGCTCCGGTGGCTGGCCGACGGCCACTCCCTGGGGGACGCCCTCCGGGATCTGTCGGCGGTGGACGCCCTGTTCGGCGCGAGCCGTGTGCTGCATCTGAGCGCGGTGCTCGGGGCGATGGTCCTGATGTTCCGGCCCACGGCCAACGCCTGGTTCAGGGCGGCGGGGCCGGCGGGCTCGGCGCGGTCGACGGAGCCCGGCAAGCACTGACCGGCCCCACGATCACCGCACGACCGCCTGCTCCACGAGCAGCCGCGCCGCCGCCGCGATGGACTCGGCGTCGATGCCGGCACCGTGCAGCTGCTCCTCGGGGGACGCCGAGCCCGGCATCGTGTTCACCGCGAGCCGCACCAGGCGGGGCACCGGGCCGCCGTCGCTGAAGGCATCGGCGACGGCGTCGCCGATGCCGCCCTCCGGCCGGTGGTCCTCGACGGTGAGCAGGCAGCCGGTGCGGTCGGCGGCCTCGCGCAGGGTGGCACGGTCGACGGGCTTGACCGAGTACAGGTCGATGACCCGTACCCGGATGCCCTCGCGGTCCAGGAACTCGGCCGCGGTCAGCGCCTCGTGCACGGTCACGCCCGCCGCGACGAGCGTGAGCCGGTCGTCGTCGGAGGAGCGCAAGGTCTTGGAGCCGCCGACGGGGAACTCCTCGCCGGGTCCGTAGATGACGGGGGTGTCCCCACGTGACGTACGCAGGTACCGCACGCCGTCCAGGTCGGCCATCCGCGCGACGAGTTCGCCCGTCTGGTGGGCGTCGCACGGATAGAGCACGGTCGAACCGTGCACGGCACGGAACATCGCCAGGTCTTCGAGGCCCATCTGGGACGGCCCGTCCTGGCCGATGGCCGCACCCGCGTGTGACCCGACGAGGTTGATGCCGGCTCCGCTGATCGCCGCCATGCGGACGAAGTCGTGGGCACGGGTGAGGAAGGCGGCGAACGTCGACGCGTACGGGACCCAGCCGCGGGCCGCCAGTCCGACGGCCGCGGCGACGAGTTGCTGCTCGGCGATGTAGCACTCGAAGAAGCGCTCGGGGTGTTCCTTGGCGAAGTACTCGGTCCGGGTCGAGTCGCCGACCTCCCCGTCGAGGGCCACGATGTCGCCGCGTGCCGTGCCGAGCGCGGCCAGCGCCTGGCCGAAGGCGGTGCGGGTGGCGACGGAGTCGCCCACCTCGTGGCGCGGCAGCTCCAGATGTCCGCTGCGTGTCGCGTGCAGTGCCCGCGCGGCGGCGGGCCTGCGCACGTCCACGCGCACCGCGTCCGCGCCGTCCGTCCCGCCCGACCCGTCCAGCCCGTCCGTCCCGTCCGCGCCACCCAGCTCGCCGACCGCCGCTGCCGCCTCCGCCAGCGGCTTGCCGTGCAGGCCCTCGCGGTCCTCGGCGGCGGCGACCCCCTTGCCCTTGACGGTGCGGGCGAGGATGACGGTGGGCTGCCGGATGGTGGAGCGGGCCTCCTGGAAGGCGCGGTCCACCGCCTCCAGATCGTGGCCGTCGGCCTCGACGACATGCCAGCCGAAGGCGGCGAACCGGCGGGCGTAGGCGTGCAGGTCCCAGGCGTGACGGGTGGGGCCGCGCTGACCGAGGCGGTTGACGTCGACGACTGCGGTCAGATTGTCCAGGTGTTCGTGTCCGGCGTGCTCGACGGCCTCCCACACCGAGCCCTCCGCCAGCTCGCTGTCGCCGCACAGCACCCAGACCCGGTAGGGGATCCGCTCGAGGCGCTTGCCCGACAGGGCCATGCCGACACCGATGGGAAGCCCCTGCCCGAGGGAGCCGGTGGCGACCTCGACCCAGGGGAGGCGGCGCGGCGTCGGGTGCCCTTCGAGGCGGCTGCCCCGCTTGCGGAAGGTCAGCAGCTCCTCGTCGGTGACGACGCCCGCCGCCTTGTACGCCGCGTAGAGGAGGGGCGAGGCATGCCCTTTGGAAAGGATGAAGCGGTCGTTGCCGGGATGGCCGGGCCGGTCGAAGTCGTACCGCAGGTGGCGCGCGAGGAGGACCGCCATCAGGTCGGCGGCGGACATCGAGGAGGTGGGGTGCCCGGAGCCCGCGGCATCGGCGGCGCGTACGGAGTCGACCCGCAACTGCCGGGCGAGCGGGGCGAGTTCGCTGGTGGTCATGGCGGGGCCTCCTCGGGTGGGGCGGGGCGGATTCGGCGGTCCTCCGGTCGTGTCGGCCGTCGGTGCCAGTGGTGGCGCGTGGCCTCTGGACGAACCTGGCACGCGGGCCCTTCGGGTTGCCCCCGCGAACCACCGTCAAACACGGCACGAACGCGGGCCCGAACCGGTGCGGGACCGGTTTGCCCGCCGGGCTTCGGGTTACCCGTACGGAGCGCCGCCGCAGGTGCAGGGGGTTGTGAACCGACCCCGCGCCGCCCCGCGCCCCCCACCCCGCATGTGATCCAGGACGGACCCGATGAAGGACGCAGTGCCCATCGAAATGCCCGCCATGTCCGCCTACTCGGTCCCCGCGGACGCCCCTGAGGCGGACGGCACCTTCGCGTGGGACAGCACCACCATCGTGATCGTCGAGATCACGGCGGGCGACGCGACGGGCACGGGCTGGACCTACGGCCCCGCGTCCACCGTCTCCCTGCTGGCCGAGCAGCTCGTCCCGGTCGTCACGGGCCTCGACGCGCTCGACATCCCCGCCGCGCACGCGGCGATGACGAAGGCGGTCCGCGACACCGGCCGCCCCGGTGCCGCCTCGTGTGCCGTTTCGGCGATCGACATCGCCCTGTGGGACCTCAAGGCACGCCTCCTGGAGATCCCCCTCGTACGCCTCCTGGGCGCCGCCCGCGACGAGGTCCCCGTCTATGGGAGCGGGGGCTTCACCACGTACCACGACACGCATCTGGCGGCCCAGCTCAACGGCTGGGTACACGGCCAGCGCATACCCCGCGTCAAGATCAAGATTGGTGAGGACTGGGGCCGGGCGGCAACCCGCGACCTGTTACGGGTGCGCACCGCGCGTGACGTCATCGGCGCGCAGGCCGAGTTGTACGTCGACGCGAGCGGCGGCTACACCCGCAAGCAGGCGATCCGGGTGGGCCGGGTGCTCGCCGAGCACGGTGTGGGCTGGTTCGAGGAGCCGGTTCCGTCGGAGGACCTGCGGGGGCTCGCGCTGGTGCGGGACGCGCTGGTCTGCGACGTCGCGGCCGGCGCGTACGGCTACGACCTCCCGTACTTCGCGCGGATGGTCTCCTCCGTGGACTGCCTCCAGTTGGACGCGACGCGCTGCGGCGGACTGACCGAGTGGCTGCGTGCCGCGGCCCTCGCACAGGCGCACGGGATCGAGGTCTCGGCCCGCTGCGCCCCGCACGCGCATGCCGCGGTCGCCGCTTGCGTGCCGAATCTGCGGCACATCGAGTGGCTGCACGACCATGTGCGGATCGAGTCGATGTTCTTCGACGGCGCCCTCGACCCGACGGGCGGCGTCGTCCGCCCCGACGGCGGCGTCGGCCACGGTCTGGAGCTGCGACGCACGGAGGAGGTCGAGGAGTACCGGGTCGCGTGAGGCCACCATGGCCTGCCACGCTCGGACCATGCGACAGACGGAGGCACTGCTCATCGGGGGCCGTTCCGGGGCGGGCAAGTCCTCGGTGGGCCGGGAGGTCGCGGCGCGGCTGCGGGCGGCCGACGTGGCGCACGCGTACATCGAGGGTGGTGCCCTGGACGCGGTCCATCCGGCACCGGAGGGCGACCCCCACCGCTCCGGGATCACCGCGCGCAACCTCGCGGCCCTGTGGGCGAACTACACGGACCTCGGCTGCCATCGGCTCGTCTGCACGAACACGGCGAGCGTCCTCGGGAGCGAGGAGTGGCTGTTCGCCGCCGCCCTGCGCGGCCCGCGCATCATCCGGGTGCTGCTCACGGCGTCGGACGCCACCGTCGAGGAGAGGCTGACGGCGCGCGAACTGGGCTCGGAGCTCCCACAGCAGTTGCGCACCAGCGCGTTCATGGCCCGGCGGCTGGATGAGCACGCGGCCGACGGCACCCGTCGCGTGGCGACGGACGGGCGGCGGGTCGAGGACATCGCGGCCGATGTGGTCGCCGCCACGGGGTGGAACTTCCGCAAGTGCGCCGAAACGATCTCGGATCACGGCCGGGCCAACTAGGCTCGCCCGTATGGAGATCCTGGGAGCCACGCTGCGTATCTGCGTCGAGGACCTGGAGTCCTCGGTCGCCTTCTACGAACGCCTCGCGGGCGGTACCGCGCAGCGCTTCGAGCGGGAGGGCGTGTCGGTCGCGGCGGTCGGCTGTTTCCTGTTGATGAGCGGTCCCGAGCATGAGCTGGAGATCCTCCGGAAGGTCTCGGCGACGATCGCGGTACCGGACGTCGACGAGGCGTACACCGTCCTGAACGCGTCCGGCGCCCGTGTCATCGCGGGCCCCGTCCCGACGCCGGCGGGCCGCAATCTGATCGCGGTGCACCCGGACGGCACGGTCTTCGAGTACGCGGACCGGCGCCCCACGCCCTGAACCGCGTCCCACGTCCTGAACCGCGCCCGCGTCCGAACCGCCGAACGGACCTCCCCTCGCGCCTCCCCGTATCCTCCACGGCAGGCAGGCCGAACGGAGGACGGTGCACGTGGCGGGCAGTACGGCGGACGGTACGGCGGACGGTACGGAACGGATCTCGCTGAGCGCCCAGGCGCGCGAGGCCGTCCGGCAGCGCATCGTGGACCGCCGCTATCCGCTGGGCTCGCGGTTGGTGGAGCGCGAGGTCGCCGAGGAGCTGCGGATGTCGCGGGTCCCCGTGCGGGAGGCGATGCGCGCGCTGGTCGCCGAGGGCCTCCTTGAACTCCTTCCGCACAGCGGGGTGCGGGTGCGCCGCCTGGAACGCTCCGATGTACGGCATCTGTACGAGGTGTGGGAGCCGCTCGCGGTGCAGGCGTCCCGGCTCGCGGCGCGCCAGGTGGCTCAGAGCGCGCCGGCCGAGCCGCCCGGCCTCGCCGCGCTGCGGGCCACGCTCCACCAGGCCGAGCAGGCGTCGGACGTGGACGACGGGCCCCGTGAGGTCGCCGCGCACACAGCCTTCCACGAGGGCATCGTGGCCCTCTGCGGCAATCCTCTGCTCGCCCGCACGATGGAGCAGCTGAGCTGGCAGCTCCAGCTCCTGTTCGGCATGCGCGCCGAGCCGGACCACATGCGGGCCCAGCATGGCCTGATCTACCGGCATATCGCGTCGGGCGACGAGGAGACGGCGTCGGCGAGCACGCTCCTGCACGTACGGGACAGCCAGGCGGTGGCGCTGCGGTCGCTCTTCGAGGGCAGCGGCAACGGAAACAGCCACGGACACGGACACGGCAGTAACAGCGACGGCGGCGGCAGCCGCACCTGAGGACGGGCTCTGTATACCAAGCCCTACCCGCACACCAAGGCTCTCACCATTATCCCGCGTAAAGCAGCACATTCTCCCTGCCACTCCTTGCGGGACACTTCAGCTTGGTATACAAACTGCGGACGCGTTCCCTCCGTAACCCGTGCTGGAGCAGCCCCATGTGCGTCGAGTCCATCCCTCCGCCCTCCTCCCGGCTCACCCGACGTGGCGTCCTCGCGGGTGCCGCCGCCCTCGCGGGCGCCGGAGCCGCCCTGTCGGCCGCCGCCCCGGCCGCCGCGGCGCCCCACGGCGGCGGCCGCCGTTCCAGGGCCGTGGTGTTCCGCGATGTCCGCCCCTTCGGGGCGAAGACCCCCGTGGACCTCACGGTCGTCGACGGACGGATCACGGACGGCCGGGCGCCCAAGGGCGCCAAGGTGATCGACTGCGACGGCCGGGTCGCCCTGCCCTCCCTCGTGGACGCCCACATCCACCCGGACAAGACGACGTGGGGCGGCGACTGGGTCACGCGCAAGCCCGCGAACGGCATCGCCGACTACTGCGCCCAGGACGTGGAGCTGTTCAAGAGCCAGTCACGGCCGGTCGGCGAGCGCGCACACCGTCTGATGGCGCACGCCGTGACCCGCGGCACCCGCGCGATGCGCGCCCACGTGGACGTGGCCCCCGCCTATGACCTGGCCGGCGTCGAGGGGGTGAACGCGGCCCGCGAGCGGCTGCGGGACGCGCTCGACGTGCAGATCGTGGCGTTCCCGCAGCACGGCGTGGTCCGCACCCCCGGCACGGCGGAGCTCCTGGAGGAAGCGGCCCGCTCCGGCTCCATCGACCTGGTCGGCGGCATCGACCCGATCAGCTTCGACGACGCGATGGACGAACAGCTCGACCTGGTCTTCGGCCTCGCGGACCGCCACGGGGTGGGCGTGGACATCCACCTCCACGATCGCGACGAGAAGGGCACGAAGGTCCTGCGGGCCATCATCGACCGCACTCGCGCGCTGTCCCTGCGCGGCAAGGTCACGGTCAGTCACGTCTTCTGCCTGCCGAACCTGTCGGACACCGAACTGGGCAGGATGGCGGCCGACTTGGGAGAGCAGGACATCTCCCTGACGACGGTGGCGCCGAACGAGTCGCTGGTCCTGCCGATCGCGAAGCTGCGCGAGCACGGGGTGCGGGTCGGGCTCGGCTCGGACGGGGTGCGCGACGCGTGGAGCCCGTTCGGCAACGCCGACATGCTGCACCGCACGCACATCCTCGGCTGGGTCACCGACGTCCGCCTCGACGACGAACTGGCCGACTGCTACGGCGTGGGCGCGCACGGCGGAGCCGACGTGATGGGTCTCGACCACGCGGACCTGAAGCCCGGCGCCCCCGCCGACTTCATCCTCGTGCGCGGGGAGTGCCTGCCGCAGGTGCTGGTGGACATGCCGCAGCGGGACATGGTGGTGCACGGCGGCCAGGTCGTGGCCAGGAACGGTGAGTTGGTCTAGCCGACGCCCTCCCTCCGGGGAGGCCGGCATCCTCCCCGGGGGGGGCGGCTGCCCCGCCCCCCTCGGGAGGGCTTCACTCCTCCGCGACAGCCCGCATCCGGAAGTCGTACCGGGCGGGCAGCTCGTCGTCGGTCACCGCACGCCACAGCTCGCCGAGCACCTCGGCGCCCTCGCGCAGGTCGGCCACCTCGAAGCCCTCGTCGAACACCGCCCGCGCCGCGGCCTTCTCCCCCTCCGCGACGAGCAGTTGGATCTCGACGAGGCGGAACCGGCCTTCCGCCCGCGTGGGGGGATGCAGGCGGTCCCACACGCCGCGGGCCGCCTCCCGCCGCCCGGCCGAGAGCAGGACGCCTATCGCCTCCCTGCCGAGGGCGGCACTCGCGGACGTCCACAGGACACCGTCGTCGCGCCGTTCCTGGCACAGGTCGTCGAAGGCTTCCGCGTACCGGTCGGCGGCGCGCTCGATGTGGCCCGCGTCCTGGTCGGCGACCGCGAGGCACCGCAGAAACGGCCAGCGCGACGGGGCGAGTTCGAGGCCGCGCTCCCAGCTGCGCACCGCCTGGGCCAGATCGCCCGCGTGCCACTGCGCCACGCCCAGGTGATACTCGGCGGACGGCTGCGCGGGCGCCGTCTCCAGCATGTCCCGCCAGTGCCGGGCGACCAGGGTCGGGCCCGGCGGCGCCACCCGGCGCGGCTCGGGGACGGCGCCGGAGTGCAACAGCTCGAGCCACGGCTCCTGCTCGGGCCCCAGCGTGGACTCGGCGAACGGCGTGCCCGGCAACTTGTGTCCGGCGCGAAGGACTTCGAGCGCGCCCCACCCGGACCCGGTGGCGAGCACCTCGCCCGGCTCCATGTCCGCGCACGGCCGCCATGCGTCGTACGCCTCCTCCACCGCGGCGCGCGGCAGCGAGTCCGCGAGCCGCGCCTGGGCCTCCTCGCGCGCGGCCCGCCAGTCGGAGCCGTGCACGAGGCCCGGCTCCGCCGACAGCGGCCCGTACGACTCCAGCCAGCTGAATTCGCCTTCGGCGTCCAGGCGTACGTGCTCCAGCTGGGTCCGGGCCAGGCCCGCCTGGATCTCCGCGTACCCGCCGGTGCCCGGCTCCGTCAGCCACTCCTGCCAGCGCCGCCCGCCGGCCCCGGAGCCCCACACGAAGAGCTTGCGGCCACGCAGCAGGTCGGTGGACGTCTGGACGAGGCCGTGCCCGTCGTCGTCGAGCGCCGCTATCCAGCGGCGCGTGCGGTCCGGTACGTCGTAGAAGTAGTCGGCGGCGTACTCGCTGCGCGGCGGGTACGTCCGGTCCACCCCGTCGGTCCGCGGCACCGGCACCTTGCGCAGCACGCCCGAGTAGCCGAAGTGCCAGGCCTCGTCGGCCGGGGCGAGCACCCGGCGCTCCTCGGGCACCGCGATGTTCGACCACCAGTAGACCGGGACCGCCTTCTCGTGCGGGTTGCGGATCCGCACGCCGACGTGGAGGAAGTCGGACCCCTCGGGCAGCCACAGATCCACCTGGAACGGCACGTCCCGCAGCCGCTCCCACTCCCAGAGCCGCAGCATCTCGCCGCCGTCGGGCGCCGTCACGCGCGCGGCGTGCAGGGGCGCGCAGGACAGCGTCGTGTGGCCGGTGGCGCCGATGTTCCACTCGATGCCGCCGGAGAACCAGGCGCCGTTCAGGGCGAAGGAGGCGGGCTGCAACACCGGGTTGCGGTAGAGGAGTTCGCGGCCGGTCGGCTTGTGGAAGAGGGAGTGGACACGGCCGCCGAACGCAGGCAGGACGGTGGCGCGCAGCCGGTCGTTCTCGATGACCAGCGTGTCCAGGGTCGTGTCGGTCCGCTCGCGCCCGTACCCGTCGAGCACCCGCGTCGGCAGGACGCCGCGCAGCGGCTCGTACCCGAGCTGCCGCGCCATGTCGCGTGGCAGCCCCTGTCTGCCTCGCTCGTCCAGGGTGTGCACCTTACGGAGCGGCCGCAACGGCGGCAGCGGGTTCTCGGGGCCCAACGGGGCGGCGGGCAGCGTCAGTACGTCACGTCGCACGGTGGTCGTCACGATCACCATGGAACACGCTCGGCTCCGTCCCGACCAGGGGTTATCCCGGTCAGGATTACGCAAAGGCCCTACTTGCGCCGCCGGACGAAGTACGCCCCGCACAGCGCGCCGATCAGGCCGGTGCCCAGGAGCGCCACCCACAGGGGCATGGTCACCTCGGGGATCAGGAGTCTGATCTTGGTGTGACGGGTGTTCTCGAAGATGAAGACCAGGGTGAGGACGGCGATCACGAGGACGGCGATCCTGCCGGGCGTCATGACGCCAGAGCCGCCGCCAGAGCCGCCCTTCGAGCCGCCCGTCGAGCTGCTGGGACTCATACGTGGACCTTCCGTCGGAGCTTCGACCGGCCTCCCCCGGTGACCAGCATGGGCAGCTGGGCCGGGTTCGCGCGCGGTGGATGCCCCTCCGGGGTGGGGGTGTGGGCCGTACGGGTGAGCCCGGGGCAGGTCAGCCCACCACGGGCAGCCGGAGCTCCCCGGTGTCGTCGGGCGCGCTCGTGACGGTCACCGGCTTCACGCCTTTGTTCCCTCCGTACGCGCCGTCGCTCGCCGCCACCACGAACCGCAGCCTGTGCCCCGCCTCGTACCGGTGCACGATCCCCGGCAGCGACACGGTGAACGGCTTCGTCACGTCCGGCACACGCACGGGCGCCACAAGGCGGTGCACGAGCGTCTTCTTGCCGTCGGGCGCGACGTCGTACAGCTTGGCGAAGAGGACCAGCTTGTCGGCCGCGTCGCCGGAGTGCTGCACCCGCTCGGTCCGGGGCGACACGACCTTCAGGGTGGCCTTCGCGGACCCGACCACGTCGACGGGAGCGGTCAGCGGCTCGGTCGTCCAGTCGAGGTAGGTGCCCTTGGTGTCGTACGGCGCCGGGTCGGGCAGGCCGATCAGACCGGCCAGGGAGCTCTCCGAGTGACTGGTCGGGATGAGCCAGTTGCGGTACTCGCGGCTGCCGCGCGCGACCTTCTTGCGGGCGTCGACGAGCTTGCCGTCGCCGGAGAGGTACAGCTTCTGGCTCAGGGCGGGGACCTTCGACGCTGTCGCGTACGAGCCGTTCGGTCCGCTGTCGCTCGGGACCCAGTCCTGGTGGTAGGCGAAGGCGGGCCCGGTGTCGACGCCCTTCTTCTGCCGGAGATGGCGGTCGAACCACGACAGGACGCGCTTGCCGACGTAACTGGTCTCCAAGTTGCCCTCGGAGAGGTTGAGTTCACCGGAGGCCGCGTCGGAGAGGCCGCCGCTGTGGCCCGCGGACTGCCAGATCATCTTCGTCGTGGTGCCCTGCGCCTTGAGCGTCTCGTACGTCGCCTGCGCCTCGTTGAGGTTGAAGAGGGTGTCGGCCTGGCCCTGGATCAGCAGCGTCGGAGCCTTCACCCGCGGCAGGTACGACACGGGCGAGACGCTGCGGGCGTACTCCTGGAGGTCCTGGGTCCTGTCCGCGGGGTAGCGGCCCGAGTTGAGCGTACGGATGGTCTCGCAGGCCTTCGTGACGAAGTGCAGGCAGGTGAGGGAGTTGACGCGGGAGGGGTCCAGGCTCGGTTCGAGGAGCGGCTGGCCCTCGCCGATGAGGTAGAAGCCGTTCATCCACTGCCACTTGGCGGCGCCGGGGACGCTGCGGTCGGACGCGTTGTTCGGGTCGAGCGAGTAGCCCAGGTCGTTCCAGGTGATCATCGGTACGAGGGCGTCGACCCGGTGGTCCACGGCGGCCGTCGCCAGTTGGACAGCCCCTCCGTAGGAACCACCGATCATGCCGACGCGCGGGTCCTGCCCGGCGTCCTTGGTGACGTAGTCGACCGTCGTGCCGTCATCGGCGGCGCGCTTGCCCGCGAGGAAGTCGACGAGTCCTGAGGCCGCCTTGCCGTCGATCTTCGGGTCGTCGAGGGAGATCAGACAGCCGGACTTGCCGAAGCCGAGCCCGGAGTAGACGAGCCCGACGTAACCCCGCTCGGCGAATTCCCTGCCGGCGGCGGCCGTCGAGCCGTCCGACTTGCTGCCGCCGAAGCCGTTGGTGGTCATGACCGCGGGCGCGGGGTGTGCGGCGTCCACCCCGGCGGGGCGGTAGAGGTCGGCGTCGACCGTGCAGGTCCTGCCGCCCGCCTCGATCGTGAACTTCAGCGGCGTGATGGTGAATTGGCCGGTGGCGTCCGCGGGCGCGGGTGCCGCCAGGGCCAGCGGCGCCGCCAGTGCGGCGCCGACGGCGAGGGCGAGCGGCCCGCGAGAACGGGAGCGGGCACGACGGGAAGCGGTACGACGGGACACGGGACCTCCACGCTGAGGACAGCCGACTACCGACCGGTAAGTAACCGGCCAGGGCCATGCTGTGACACGTGTCAGGTATGGGTCAACGCCCGTGACAGGAGTTCTGGGCAGGAGTTGACGGAGATTCAGTGAGGGATGCGCCGCTCACCGGGGTGCGAGCCTCACACCAGCGCGGGCACGTCGAGCGTCAACGTCCCCTTCTCCGCGTCCAGTTCGCCCTCCACTCCGAACGGCACGGTCAGCGCCCCGTCGCAGTGCCCGAACCCGAACTCCTCGACGATCGGCACGCCGAGGCCGCCGAGCCGATCGAGCAGCAGCGCCCGCACGGTGTCGTACGGATCGCAGTCCACCCAGGAGCCGAGCGCGACCCCGCGGGCTCCGTCCAGCCAGCCGGCACGCAGGAGTTGGGTGAGGTAGCGGTCGAGGCGGTACGTCTTCTCGCCGGTGTCCTCCAGGAAGAGCAGCCCGCCCCGCGCCGACGTGCGCACCTCAGGGGCGCCGATGTCCGAGGCGAGCAGGGAGAGGCAGCCGCCGAGCGTGACGCCCCGGGCGCGGCCGGGCACGAGCGCCGTACCGGCCGAGGCGATCACCTGGACCTGCTCGGGGGCGAAGAGCGTGGCCCTCAAGTGCTCCTGCGCACCGGTGTTCTTGAGGAAGTCCGTGGCGGCGACCATCGGGCCGTGCAGCGTCGCAAGGCCCATCCTCGCCGCGAACGCCTCGTGCAGCGTGGTGATGTCGCTGTAGCCGACGAACACCTTGGGGCCCGCCGCCCGCATCGCCGCCCAGTCCAGCGACTCCACCATGCGCAGGGCTCCGTAGCCCCCGCGCGCGCAGAGCACCGCGGAGACGGAGGGGTCGCACCACGCCTCCTGGAGGTCGCGGGCGCGACCGGCGTCCGTGCCCGCGAGGTAGTCGAACCGCGCGTGCCGGTCCAGGACATGCGGCGCGACGACCGGTTCCAGGTCCCAGCCGCGCAGGATGTCGAGGCCCACCTGGAGCCGGTCCTCCGGAATGGGCCCGCTGGGCGCGACGACGGCGACCCGCGCGCCGGGGGTGAGCCGCGCGGGACGCGTCAGGGAGTTCACTTGGAGAGCTCCAGGCTGGGCGCGGCGCCGGACAGCTTCAGGCGGAACACCTGAGCGTACAGGGCCAGTTCCGCCTCCAGGGCCCGGACCAGTGTGTCCGCCCGGCGGAATCCGTGCCCCTCCCCCTCGAAGGCGATGTAGGCGTGCGGCACGCCACGGCCCGCCAGCTCGGAGACGAACCGATCGGCCTGTTCGGGCGGACAGATCACGTCGTCGAGCCCTTGGAGCAACAGGAAGGGCACGGTGACCCGGTCGGCGTGCTCCGCCGGGGAACGCTCCACGTATCGCGTGGGCACCTCGTCGAAGGGACCGATCATCGAGTCCAGATAACGTGACTCGAAGTCGTGGGTCCCGCCCGCGGCCCACTCCGTGAGGTCGAGCACGGGGTAGATGATCGTGCCGCAGGCGTACACGTCCGTCGTGGTCAGCGAGGCGGCCGCGGTCCACCCGCCCGCGCTGCCGCCGCGGATCGCGAGACGGTCACGGTCGGCGGTGCCCTCGTCGGCCAGGGCCAGGGCGACGGCCGCGCAGTCCTCCACGTCGACGATGCCCCACTGCTCGCGCAGGCGGTTGCGGTAGGCGCGGCCGTAGCCGGTCGAGCCGCCGTAGTTGACCTCGGCGACGCCGATGCCGCGCGAGGTGAAGTAGGCGATCTCCAGGTCGAGCACGAGCGGGGAGCGGTCGGTGGGCCCGCCGTGCACCCACACCACGTACGGCGGGAGTTCTTCGTCGGGAGCCATGCAGGCCGGATGGTGCGGGGGGTAGACGTACGCGTGGATCTCGCGACCGGCCGGACCGCTGAAGGTGCGGATGCGCGGCTCGGGGTAGTACGCGGTGTCCACCGGGTCGTCGTGCGCGGCGCCGATCACGCGGGCGTGGCCGGTGCAGGTGTCCAGCTCCACGACCTCGTACGCGCTGCGGGGGCTGGCCGCGACGCCGACGACACGGGTGCCGTTCACCGCGACGGTCGCCGCCCACTCCGTCCAGGGGCCCGCCGCGTCGACGACCTCGCCGGTCTCCGGGTCGAGCACGCCGAGCGCGGTGGCGCCCTTGCCGTGCACGACGGCGACGAGACCGCTGTCCAGGGGCGCGAACCAGCCGGACCCGATCTGCCACAGAGGGCCGCCGAACTCCTCCTCGCGCGGACAGACGGGTACTCCCGACGAGAAACTCCCACCGCCGGAGGCGTCACCGCGGTAGAGGTTCCACCACCCCGTGCGGTCGCTGACGAACAGCAGCCGTCCGTCGGGGGCCCACTCCACCTGCGCGATGGACTCCTCGGGGCCGCCCGCGAACACCCGCGGGGCGCCGAACGTGCCGTCCGCGCGGACCTCGGCGACCAGCAGTTCCGTGCCGTCCCACGGCATCCGCGGGTGGTCCCAGGCGATCCACGCCGCGCGGGCGCCGTCCGGTGAGCGGCGCGGCCCGGTGACGAACCGGTGCCGGTCGTCGGAGAGTTCCCGCACCGCGGCGCGGTCATCGGCGGCCGAGCCGTCGAGCGGCACGGCGACGATCACCCGGCGTACGTCGGTGGGCGCCTGGCCGGTGAACTCCTCCAGGACGCACCAGACCTCGCCCCGGTCCAGGTGCACGCACGGGTCGATGTACCGAAGGCCGCCGCCCACGTCCGAGAGCGGGGTCAGCGGGCGCGGCGCCGCTTCGGGGGCGTCCGGCTCGTACGCGTACAGACGCTGGTCCGCGAAGTCGGTGAACACGACCAGCGGCCCGTCAGGTCCCGCCGCCCCCGCCCACGAACGCCCCCCGTACTCCATGACCCGGCTGCGCACGTTCCACGGCTGGGGCAGCACGGACTCCTCCGCGCCGTCCGGACGCCGCCGCACCAGGGCACGCCTGCCGCCTTCGGTGGGCCTCGGCTCGGTCCACCACGCCTCGTCCCCGACGAAGCCCACGCCGTCCGGGGAGCCGTCGTGGGCGGCGGCGAGCGCCGCGTCGATGGGTGACGGCCACGATCCGTACGCCTGGGTCTCCATCATGTCCTTCTCTTCCCCCATGATCGGTTGTGTTCCCTAGGCCGTTCTCAGATAGCGGTCGAGTACGCGGACGCCGAAGTGCAGCGCGTCGACCGGAACGCACTCGTCGACTCCGTGGAAGAGCGCCTGATAGTCGAAACCCTCCGGTGTCCTCAGCGGCGAGAAGCCGTAGCCGGTGATGCCGAGTCGCGAGAACTGCTTGGCGTCCGTGCCGCCGGACATGCAGTACGGCACGACCTGTCCCTCGGGCGCGAATTCCTCGACGGCTGCCCGCATCTTCGCGTACGTCGACGAGTGGACCGGCGCCTGCAGCGCCACCTCGCGGTGGTGGAACTCCCAGTCGACGTCCACTCCGGTGAGCCGGTCAAGGGTGGCGGCGAACTCTTCCTCCCCACCCGGCAGATACCGGCCGTCCACATAGGCGACGGCCTCCCCGGGGATCACGTTCACCTTGTAACCGGCCTGCAGCATGGTCGGATTGGCACTGCCGCGCACGCTCGGCGCGACCAGGTCGGCGGCCGGGCCGAGCTTCTCCAGGAGCGCGTCCACGTCGAACCCCGGCGCGTCCAGGTCGGCCTGCTCCCCGTACAGCGCGGCCAGTTCGGTCAGGGAGGCCCGGACCGTCGGCGTGAGCCGCACCGGCCAGCGGTGCTCGCCGATGCGGGAGATCGCCGACGCCAGCTTGCTCACGGCGTTGTCCGGGTTCACCTTCGAGCCGTGGCCCGCCTTGCCGCGGGCGGTCAGCTTGAGCCAGCCGGTGCCGCGCTCCCCCGCGGCGATGGGGTAGATCTGGTTGCCGCGGCCGTCGTGGAAGGTGAAGGCACCGGACTCGCTGACGCCTTCCGTGCAGCCCTCGAAGAGGGAGGCGTGCTGATCGGCGAGGAACCCGGACCCGTCCTCGGCGCTGGCCTCCTCGTCGGCGGTGAACGCGATCACGATGTCCCGCCGGGGCCGCACTCCCGCGCGCGCCCAGCCGCGCACCACGGAGAGGATCATCGCGTCCATGTTCTTCATGTCGATGGCGCCGCGGCCCCATACGACGCCGTCGCGGATCTCCCCGGAGAAGGGGTCCACGCTCCAGTCCGCGGCCTCGGCCGGAACGACGTCCAGGTGACCGTGGACGAGCAGCGCGTCGGCCGAGGGGTCCGTGCCCTCGATGCGTGCCACCACGTTCGTACGGCCCGGCGTCCGCTCCAGGAGCGTCGGTTCGATCCCGGCTCCGGCGAGGCGCTCCGCGGCGTACTCGGCGGCGGGCCGCTCCCGGCAGTCGCCGCCGCCCCTGTTCGTGGTGTCGATGCGGATGAGTTCGGAGGTGAACCGGACGACCTCGTCGAGCGCCTGCCCGTCGACGTGTCCGGTGTCCTGATGCCCCGGCTGCTCCTCAGCCATACTGCTCCTCCACAGCCGCCGAAGCGATCGTCGTGACCGCCTTGAACGTACGAATGCCCTCGTACATGGTTTCGCTGGTGTACGCGATCTTCCGCTCGCCGGTGCGCCGCACCCCCGGCACCACGGTGGACGCCATGGAAAGGTGCTCGGCGTCGAATTCGAGCTCCACGGTGAACGGGCCGCCCTGGACCGGAACGCGGCGCACGGCGAGGGGGGCCGCCTCCTTGGCCGCGGCCCGGATGTCGGAGGCGGTCCGCCGCGGGGTGCGGCAGACCGCCGCGTACCGCGACACGTGGTCCTTGACGGCGACCTTCAGCGCGCCGGGGGCGTAGCCGAGTGCGTCCTCGCAGGCCAGGTCGTCGCCGGTGACGAGGACGACGGGAACGCCGTACTCGGCGACGACGTGGGAGTTGAGCAGTCCCTCGCTGGCCCGGACGCCGTTGACCCACACGCCGGTGATCGAGTTGGCGAGGTAGGTGTGCGCGAGCACACCCTCCATGCCGGCGCCCGCGTGGTAGCCGACGAACGCGATGCCGTCCACGTCGTCGTGCTGGACACCCTCGACCATGGAGAGGGACTTGTGCCGCCCGGTGAGCATCTGCGCCCGCTCGTCGAGGTCCTCGAGGAGCAGGTTGCGCATGGTCCAGTGGGCTTCGTTGATGAGCACCTCGTCGGCGCCCCCGTCGAAGAAACCGAGGACGGCCGCGTTGACGTCCGAGGTGAACATCGAACGGCACCGCTCCCACTGCGGCGTACCGGGCAGCACGTCGGCCGGCCACGTGACGCCCGTGGCCCCCTCCATGTCTGCGCTGATCAGGATCTTCATGCGGCCTCACGCTACGCGTTCGCCAACTTCTGGACCAGGTCCGTCGGTGACCGCGTCGCGCGCCGCCCCCTCCCCCGTCGGCTGCCAGAGGGTGCTGCGCAGGTCCGATCCGCAGACCAGCTGGATCCGCCAGGGCTCGATGCGGATCACGTGGTACTCGGGATCCTCCGGGCCGCCGCGCCAGTAGTGGACGGGGTCGTATCCCACGCCGGGCGGGCCGCCTCGGGTGTAGAGGTCCCAGGCGTGGCGCTTGGAGGCCTCGTCATCGGCCCAGGCGGAGAGGGCGTCGACGTGGACGGTGTTCTGGCGGGGGCTCCAGTAGGAGTAGGTGGTGTGCGGGTTGGCGGCCAGGTGGGCGGCCTTGACGGGGGTCTTGTACGCGGCGAGCCAGCCGAGCGGCCGTCCTTCGACGATCTCCCAGACGGGGAGCAGGACGCGGGCCCGGGGGCGGTTCCTGCGGTCGACGGTGATCATCGTGGCGTACTTGATGTCGCGTACGTACGAGAAGAACGTGTCCCGCACGTCGGAGAAGTCGCTGACTTTGGTGGTGGCCATGTCGGGTGCTCCTTGTTGCTGAGTGGGGTGGCGGATCAGCGCGCTGCGGGGATCTCGGGGACGAGGCCGTCCGCCGGTTCGCCGGACGCCGTCACCGTGCCCGGCCGTGAGCGGAGCCCGAAGGCGCTGATCAGCGCGGCGAGGAGGGCGGCGGCGAGCGGGACCCACAGGGCCGCGCGGTAGCCGTCCAGGAGCGCGGAGGGTGAACTCGACGTGGTGGCCCAGACGTTGACGGCGGTGACCGTGGAGAGGCCGAGGGCGGCTCCGAACTGGAAGGCGGTGTAGAGCAGGCCGCCGGCCAGGCCCTGCTCCTCCTCCTTGACGCCCGTGGTGGCGACGATGGTGAGCGGTCCGTAGGTGAGGGCGAAGCCGAGGCCGAGGATGATCAGGCTGGGGAACATCGCCAGGTACGTCCAGTCGGCGCCGACCGGCAGGAACAGGGCGTACGAGAGCGCGGCGAGCAGCAGCCCGCCGAAGATCACGCGGGCGTTGCCGAAGCGTTCGACCAGCTTGGGGGTGAGGGTGGGCGAGAGCACCGCGTCGGCACCGACGACGATCAACGCGAGGCTGGTCTGGACCGTGGACCAGTCCCGCAGCTCCTGGAGGTAGAGGACGACCAGGAACTGGAATCCGAAGAAGCCGCCCGCGAAGAACAGGCCCGCGAGGTTGGCGCGGACCAGGGGGCCGCTGCGGAAGATCCCCAGGCGGACGAGCGGCGATGACGAGCGGCGCTCGACGGCGACGAAGACGGCCAGGAGGCCGAGACCCGCGCCGAGAGTGGCGATCGTGGCGGCGGCGCTCGCGTGGGAGGCGCGCTCCACGCCGAGGACGAGCAGCACGATCGCGGCGGTGACCGTGAGGGCGCCCACCAGGTCGACGCTCTGCCCGGTGCGGTCGGGCCGCGGGGACTTGGGCACGTAGACGAGCGCGGCGGCCAGGATCAGGGCGGAGAGCACCACGGGCACGAAGAACACCCAGCGCCAGCCGAACGCGGTGAGCAGACCGCCGACGACCAGGCCGATGGAGAAGCCGCCCGCGGCGGTGCCGGAGTAGAAGAGCAGTGCCTTGTTGCGGCGCGGCCCCTCCTCGAAGCCGGTGGTGATGATGGAGAGGCCCGCCGGGGTCATGAAGGCGGCGGCGATGCCGGTGACGAAGCGGGCGACGATCAGCGTCCAGCCGTCGGTGGCGAATCCGCCGAGCCCGGAGAAGAGGAGGAAGACGGAGAGCCAGAAGACGAACATCTGGCGGCGTCCGAAGAGGTCGGCGGCACGGCCGCCGAGCAGCATGAAGCCGCCGTAGCCGAGGACGTAGGCGCTCATGACCCACTGCAGGGACCCGGTGGACAGACCCAGGTCGGCGCGGATCGACGGCAGAGCCACGTTGAGCATGGCGACGTCGATGCCCTCCAGGAAGATCGCGCCGCACAGGACGAGCAGGACGCCCCACTCCCGGGGCTCGAAGGTGACGGGGGACACACGCGGTGTCCCGGTTGGGGCTGGTGAATCTGTCTGCGAACTCACGTCTGCTCTCCGCCAAATCAGCGATGGTGCGGGGGATTTCCCGGCTCACCCACCCTCGATCAGGGCGTAGGGACGGAACAACGGCGAAGAACGCAACGTTCGTTCAATCAGGCTTACCGATCCGAGCTGCCTGGGGGACGTCGATGGAACGCGATGAACTGGAGTGCTTTCTGCTCCTGGCCGAGGAGCTGCACTTCGGCAGGGTGGCCGAGCGCATGCGGCTGTCCCGCGCCCGGGTGAGCCAGCTGATCCAGCGCGCCGAACGCCGCGTCGGTGCCCCGCTGTTCGTCCGCACGAGCCGCCGTGTGGCCCTCACCGCGCTGGGCCGTCAGCTCCGCGCGGACCTGGAACCGCACCATCGGGCCATCGACGCCGCCGTCGAGCGGGCCGCGGCCACCGCGCGCGGCATCGACAGCGTGTTGCACGTCGGCTTCGCCAACCCGCTGGCCGGGGAGATCGTGATGCGGGCGACGGAGGTGTTGCGCGTGAGCCATCCGGGGCTCGCCGTGGAGGTCTGCGAGGTGCCGCTGGGTGATCCGTACGGGCAGCTGCGCAAGGGCGAGTTCGACATGCAGCTCATGGAGTTCCCGGTGCGCGAGGAGGATCTGGGCGGCGGTCCGGCGCTGCTCGCGGAGGAGCGTGTCCTCGCGAACGCCTCGGCGCATCCGCTGGCCGCCCGGGACTCGGTCTCGCTCGATGACCTGGCCGACGTACCGCTCCTGACGATCGAGGGCGAGGTGCCCGACTACTGGCTCGAGCACCACGCCCCTTCGCGCACTCCGTCCGGCAGCCCGATCGGCCGCGGTCCCGCGGTGACCAACATGCAGGAGGCGCTGGTGCTGGTCTCGGGCGGCAGGGGCGCCTTCCTCGCTCCCGCGCACACCGGGACGTACTTCACCCGGCCAGGAGTCGCCTACGTGCCCTTGGCCGAGGCCGAGCCGGTCGGCTACGGCCTGGTGTGGCGGGCCGGCCACGGCACGGGGGCGATCGCGACCTTCGCGCGGACCGCCCGCGAGGTGGCGCACGAGGTGGCCCACGAGGTGGCGAAGCAAGACCCCCGGAGCGTGGTGCCGGGGGCTGTCGCCGTGGCGGGCTGAGTGACGCGACCCGGATGACGCGCCCCCGCTGACGCACCCCGGGTCGACGGCACTCAGAGGCTCAGCCCGGGCGCCCCACCACCAACCACTTCGACGGCAGTTCGATCCGCGTGCCATCGGGGTTGTAGTCGGTCGTCATCAGCGGGAGTTCTCCCTTCGCGAGCACGGTGAGGCCCGCCGCCGTGACGTGCTCCGGCACCGCGGCGTCGGCGACCTCGCCCGGCGCGATGCCGTGCGCGAACACCGGCGCCAGCTTCGGCGGCGGGCCCTCGGGGCTCCGGGCGAGGCCTCTCAGGATCGGTCCTGCGGCCTCGGCGAGCTCGACGACGAACGCTCTGCCGCGCTCGCCGAGCAGCGCCGCGATGCCGTCGGCCAGCGGCTGACGGTCGTCTGGATCACACTGGTGGAGCACCCCGCGCATATAGACGTTCACGTCGCCCATTTCCGCGTGCAGTTGCTCCGCCTCGGCCTTCTCCGCGGCATCGACCTGCCGGAACTCCACCTGCCCCGCCGGGTCGGCGTTCCGTGCGTGACGCAGCGCGGAGGCGGACAGGTCGACGCCGAGGACGCGCGGGTAGCGGTCGGCGAGGAAGCGGGTCTGGGTGCCGTTGCCGCAGCCGAGGTCGACGAAGGGCAGACCCGCGGCCGTCATGTGCGGCTCGAAGAGGGCGAGGTGGATGCCGACGGTGAGCGCGGGCTCGGCGTCCCAGAAGACGGCTCCCGCTTCGTCGGGGGCATCCCGCCAGAACCCCTCCCACGCCTCCCTGTACCGACTCGTGACGCTCATGCGCAGCTCCCCAGGATCGCGGCGACGACCGCCGAAGCCGACGGCAAGATCGGTCTACCGCGCCCGGGGTGCACGGACAAGTCACCGGCACGGACAATCGCCACGCCTTCGGTACTTCCCGCCGAGCGCACGCCCCCCGCGAAGCGCCCGGAGCCGTCACTCGCGCGGCGGTCCCAGCTCGAACCACACGGTCTTGCCGGAGGCCGTACGGCTGGTCCCCCACTCCTTGGCGAGGACGCTGACGATCCGCAGCCCGCGCCCGAACTCGTCGTCCGGGCCCGCGTCCAGCAAGGTGGGCAGGGTGTGGTCGTCGTCCTCGACCTCGCAGATCAGCGTGGACCCCGAGCGGACCAGGCGGAGCTCGACACGGCCGCCGCGAGAGTGCCGTACGGCGTTGGTGACGAGTTCGCTGACCAGCAGCTCGGCGGTCTCGGCGAGGGCGCCGCGGGACCAGGTGCGCAGTCGGTCGCGGGTCAGGTCGCGGGCCCTGCTCACCTCGCTCGGGTCGAGCGCGAGCCGCCACGTCGCGACGTCCTCGTCCGCGATGCCGTTCAGGCGTGCCATCAAGAGGGCTACATCGTCCTTGCGCCCTCCGCGGGGGTTGAGCGCGCGGATGATGGTGTCGCAGGCGGCGTCCATGGAGGCGGCCGGGTGGGCCGCGGACTCGGTGAGCGTGGCGAGTCCGACGCCTATGTCCTCACCACGGACCTCGACGAGGCCGTCGGTGCACATCAGGAGCCGGTCGCCGGGCGCCACGCGGACGGTGACCGCCTCGAAGGGCACACCTCCGACTCCGATGGGCGCCCCCGTCGGCAGGTCGAGGAGTTCGCTGCGGCCGTCGTCGGCGCGGACGAGGACGGGCGGGATATGGCCCGCGTTGGCCAGGTGCAGCTCGCTCGCGATGGGGTCGTAGACCGCGTACAGGCATGTCGCGAGGTAGTGCTCGCCGAGCCGCTGCGCCAGGTCGTCGAGGTTGCGCAGGAGCTGGGCGGGCGGCAGGTCCAAGGCGGCCATGGTCTGTACGGCCGTGCGCAACTGGCCCATCATCGCAGCCGAGTTGAGGCCGTGTCCCATCACGTCGCCGACGACGAGCGCGGTGCGCGATCCGGGCAGTTTCACGGAGTCGAACCAGTCGCCGCCGACCCGGCCGAGGAGCGTGCCCGGCAGATAGCGCGTGGCGATGTCGCAGCCCGTCATGCGCGGTTCGATGTGCGGGAGCATGCTGTCCTGGAGGGTGTCGGCGACGCTCTCCTGGTAGGTGTACATGCGGGCGTTGTCGAGCACGAGGCCCGCGCGGGCGGCCAGTTCGGCGCCGGTGACGCGGTCCATGTCGTTGAAGACGGGCCGCTCCCGGTGGCGCAGCAGGATCATGAATCCGAGCACCACGTTGCGGGCCTTCAGCGGTACGACGAGCATCGAACGGTGGTTGATGAGCGGGCGGATGTCGCGCTTCTCGAACTGCGAGGCGATCGCGTTGCCCATCTCCTCGCTGATGCGCGGCACGAGGACCGGATCACCGGAGGTCATGCACTGGAAGAACGGTGTGTGCGCCGGGAAGGGCATGGACTCGCCGACGGGTACGACGTCGTCCCAGCGGCCCGGTTCGTCCGTGTGCTCCACGGCGACCCTGTGCCACATCGTGGTCTCGTCCGGCGGCCCCTCGGGGAAGCCCTCGCCCGCGACGACCTGTTCGCGCAGGTAGGTGCCCGCGACGTCCGTGAACCGCGGCACGACGGCCCGGCTGACCTCGACGATGGTCCGTGAAAGGTCGAGCGAGGAGCCGATGCGTCCACTGACCTCGTTCAGGAATTCCAGGTGTTCGCGCACCGCCGCGTACTCGAGGTCCTCGGCCTCTTCCTGGGCGCCGGGCTCGGGCGCGGCGCCTTCGGCGGCGGCCTGCTGGGCGCGCAGCCTGCGCGCCGTGCGCTCGGCCCGCCGCGGCACGCCCCAGTCGGGCGTGACGGGCACCCGGTCGTGCTTGCTGAACTCCAGGACGGGATAGCCCAGTTCCAGGATCTGCGCCACGATGCGGGAGCTCTCGCCCACGCTCATGCTGGGCAGGATCTCGGGCAGCCGGTCCGCCAGCTCGTCCGCTCCGGGGAAGTCCGTGTGCAGGGCGAACCCCGGCGCGATCCGCTCGACCTGCCCCGGCTCGAGGTCGTCGTCGTCGGCCAGCCGGTCCGCGTCCGCCGCGAGCACGAGCAGCCGCTCCGGTCCCGGGCCGACGAGGGGGTACGCCCACCACAGGACGTCCACCCTGTGGTCTTCGCCGCCGGGCACGGAAAGACGCGCGCGCCCGGCGGCGGGGTACGAGATGCGTCCGTAGAGGGAGGTCTCCAGGTCGGGCCCCAGGCCGTCGTACTCGCCGTAGTTCGCGTGACCTTCGGGGATCGCGCCCGCCACCGGGAGCAGGTCGCCCGCCGGGCTTCCGACGGCGTCCTCTTTCGCGTACTTGAACAGCTTCCGCGCGCCGGTGCTCCAGTGCGAGACGAGGCCCGCGCCGTCGATGACGACCACGGCGAGCGGGATCCGGCCGGCCACGGCATGGTGCGCCACCGGCCCGTCCGGGGTGCCGTATTCCATGGCCAACGCTCCTTCCGGCGGCACCGCGAAGCCCTGCGCCGCCCCAACCACCGTACGGCCGACACGCCTTGCCATGCGGCGCAATAAGGGAATTCGGACTCACGGGGGCGCCTCCGGCGGGTGTTTTCTGCGCCTCCCGCCGGACAGCGCCGGTCAGGGCCGGACGGGTCCAGTCCGGTCAGGGCCGGTCTTCGTGGCCCAGCTGAAGGTCCCGTTCCGTGCGTCCCCCGCCCGCGACCTGGAGCACGGTCGCCACCGGCGGGTAGCCCGCGGCGATGACCGTGTACTCGCCGGACGACAGGTCGACGAACCGGAAGGTGCCGTCCTGACTGGTCGTGAGGGTGTCCACGACGTTGCCCGCCGCGTCGAGCAGCGTCACGCGGGCGTCCTCCACGGGGCGCCCGCCGTTGGCCCGCACGGTCCCGCGCAGGACGGCGCCGCCCGCCAGCTCGACGTCCTGCCGTGTCTCGCGGGAGGCCTGCACGCTGACCGGCAGGGCCGCCGGGCGGAAGGCGGGTGCGCTGGCGGCCAGGGTGTACTCGCCGGCCACCAACTCCGTGATCACATAGCCGCCTTCGCGACCGCTGCGGGTGGTGGCGACGACCTCGCCGCGTACGTCGGTGAGGGTCACCGCGGCGTCCCTGACCGGGGTGCCGTCGGCGGTGAGCACGCTGCCGGCCAGGCGTCCCGCGCCGCCGAGCACCACGTCGAGCTCCACGGGACGCTCGCCGACGGTGACGGTGACCGCCTGCGGCTGGTGGCCGCCCGCGGCCGCGATCAGGACGAACGATCCCGAGCCCGGCGTGGACAGCGCGTACCGCCCGTCGTCGCCGCTCGCGCCGCGGCCGATCTGCCGGCCCCCGACGTCGATGAGGGTCAGGGCGGCGCGGGGCACGACGGTGCCGTCCGGGTGCTGCACGGTGCCGCAGACGGGCACGCCGGCGGCGTACGGGGTGCGGGCCTGGGGGACGGGCGCGGCTTCGGCGGCGGGGGCGTCCTGGGACGTTGTGCTGGACAACAGGGGTGTCTCCTTGAGGAAGAAGGTGATCAGCATGCCGAGGGCGAGCACCGGCACCAGGTAGAGGAAGATGCGGGGCATCGCGTCGGCGTACGCCTGGATGTAGCCCTCGCGCAGCGGGGCGGGCATCGCGTGGACGAGCTGCGGGGTGATGGCCTCGGGGTCCGATAGGCCGGCTCCGGCCGGGATGCGGTCGGCGAGCGAGTCCGCGAGCCGGTCGGCGAAGAGCGTGCCGAAGATCGCGGCGCCGACACTGCCGCCGATCTGCCGGAAGTAGTTGTTGGCGCTGGTGGCCGTGCCGAGGTCGCTGGGGCGTACCGCGTTCTGCACGGCGAGGATGAGCACCGGCATGACGAGGCCGACGCCCGCCCCGAGCACGGCCATCCAGATGCTGTAGTGCAGCCGGGGTGTGTCGGCCTCGAGGCGGGAGAGCAGCCACATGCCGATGACGGAAAGGACGCCGCCGACGACCGGGTAGATCTTGTAGCGGCCTGTGTGGCTGATGAGCTGGCCGGAGAGGATCGAGGCGCCGACGACACCGCCCATCATCGGCAGCATGAGCAGTCCGGACTCGGTGGCGCTCGCGCCGTCGACCATCTGCAGGAAGGTCGGCAGATAACTGGCCGCCCCGAAGAGGGCGATGCCGACGACCATGCCGACCAGGGCGGTGATGTTGAAGACCGAGTCCCGGAACAGGCGCAGCGGGATGATCGGTTCTGCGGCGAAGCGTTCGGCGACGACGAAGAGCACGATCGAGGCGACGGCCCCGGCCGCGAGCCCCAGGATGACGCGCGAGCCCCACGCGTACTCGGTGCCGCCCCAACTGGTCAGGAGCACGAGGCAGGTGGAGGCCGAGGCGAGCAACAGCGCGCCCAGGACGTCGAGTCGGGCCTTCGCCGTGCGCTTGGGCAACTTGAGCCCGAAGCTGACGACGAGGAGGGTGACGAGCCCGAAGGGTACGTTGAAGTAGAAGCACCAGCGCCAGGTGACATGGTCGGTGAAGAAGCCGCCGAGCAGCGGGCCCGCGACCGACGCGAGGCCGAAGGCGGCGCCGATCAGGCCCATGTAGCGGGCGCGTTCCCGGGGCGGGACGATGTCCGCGATGATCGCCTGCACGCCGATCATGAGACCGCCGGCGCCGATGCCCTGGATGGCGCGGAAGGCGATGAGCTGGTCCATCGTGCGCGACCAGCCGGCGAGCGCCGAGCCGATGACGAAGACGACGATGGCGAACTGGAAGACGCCCTTGCGTCCGAAGAGATCCCCGAGCTTGCCGTAGATGGGCAAGCCGATCGTGGACGTGAGCAGATAGGCGGTGATCGCCCAGGACATCTTGTCCAGGCCGTGCAGCTCACCGACGATCTTCGGGAGCGCGGTGGCGACGATCATCTGCTCGAGCGCGGCGAGCAGCAGGGCGAGCATCAGCCCGACGAAGACCATCCGGACGCGCCCGGGGCTGAGCCCCGCCGCCGCCGATACGTGCTCTTGGGGTGGCGGCGGCTCTTCGACGCCCGGAGGCACCGCCTCCGCCCCCTCGGCGTCCCCCCGCTCGGCGCCCTTCACCAGCGTCGTGCCGCCCACGTCCTGCTCCCCTCGTCTGCGCCTGCGCCGCATTTCTCGCATTACGCGACAACTGCGAGCAAGCGCGACGAGTCGCCCCTGCGCGGGGTCCGGCACACGTATGCGCCGGTGGGAGCCCTACGCCGTACAATTGGCCCGAACAGAAAACCACTCGAAACGGTGAGCGTGACAACGCCCCTGCGGGGCTACCGGAGTTGAGGCCCGGTCACACGTCGGCCTACTTCTCGACCTCCGCGGCGAGCTTGCCGAGCACCTCGTCGTAGATCCGCCCGAGCCCCTTGGGGGCGAAGGTCTTCTCGAAGAAGCCGCCGATGCCGCCCGCGCCGTTCCACACGGTGGAGACGACCACGCGCGCCTTGCCCTCCCCCGCCGGGGTCACGGTCCAGGTGGTGACCATGGAGGAGTTGCGGTCCTTCTCGACGAGCTCCCCGTCGGTCGGCTCGCTGACCTCCAGAAGGCAGTCCCGGATGCGCTTGCTGGTGGCCTGCAGCTTCCAGTGGACGAGCGTTCCCTCGCCGTCGCCGCCCTCGCGCACCTCGAACTCGCTGAAGTGCTCCGAGAGGATCTTCGGACGCGTGCCTTCGTAGTCGGCGAGCGCGTCGAAGACATCCTCCGGCCGCGCCGTGATGATCCGCTCCGTGGTCGCCTCGACCTGCGCCATGGCACTTCCTCCAGCACTCGGTTGTTCAGGGTGATCCCCGGAAGCCAACCACCCTGCGCACCGGGCCCCCAAATCGGGGTCGCTCCGGGGCCGCCGCGGGGTCACGTCGGGGTCGCCGAGCCATCCCCTCGCACGATCAAGGGAACATGTGTTCTATTCTGTGGTCAGTGCTACCGAGGAGGCGTCATGCGCTGGGAGAACCTCGCCGACGGGCCGTCACGGGGTGTCGCGGATGCCGCGCTGTTCGGCGCGGACGCGGTCACCACGAGGACCTTCGACACACCTGAGTTCCGTGGGATCACGTTCCACGAGATCCGGGCGAAAACCATCGTGAACCGGGTGCCGGGGGCGTCCCGCATGCCCTTCGAGTGGACGGTCAATCCGTACCGGGGGTGCACACACGCGTGCGTCTACTGTTTCGCGCGCAAGACGCACAGCTATCTGGACCTGGACACGGGGCTCGGCTTCGACAGCCAGATCGTGGTCAAGGTCAACGCCCCGGACCTGCTGCGCCGCCAGCTCGCCTCGCCCCGCTGGCACGGCGAGCACATCGCCATGGGCACCAACGTCGACTGCTACCAAAGGGCCGAGGGACGCTATGGCCTGATGCCCGGGATCATCGGCGCCCTGCGTGACCACGCGAACCCCTTCTCCATCCTCACGAAGGGGACGCTGATCCTGCGGGACCTCGACCTGCTGCGGCAGGCCGCCGCCGTCACCGACGTGGGGATCTCCGTGTCCGTCGGCTTCGTCGACCAGGAGCTGTGGCGCACCGTGGAGCCGGGCACGCCCGCGCCGGAGCGCCGTCTGGACGTCGTACGGACGCTGACCGATCACGGCATCGGGTGCGGGGTCCTGATGGCGCCCGTGATCCCGTTCCTCGGAGACCGGCCCGAACAGCTGCGGGCGACGGTGCGGGCCATCGCCGCCTCGGGGGCGACGTCCGTGACCCCGCTCGTGCTGCATCTGCGGCCGGGAGCGCGCGAGTGGTTCATGGCCTGGCTGGAGCAGCACCATCCGTATCTCGTGCGGCGCTACGAACGGCTGTACGCGGAAGGCGCCTACGCACCCAAGTGGTACCAACGCCGCATCACCCGCCAAGTGCACGAGCTGGCCGAGGAATTCGGCATCGGCCCCGCACGCGCGGCCACCCCCCGCCGCATCCGCGCACCCCTGCCCCAGGACACCGAGCCCGCCCCCGCCCCGTCCGGCGGCACCCAGCTCACCCTCCTCTGAACCTGAACCTGAACCTGAACCTGAGCCCGGCCCGCCAAGCAGCGGCCCCGCCAGAGGAGTTGTCACACCGATGCTCCAGGATGGGCACATGAGCCGACTGACCCACATCCACGCCCCCGACGGCGTCTTCCCCGCCACCCAGTACACGCACGTGGTGATGGGGACGGGCCGCTTCGTGGCGATAGCCGGTCAGCTTCCCCTGGACGGGGACGGGCAGCTCGTCGGCGAGGACGACCCGGCGGCGCAGGCGCGGCAGGTGTTCGACAATCTGCGGCACTGCCTCGTGGCCGCGGGCGGCAGCTTCCGGGATGTCGTGAAGCTGACGTACTACGTCACGGACATGGCGCACATGCCCGCCATACGGGCCGCCCGTGACACGTACATGGACCCGGCGCGCCTCCCCGCCGCCTCGGCGGTCCAGGTCTCCGCGCTGGTCTCGCCGCGGTTCCTGATGGAGATCGAGGCGTACGCCGTCCTGTAGTCCTGCCCCGCCCCGCACCAACCGGCCGGGGCACTACTGACCTTGTTGGCGTGATGTCGTCAAGATGAGGCCGGTTTCGGCGAGGCATCCGTCGATGAGGTTGCTGCGGTACTGGATCTGGCGGAGACC
>NZ_JBFALJ010000019.1:0-186331 GCF_040660195.1 Streptomyces sp. NPDC050147 | reverse complement strand
CTCACCAAGGCGGGACACCGCACTTGATCAGCCTCCACGCGGACGAACACCCGGCGCCATGACCTGGATCGCGTTGAGTGCCTGCACTCTCGTCGCCACCGCCCCACCCGAAGGGACGCCCCCGCCATGAGCCGTACGCACACCCGGCACCGCAGATCCCGCACCCTCTTCCTGGCCGCGCTCGCCACCGCCCTCGCCACGACCGGCGGCACCGCGCTCGCCGTGAGCGACAGCGGTAGCGGTAGCGGTAGCGGTAGCGGCACGACCTGGGCAACCGCGGCCCGCGTCGACAATCCGTACGCGGGGGCCAAGCCCTACGTGAACCCCGAGTGGTCGGCGAAGGCCGCCGCCGAGCCGGGCGGGGACGCCGTCGCGGACCAGCCCACCGGCGTATGGCTCGACCGGATCGCCACGATCGAGGGCGCCGGTGACGCGATGGGCCTGCGCGACCACCTCGACGCGGCGGTCCAACAGGGCGCCGGAGTCATCCAATTGGTCATCTACAACCTGCCGGGCCGGGACTGTGCCGCGCTAGCGTCGAACGGGGAGCTCGGCCAGACCGAGATCGGCAGGTACCAGACCGACTACATCGACCCGATCGTCGCGATTCTCGCCGACACCAAGTACGCGAACCTGCACATCGTCACGACTGTCGAGATCGACTCGCTGCCCAACCTGGTCACCAACACCGGCAGCCGCCCCACCGGGACGCCCGAGTGCGACGTGATGAAGGCCAACGGCAACTACGTGAAGGGCGTCGGTTACGCGCTGCGCAAGCTCGGCGCGGTGCCGAACGTCTACAACTACGTGGACGCGGGCCACCACGGCTGGATCGGCTGGGACGACAACTTCGCAGCGTCCGCCCAGGTCATGCACCAGGCGGCGACCACCGACGGTGGCAGCGTCGACAACGTCCACGGCTTCATCACCAACACGGCCAACTACAGCGCCCTGAAGGAGAACAACTTCGAGATCGGCGACTTGGTGAACGGCCGGTCGGTCCGTGAGTCCAAGTGGGTCGACTGGAACCGCTCCGTCGACGAGCTCACGTTCGCCCAGTCGTTCCGCGACCAGCTCGTCTCCACCGGCTTCAGGTCCGACATCGGCATGCTCATCGACACCTCGCGCAACGGCTGGGGCGGGGCCGGCCGGCCCGCGGGCCCCGGCCCCACCACGGACGTCGACACCTATGTGGAGGGCGGCCGTTACGACCGGCGTCTGCACATCGGCAACTGGTGCAACCAGGCGGGCGCGGGCCTCGGCGAACGGCCGACCGTGGCCCCGGAGTCCGGTGTCGACGCCTACGTGTGGATGAAGCCGCCGGGCGAGTCCGACGGATCGAGCAAAACGTTCCCGAACGACGAGGGCAAGGGCTTCGACCGCATGTGTGACCCGGCCTACCAGGGCAATCCCCGCAACGGCTTCAACCCCTCCGGCGCGCTTCCCGACGCTCCGATCTCCGGGAAGTGGTTCTCGGCGCAGTTCCAGGAGCTCCTGAAGAACGCCCACCCCGAGCTGTAACCCGCACCGCCCCCTCGGGCGGCGCCTCCCCGGGGGCGGACGGCGACCGGACGCCGTCCGCCCTTCCCGCCTGCCCTCCACCCATCTCCCTGCGTCTGACGGGAGTTGGACAGGAGCCGTGCAGGAGGGGGCAAACCGACGAGGCCTGTGTGAACCGTTGACGCGCAAGCGCTTCGATTCTACGGTCCCGTCCGATGACACGATCGCCGTCCGAAATATCGGACGCACTCGGCGGCGGTCCCCCACCCTCGAACACCCTCGAAGGAGACCGGAGTGAGCCGCACCCTTACCGTCTTCCGGCGCAGAGCCCTCGTCGCGCTGCCCGCCGCAGCCCTGCTCGCCCTCATCCCGAGCAGCGCCACCGCCTACCCCAACCCCGGCCGAGTCACCGGCGACATCGTCGTGCACGACCCGACCCTGGCCCGCACCTCATCGGGCAAGTACCTGCTCTACTCCACCGGCGACGGCCTTCAGCTGCGTACCTCCACCGACCGGACGGCCTTCGGCCGCAGCGGCTCCGCCTTCCCCACCCGGCCGAGCTGGTGGAACAACTACAACTCCACCGGGGACGTCTGGGCGCCGGACATCTCGTACCACGGCGGCAAGTACCTGATGTACTACTCCGTCTCGTCGTTCGGCTCGAACAAGTCGGCCATCGGCCTCGCGACCTCTACCACGGGTGAGCCGGGCTCCTGGACCGACCAGGGATCCGTCTACACCTCGACCACGTCCAGCGACTACAACGCCATCGACCCGAACCTCTTCGTGGACGACGACGGCAAGTGGTGGCTGTCCTTCGGCTCCTGGTGGACCGGGATCAAGATGATCCGCGTCGACCCTTCCACGGGCAAGCAGTACGCGGGCGACACGGCCCGGCGTTCGCTCGCCTCGCGTCCCACCGGTACCAAGGCGGTCGAGGCTCCCTCCATCGTCAAACGGGGCGGCTACTACTACCTCTTCGCGTCGTACGACACGTGCTGCGCGGGCACCAGCTCCACGTACAAGATCAAGGTGGGCCGCTCCTCCAGCGTCACCGGGCCCTACGTCGACAAGAACGGCGTCGGCATGATGAACAACGGAGGCACTCCGGTCCAGGAGACCCACGGCCGCTACATCGGCCCCGGGGGCCAGTCGATCATGAAGGACACCGACGGCGACCTGCTCGTCTACCACTACTACGACGGCCAGGACAACGGCACCCCGAAGCTCGGCGTCAACCTCCTGAACTGGAGCTCCGGATGGCCCGTCGCCTACTGACCCTGCTCGCGGCCCTTGTCCTCGGCATCGGCGTGGCACAGTCCGCGCCCGCCGCCGAAGGCCGCCCGTACACGAACCCGGTCAAGTCCCAGAAGGGCGCCGACCCCTGGATCTCCTACCACCAGGGCAACTACTACCTGGTGTCCACGAGCTGGACCCACGTCATCACGATGCGCAAGTCGCCCACCCTGGCGGGGCTCGCCACCGCGCCGAGCGTGCAGGTGTGGGACGGCAAGGCGGACAACGCCTCGCGCTGCTGCAACATCTGGGCGCCGGAGCTGCACTTCTCCGGCGGCCGGTGGTACCTCTACTACACGGCGGGCGAGGACAGCACCGAGTTCGGCTCGCAGCGCCTGCACGTCCTGGAGAGCACCGGGTCCGACCCGCAGGGCCCCTACCACCACAAGAACCGCCTCCAGCACTCCTCGCAGAGCGGCTGGCTCATCGACGGCAGTGTCATGACGGTCGGCGGCAAGCTGTACCTGCTGGCCAGCGCGTGGCAGGGCAGCAACCAGAACGTGCTGATCGCGCCGATGTCCAACCCCTACACCGTCAGCGGCGCGTTCACCACCATCGCATCGCCCACCCACGCCTGGGAGAAGGTGGGATCCAACGTCAATGAGGGCCCTGAGGTGCTCCAGCGCGGCGGCAGGACCTTCGTGATCTTCTCGGCGAGCGGCTGCATGACCCCCGACTACAAGCTGGGGCAGCTCGAACTCACCGGCTCCGACCCGCTCGCCGCGTCCTCCTGGACCAAGAAGTCCACGCCCGTCTTCCAGCGGGACGACGCGGCGGGAGTGTACGGCCCCGGCCACAACGGCTTCTTCAAGTCGCCGGACGGGACCGAGGACTGGATCGTCTACCACGCCAACGACGCCGCGTCCGACGGCTGCGACAACGGCCGTACGACACGGGCGCAGAAGTTCACCTGGAACGCCGACGGCACCCCGAAGTTCGGGAAGCCGGTCGCCCTCGGCACCACCCTCCCGGGCCCCTCGGGCGAGAGCGCGGCCACCCCGACGGCGTACACCCTCACCAACCGCAACAGCGGCAAGTGCCTTGAGGTGGCGGGCGGTTCGAGCGCTGACGGAGCCAACGTCCGTCAGTGGGGCTGCAACGGCGGCAGCAACCAGAAGTGGCGGATCGAGGACCGGGCCGACGACACGAGCCGCCTGGTGAACGTGGCGAGCGGCAAGGTGCTCGACACCGCCGACTGCTCGGCGGCCGACGGTGCCGATCTGCGCCAGTGGTCGTGGCTCGACAACACCTGCCAGAAGTTCCGCCTCGTCACGACCGACGCGGGCTGGGTGCGCCTGACCAACCAGGCCACCGGCAAGGTCGCCGACGTCGCCGACTGCTCGGCGGCGGACGGAGCGGACGTACGCCAGTGGTCCTGGCTCGGCAACGGCTGCCAGCAGTGGCAGTTGAAGCCGGCCTGACCGGCGGCGCGCGGTGCCTACGCGACAGCGGTGCCTACGCGCCGCAGCCGGCGAGCTCTGACTTTTCAGGGGCCGGGGCTCATCCCAGCCGGATCACGTTCCACGACAGCGGCTCCAGGACGGCGCTCAGCGTGCCGTCCTGGAGTGTTGTCCCGGTGCCGGTGTGCGGGGTGACGCGCTCCGGTTCCGCGAGGGTGTTGCGGGCCTCCGGGTCCGCGTCGGACAGGGCGCTGTGCTCGACGACCGTGGTCAGCTCAAGGCCGTGAAGCGCCACTTCGAGCGGCAGCGGCTCGCTCTGGCCGCGGTTGACCGCGAAGACGGTGACGGTGCCGTCATCGGCGCGTACCGCCGTCGCGTGCAGCAGGGGCACCTCGCCGAACTTCCGCGTCTCGTGCACGGGTGAGTCCACGCGTACGTCGAGGACCTGGCCGCGGCCGTGCCGGGAGGCCTGCGCGAAGGGGAAGAAGGTGGTCTGCCGCCAGGCCGGGCCGCCCGGCTCGGTCAGGATCGGCGCGATGACGTTGACCAGCTGGGCCAGGCACGCGACGGCCACCCGGTCGGCGTGCCGCAGGAGGGCTATCAGGAGGGAGCCGAAGACGACCGCGTCGGTGACCGTGTAGTTGTCCTCCAGGAGGCGGGGAGCCTCGGGCCAGTCGCGCAGGCTCTCCTCGACCTCGGGGTGCGGCCGGGACTGGTACCAGACGTTCCACTCGTCGAAGGAAAGGTTGATCTTCTTCTTGGACTTCAGGCGTGCGCCCACGTGGTCGCAGGTGGCGACGACGTTCTCGATGAAGGACTCCATGTCGACGGCCGAGGCGAGGAACGAGTCCCGGTCGCCGTCGGTCTCCTCGTAGTAAGCGTGCAGGGAGATGTGGTCGACGAGGTCGTAGGTCTCGGCCAGGACCGTGGCCTCCCACGCTGCGAACGTCTCCATGGACTGGCCGGAGCTGCCGCAGGCGACGAGCTCGACGTCCGGGTCGGCCTGGCGCATCGCGCGGGCGGTCTCGGCGGCCAGGCGCCCGTACTCCTCGGCGGTCTTGTGGCCGGTCTGCCACGGCCCGTCCATCTCGTTGCCCAGGCACCACATCCGGATGCCGAAGGGGTCCTTGTCGCCGTGCGCGGCACGCAGATCCGACAGGGCGGTGCCTGAGAGGTGGTTGGCGTACTCCTGGAGTTCGAGGGCCTCTTCTACGCCACGCGTGCCGAGGTTCACCGCCATCATCGGTTCGGCCTGCGGGCCGATCTTCCGCAGGAAGGCGATGTACTCGGAGAGCCCGAAGCGGTTGGTCTCCGTGGAGTGCCAGGCCAGGTCGATGCGGCGGGGCCGCTCGTCGGCAGGGCCGACGGAGTCCTCCCACTTGTAGCCCGAGACGAAGTTCCCGCCGGGGTAGCGGATGGCGGTGACGCCGAGTTCGCGGATCAGACCGAGTACGTCGGTGCGCAGCCCCGCCTCGTCGGCCGTGGGGTGGCCCGGTTCGTAGATGCCGGTGTAGACGCAGCGGCCGAGGTGCTCGACGAAGGAGCCGAAGAGCCGCGGGTCGACGGCCCCGACGGTGAAGGCGGGGTCGAGCGTGAAGCGGGCGGAACGAGTCATGATCCCCTCAACCTGGTTCGAAATACCGGACGTTGAACGAATTACCGGACAGACCGTAAGACGGGCGCCGCGCCGGGTCAATGGGTCCGACACGTCCCCGACGACGGGAGTACCCGCCGTCGGGGACGTGTCGGCACCTGGGCGTCAGCCGCCGCCGTTGGTCACGCCCGTTCGTCGGGCAGCCGCATCAGACGCCGGATGTTGTGGTGGTAGATCTGCTCGCGCGCGGCATCCGTGAGGTCAAGGGCGTCGATGACGCGGATCGTCTCGCGGATGTACAGGGGTCCTCCCTCGGGGTCGAAGGGGCAGTCGGTACCGAACAGGACGTGGTCGGCACCGAAGAAGTCCAGTCCGCACCGGGTGCCGATGGCGGAGCCGGACAGCGCGGTGTCGGCGTAGAAGCGGCGGAAGTACTCCAGGGGCCGCCGCGGCAACCGTTCGCGGCGCAGCCGTTCGTAGTCCTCGCCCGCCGTGCGGCTCCCGAGCTGGTCGCTCCACCCCAGGCCGATCCTGCCTTCCAGGTAGGGGATCATCGCTCCCAGGTGATGGGTGATGACCTTGATGTCCGGGTGCTGCTCGAGCAGCCCGGAGAAGACGAGCCGCGCCATGGCGACGCTGGTCTCGTAGGGCCAGCCGAGTGCCCACCAGATCTCGTACGCGGAGGTGTCCTCGGTGGCGTAGTCCGCGAAGGCGGCGCCGCGGGCCGGGTGCATCCAGACCGGCAGGTCCCGCGCCGCCATCTCGGCGAACACGGCTCGGAAGTCCGGGTCGTCCAGCGGCCTGCCGTTGACGTTGGTGAACACCTGCACCCCACGCGCGCCCAAGACGTCGATTGCGTAGGCCAGTTCGACGAGCGCGGCATCGGGATCGTTCATCGGCAGGGCGGCCACGAACGCCGGGAACCTGTCGGGGTGGCGCTCGCACAGCTCGTGCATCGACGTGTTGGCGAGCCGTGCGAGGGCCGGGGACTCTGACGGTCCCGCGAGCAGTTCGACCGGTGGCGAGGACAGGGTGAGCACCTGCTGGTAGCCGTCGCCGAACTCGTCCATCATCCGCAGCCGCGCGTCGACGTCGTGCAGTGCGGGCAGTTCGAGCCAGCGCTTGAGGTTGCCGGTGCCGACGGCGAGCTCGCGCATCCGCGCGAAGTACGGTGCGGGCAGGATGTGGCTGTACGCGTCCAGCTTGCGGGCGGTCATCGAAATCCCCTCGATGTCTTCGGAACCCAGCGGGTGAGCCTGCGGTCGACGGCCTGGACCAGCGCGGTGGCGGTGAGAGCGACCGCGATCACGACCAGGAGAACGGCGAGGACGCCCGCGCTGTCGAAGCGCCCGCCCGCCTCGGTGACGACGTGCCCCAGGCCGACGACGGCGATGAACATCTCGCCGTTGATCATCCCGGTGACGGCGCGGCCGACGCCGAGCCGCACTCCGGCCAGGATCATGGGCGCGGCGGCCGGCAGCACGACGCGCAGCAGCAGCTGCCCTTCGCCCGCGCCATAGGACCGCGCCATCTCCACCAGGTGGGCAGGGGCGGACTGCACCGCCGATGCGGTGTTCACGATGATGACGAACATCGCGTACATGACCACCACCGCGACGATCGAGGCGCGGCCCGCGCCGAGCAGCGCGAAGAAGACCGGCGCGAAGACCAGTGACGGTGCGGTGAGCAGGGCGTACACGTACACGCCGAGCGCGGCCTCGACCTTTCGCCCGCGGCCCATGGCCATGCCGATGCCAAGGCCCGCGACGAGGGAGATGGCGAACCCCAGGGCCAGGTTGACCAGACTGTCACGCAGACTGGCGTAGATCAGTCCGTCGGCCGCCAGGTCGCGCAGCCGGGCCAGGACCGTGCTCAGCGGCGGGAAGAACGACGCGCCCGCCAGGCGCCCGGTCAGCTCCCAGGCCGCGGCGCCGGCAGCGAGGCTGATCGCTGTTGCCGGGGCCTTCACCGGGCCGCCTTCACCGGGCGGTGCTCCGTGTGCATCTCGCGGAGCCGGTCCCACAGGTACGCCGTGATCTCGGTGTACCGCCCGGACCGTTCAAGGGAGCCGACATCACCGGAGCGCGGCCGGGGCAGGTCCACGGGCACGATGTCCGCGATCCGGCCGGGCCGTGCGCTCATCAGGACGACGCGGTCACCGAGGAGCACGGCCTCCGCCATGCTGTGGGTGATGAACACGACAGTCAGCCGGTGTTCCTCCCAGAGCGACAGGAGTTCCTCCTGGAGCAGTCGCCGGGTCTGTTCGTCCACCGCTCCGAACGGCTCGTCCATGAGCAGGACCCGGGGTTCCACCGCCAGGGCCCGTGCGAGGCCCACGCGTTGCTGCATGCCCCCGGACAGCTCACCGGGCAGCTTGTTCTCGAAGCCCGCGAGGCCCACCGTCCCGATCAGCGAGCGGGCGCGTTCCTCGCGTTCGGCCCGGCCGACGCCGCGCATCCGCAGCCCGAAGGCGACGTTGTCCAGGACGCTCGCCCAGGGCAGCAGCGCGAAGTTCTGGAAGACCACACTGCGGTCGGGGCCGGGACCGCGCACCGGTACGCCGTCGATGAGGAGGTCACCGCTGTCCCAGGGGGTCAGCCCGGCGACGGCCTTCAGCAGGGTGGTCTTCCCACAGCCGCTGGGCCCGAGCACGGTCAGGAACTCGTTCGCGCCCACCTCCAGGTCGACACCCCGCAGCGCCTGGACGGTGACGCCGTCCTGCCCGACGTAGCTCTTGCCCAATCCCTGGATCGTGATCATCGAGCACCTCCTGCGGTCTGTGTCCGTGCCCATCGGGTCAGCTTGCGTTCGCCCCACCGCGCGAGGGCGATCAGGAGCAGGGCCTCCGCCAGGATGATCACGACGGTGCCGTAGAGCTCCGGTGCCTTGAGCAGGCCGCGGTATCTCAGGATCAGTCCGCCCAACCCGTCGGAGACCATGAGCAGTTCGACGATGACCATGCCGGTGACCGCGCGGCCGAGGCCGAGCCGGACGCCGGTCATGATCGCGGGGAGGGCGCCGGGGAGCAGGATCCGGGTCCAGATCCGCCGTTCACCGGCCCCGAAGGAGCGGGCCATCTCGATCAGCGAGGGGTCCACCTGCCGCACGCCGGTCCGGCAGTTCACGACGACCATCACGATCGAGAAGACCGTGACGAGGAGAACCCGCGAGGTCAGCCCCACGCCCACCGACATCACGAGCAGCGGAATGATCGCGGCCATCGGTGTGACGAGGAGGATGTTGAGGTAGACGTCCGTGTACCGCTCAAGGAGCCGGAACCGGCCGAGGACGACGCCCGACGGGACGCCGACGAGCAGGGCGAGGCCGAAGCCGAGCACGAGCGCCTGGTTGCTGACGTACAGCGCGTTCCACAGCTCCGCGTCGGCCAAGAGCCCTGCCGTGGCCCGGACGGTCTCGGCGAAGCCCGGCAGGAGCAGACCGCCCCGTTCGCGGGCGCAGATCTCCCAGGCGGCGGCGAAGACAGTGAACGTGAGGAGCTGGTAGGGCCAGTTGGCGCCCAGGATCCGCCTGCGTGCCGCCACGGCCGTCACGACGCCTCCCGGATGAAGCTGAGATCGGCCGCGTCCCGCGTGGTCATGCCCCGTTCGATCACGCCGGCGCGGGCGAAGAAGTCGATGGTGCCCTGGACGTTGCGCCGCGTCAGGGCCGCCGCGTCGAAGAGCTTCGCGTCGCGGTAACGCCGGGCGGTCGTGGCCACGTCGTCCTGGTCCTCCTCCGGCAGGTACTTCTTCACCAGTTCCACCAGGTGCCGCGGGTCGGCGTTGATCCTGCCGTGCTCCCGCACCAGGGCGTCGACGAACTCCTGGGCCACCTCCCGGTGCCGGGTGAGGAACGCGGCGTTGGCGTAGACGGTCTGCGGATGCAGGTCCGGCAGGCTCTCGGCGAAGTCGACGACCTTGGTGAGCCCGGTGGCGCCCGACGACTCCAGGGCCACCGCGTCGGATATCTCCAGCGGCGTCGCGTCGATCTCCCCCGAGGCCAGGGCCTGGGCGCGCACGTCCGAGCCGCCGATCGTCAGGTAGTCGGGACGCTTGCCCGCGCCGCACTCGGCGGCCACCCAGTCCTTGGCGATGGCGGTCGCCACCGCGCCCTCGCTGAAGATCCCGAACGGGCGTCCGCTCAGGTCGTCGCAGGACGAGACGGCGGACCTGCCGTACAGCGCCCATTGGTTGCCGACGACATCCGCGATGATCTTGATGGGGGCGTCCTGTTCGATGGCGCTCAGAGCCGGGCCCGTCGCCTCGGCCGATATCGCGTAGTCGCCCTTGGCCAGCCCCTCGACGGCCAGCTCGGGTTCTGCCAGTTCCACGACATCCACCTCGTGGCCCTGGCCGCGGAGGGTGTCGACAGCCGCCAGGAGCGGCACGGTCGTGAGGTCCGGTTCGATGAGCGCCACGGTGAACGAGAGCTTCCCGTCCGCGCGGACCTGGGTGCCCGGGCCGCCACAGGCGGCAGCGGTCACGGCGGACAGAAGCGCGAGAGCGGCGAGCCGTTTCGCGCGGGTCCAGACATGCATGATCTCCCCCTTCGGTTCCTCCACTTGCTTCGGTCGACTTCTCGTCCTCGTACGTTCACCAAGGTCATCGCCTAGGAAAACGTCTTCCTTTTCCGGATGGTAGCGAGCCGGTACCGACAATCGTCAAGGGGTCAACTCAGGTCAGAGCGCCGGGGGGTTGCCCGCATCCATTGCGAACCGGCCATGGCGTGTGGCATGTTGAGGCAAACGTTTCCCTCTGGGGGTGGGCCATGAGTTCGCTGGTGGATGTCGCCCGGGTTGCGGGCGTGGCCGTGGCCACCGCGTCGCGGGTGCTGAGCGGATCAGACCATCCTGTCTCGGCGAAGACACGCGCCAAGGTGATCGCCGCCGCCGAGCAGCTGGACTACTCGCCGAGCGCCCTGGCGCGGGCGATGGTCTCGCCCAACAGCCGTCTCGTGGGCGTCCTGGTGAGTGACATCGTCAACCCGTACTTCTCCGTGATCGCCCGCGGCGTGGACGACGTCGCGACCCGGGCCGGCTACGTGACCATGCTGTCCAACGTCGACCGGAGCACCGCCACGGAGATCAGCCGGCTGCAGGCGATGCGGGACTACCGCGCCGCGGGAGTGATCTTCGCGGGCAGCGGTCACGTCGACGACCCCCGCAGACCGGACCTGCTCAAGGCCGTCCGGCAGGCGCAGGAGCAGGGCATCCGGGCCGTGTCACTCGCCGACCGTGACCTCGGCTGCCCGGCCGTCACCGTCGACAACCACGCAGCCGCCCACGACGTCACGGACCACCTCATCGCGCTCGGCCACCGCCGGATCGCGTTCATGGAGGGGCCGCCCGGCATGATCGTCGCCCGGCAGCGCAGGGAGGGTTTCCTCGCCCGCATGCGTGACGCCGGCCTCGGCGGGAGTGCTCTGTGCGTGCCGGGCGGCTTCGACCACGAGGCCGGTCACACCGCGGCTCTGCGGATCGTCGCGCGCAGACCGCTGCCCGACGCCGTCCTCGCGGCCAACGACGAGGTCGCGCTCGGCGCGCTCGGCGCCCTGCGTCAGGCGGGCATCGACGTGCCGGGCGAGATCTCCGTCGCCGGCATCAACGACCTGAGAACCGCCCGGCACGTCGGCCTGACCACGGTGAGCCTCCCGCTGTACGAGATGGGCTCCATGGCAGCCCGCCACATCATCGAGTCGGCGCCGGGCTCCGCCGCCGACGGCGGAGCGACCACCACCCTCAGCCACCGGCTCGTCCCCCGTGAGACCACCGCCCGGCGCCCGCCGGAGCGGTGAAGTCCCGCTACTGCCCGGCGAGGCCGGTGTGGGCCACGCCGCTGACGATCTGGCGCTGGAAGAAGACGAAGACGATGATCAGAGGCAGGCCCGCCATGAGGCCGCCCGCCATCAGTTGCGCCCACTGGATGCCGTAGGAGTTCATGACGGTCGCGATGCCGTTCGGCATCGTCATCAGGTCGGGGTTGTTGGTCACCATGTACGGCCACAGGAAGTTGTTCCAGGACGCGATGAACGTGAAGATCCCGACGGCCGAGAGCGAGGGCCTGGACAGCGGCAGGACGATGGTGAAGAAGACCCGCCAGCGTCCGGCGCCGTCGATGTACGCGGCCTCTTCCAGCTCGTGCGGAATCGACTGGAAGAACTTGTAGAGGATGTACACCATCGCGGCGGGCGCGCACTGCGGCAGGATCATGCCCCAGTAGGTGTCGACCATCCCCATGGACTGGACGGTCGTGAAGAGCGGGACGCCGAGCACGGCCGGCGACACCATCAGGCCCGCCATCACGAGGCCGAGCAGCACGTTCTTGCCCCGGAACTCGGTGCGCGCGAAGCCGTATCCCGCGAGCGCGCTGACGAACACCACGACGAAGGTGACGCAGACCGAGACGACGAGTGAGTTCACGAACCAGTTGGTGATGTTGCCGGTCTCGAAGAGCGCTTTCCACGCCTGACCCGTCCACTCCTCAGGCACCCAGTGGGTGGGCACCTCGACGGCTTCGGTCTCCGACTTCAGGGACGTGAACAGGGCCCACAGCAGCGGTGTCATCCACAGCGCGGAGACGAGGACGCCGAGCGCCGTGAGCACGATCTGGCTCGGGGTCCACTTCTTCTTCCGGCTCTTCGAGCTGTTCTTGGGTACGACGACGGCCGTGCTCATCGCACGCCCTCCTCACGCTTGCGCAGGAGCCACATCCGGCCGAGGGCGACGGCCGCGATGAGCACGAAGAAGATGATGGAGATCGCCGAGGCGTAGCCCACGCGGTAGGCGGTGAAGCCCTCCTCGAGCGTGTACTGGACGAACGTGCGGGTGCTTTCCTCGGGACCGGGGCCGAAGTCCTGCATCACCACGGCCTGGTCGAAGACCTGGAGCGAGGCGAGGATCTGCAGCGTGAGCACCAGGCCGGTGATGTTGCGCAGCATGGGCAGGGTGATGTGCACCATCCGCTGCCAGGCGCCCGCGCCATCGAGCTCGGCGGCCTCGTACAGATGCCGCGGGATGTTCTGCAGGGCCGCGAGGAAGAGCAGGAAGCTGAAGCCGACCGTCCACCACAGGGTGGTGATGACGACGGCGAGCATGGCGGTGGACTTCTGGGTCAGCCAAGGCGTGTCGAGGCCGAAGACGTGGTTGATCATTCCGGTGCCCGGGTTGAACAGCCACTGCCACAGGTTGCCCGCGACCGTCGACGGCAGCAGGAAGGGGGCGAAGAAGCACAGCCGCCACAGCCATTTGGCGCGCTCGATGTGGTGGGCGAGCATCGCGAGGAGGAAGGCGAGAACGACGATGCAGGGCACCACGAGCAGGGTGAAGTACGCGCTGTGGCCGAGCGAGTCCCACAGGAGCGGGCTGTCGAGGGCTTCGCGGTAGTTGTCGAGGCCCACGAAGCGTGCGCCCGTGCCGGAGATGTTGGCGTCGGTGAAGCTCAGCCACAGGCCGCGGCCGATCGGGAGCAGCACGAACAGCGCGAACAGGACGAGGAACGGTGCGACGAACCAGCCGCCGTGCTGCACACGGCGGGTCAGCCGGGCCCGCAGCGAGTCGGCGTCCGCCGCGGGGGCGGGGCGTACGGCGGCCGGGGCGACGGCGGTTTCGACGGCGCTCATGCGGCGGACCCTCCCTCGGTGGCGGCTCTGCCTTCCATGGGGTTCTCCATCGCGACCAGCTTTTCGAGTACGTCCTTCATGCGCCGCGCGGTGGCGTCGGGCTTGGCGGAGCCGACGTTGGAGGAGGCGACGACCGGGCCGATGCGCTGGGCGAGGAGTCCGGTGGAGCCCGCGAACCAGGCGGGGGGTTCGACCGCCATGTGGTCCATGGCCGAGACGTACTCGGACTGCGGTTTGAGTGCCAGGTACTTCTTGTCGTCCAGCGTCGGCAGGTAGGCGGGGATGTGGCCGCCGCGTGCCCAGGCGGTGGCGTTCTTGACGACGTACGCGGCCAGTTGGTGTGCGCCCTCGTTGGTGGGGCCGCCGCGCTGCGACTGGTGGGGCAGGACGAAGCAGTGCGACTCGGTGTGCGTCGCGGGCTCGCCGAAGACGGGCGGCAGCGGGGTCGCGCCGTACTTCAGCTTCGCGCCGCTGAAGACGGGCACCGACCAGTTGCCCTCCCAGGTGAAGGCGGAGCCGTTGACGAAGGACTCGGCATCGGCGATGCCGATCGCGGTGGAGTAGCCGTCGGTGAGGTGCTGCCGCAGGAACTCCAAAACCTGGGTTGCCTTGTCGGTGTCGAGGGTGACGTCCCGGCCGTCGGCGCTGAGGCAGGTGCCGCCGAGCTGGGTGTAGAAGGACAGGAAGAACCACCAGGAGAAGTTCGGTTCGTCGGCCTTGATGCCGATGGTGTGGACATCGCCCTTGACGGCCTTCTTCGCGGCCTTGAGCGCCTTGAACCAGTCCTCGGGCGAGGTGACCTTCGCCAGGTCGCCGCCCGCGTCGAGCAGCCCGGCCTTCGCGCACACGTCCCGGCGGTAGAAGCAGAGCTGGGTGTGGATGTCGAGGGGCAGGCCGTACAGCTTGCCGTCGACCACGGCGCGCTTCCACAGCACCGGGTCGAAGTCCGCCTCGCGCACCCCGTACTTGGCGAGCAGCCGCACGTCCCAGGGGTCGAGCAGCTGTCCGGGAGCGAAGCCGGGTATCCGGCCCAGGTGCATCACCGCGAGGTCGGGCGCGCGGTTCCCCGCCGCGGCCATGGCGAGCTTGGTGTAGTACGGATTGCCCCACTGGAGCGTCGAGTCCTTGACGTCGGTCCGGGGGTGCGCGGCGCGGAAGGCGTCCAGCATGGCGATCATGTTGGCGCCGTCGCCGCCGGAGAAGAGATTCCAGTAGCGGACCCGTACGTCCGCGTCCGACGCGATCGCGGACGCGCTGCGGTTCGCGGCGGCGAGTCCGAAGCTGCCCGCGACGGCGAGTGCTCCGATACCGCCGAGCACTCCTCGTCGGCTCGGGAGGGGTGGTGACATTGCGGCTCACTTCTGTTCGATATTTCGAATGCTGCTCGCAACTTCGAACGGGACCGTAAGGTCCAGCGCGGGGTCAGTCAACGGTTCGGACAGAGCCGAGGGTGAAGTCCCGGGTATTCACCTGCAGTTGTTCGAGATCACGAACCCCGGAGGCCACCTTGGCCACTTCCTGCGCAATGCGTTGACGCGTCGCTGTCCGCTGCCTAAGTTGCGTTCGACCTACAGATCAACGTTCGATATTCCGCACAAGAAACTGGGGTACGCATGGCACGCAGACGATGGCCGCTCGGGCTCACCCTGGGGGCCCTGCTCGCCGGAACGCTCGCCGCGGGGCCAGGCGCCGCGGCCGAACCCACCGACTACACCATCGACGTCGACGCGAGCCGCACCGGAGCGAAGATCGACGACTCGATGTACGGCGTCTTCTACGAGGACATCAACCGCGCGGCGGACGGCGGCCTCTACGCCGAGCTCGTCCAGAACCGCTCCTTCGAGTACTCCACGGCCGACAACACCGCCTACACGCCGCTGACCTCATGGGAGACGTCCGGCACCGCCAAGGTGGTGAACGACGACGGCCGCCTGCATGCCCGCAACCGCAACTACCTCTCCCTGGCGGGCGGTTCCTCCGTCACCAACTCCGGCTACAACACCGGCATCGCGGTCGCCAAGGGCAAGCGCTACGACTTCTCCCTCTGGGCCCGCACCAGCGGATCGGACAAGGCTCCGCTGACCCTCTCCCTGCGCGACGCCTCCGGCGAACTGGCCCCGGCCCGCCGTGTCACCGCGCGGGGCGGCTGGGCGAAGTACAAGGCCACCTTCACCGCGAGCCGCACCTCGGCCACCGGCCGGCTCGCGGTCGCGTCGGGCGCACCCGTCTCCCTGGACGAGATCTCCCTCTTCCCGCGCGACACCTACAAGGGGCGCGAGAACGGCCTGCGCAAGGACCTCGCCGAGAAGGTCGCCGACCTGGACCCCGGCTTCCTGCGCTTCCCCGGCGGGTGCCTGGTCAACACCGGCTCCCACGAGGCGTACGACGAGAAGTCCGGCTGGCAGCGCAAGCGCTCCTACCAGTGGAAGGACACCATCGGGCCGGTCGAGCAGCGCGCCACCAATGCCAACTTCTGGGGCTACAACCAGAGTTACGGCCTCGGCTACTACGAGTACTTCCAGTTCGCCGAGGACACCGGCGCCATGCCGCTGCCCGTCGTACCCGCTCTGGTGACCGGCTGCGGCCAGAACAAGGCCACCGACGACCCGGCCCTGCTCAAGCGGCACATCCAGGACACCCTGGACCTCATCGAGTTCGCCAACGGTCCGGCGACGAGCGAGTGGGGCAAGAAGCGGGCGGCGATGGGCCACCCCAAGCCCTTCCGCCTCACCCACCTGGAGGTCGGCAACGAGGAGAACCTCCCGGAGGAGTTCTTCGCGCGCTTCAAGGAGTTCCGGGCGGCCATCGAGGCGAAGCACCCGGACATCACCGTCATCTCCAACTCGGGTCCGGACGACAGTGGTTCGGTGTTCGACAAGGCCTGGCAGCTCAACCGTGACGCGGACGTCGCCATGGTCGACGAGCACTACTACAACAGCCCGCAGTGGTTCCTGGAGAACAACGACCGCTACGACTCCTACGACCGAAAGGGCCCCGAGGTCTTTCTCGGCGAGTACGCCTCGCAGGGCAACAAGTTCTCCAACGCCCTGTCCGAAGCGGCCTTCATGACCGGCCTCGAGCGCAACGCCGACATCGTGAAGCTGGCCTCGTACGCCCCGCTGCTCGCCAACGAGGACTACGTGCAGTGGAAGCCGAACATGATCTGGTACGACAACGACCAGTCATGGGGTTCGGCCAACTACGAGGCGCAGAAGCTCTTCATGCGCAACGTGGGCGACGAGGTCGTGCCGTCCACGGCCTCCGGCACCCCCGCCACGTCCGGCCCCATCACCGGAGCCGTCGGCCTCTCCACCTGGGCGACCAGCGCCGCGTACGACGACGTGTCGGTCACCGGCGCCGACGGCAAAACGCTCCTGTCCGACGACTTCTCCGCCGGTGACAGTCAGTGGAGCAAGGCGGCGGACAAGGGCACCTGGGCCGTCCAGGACGGCGCGTACGTCCAGACCGACGAGGCCGCGGAGAACACGCTGGTCACGGCGGGCGACAAGAGCTGGCAGAACTACGACCTGAACGTGAAGGCCACCAAGAAGTCCGGCAAGGAGGGCTTCATGGTCGCTTTCGGGGTCAAGGACACCGGCAACCATTACTGGTGGAACCTGGGCGGCTGGAACAACACCCAGTCGGCCGTAGAGAAGACCGTCGACGGTGCGAAGCAGACCATGATCCAGGACACGACGGCCATCGAGACGGGCCGCAGCTACGACCTGCGCGTCGAGGTGCGCGGGCGTCAGGTGACCCTCTTCCTCGACGGCAAGAAGTGGGGCTCTTTCACGGACGACAAGCCGGCCGAGCCGTTCCGCCAGGTCGTCACTCGCGACAAGGCCACCGGTGATCTCATCGTCAAGGTGGTCAACGCCCAGGGCGCGGATGCCCGCACCAAGATCGGTCTCGGCCCGGCGACGAAGGTGCGCTCGACCGCGAAGGTGACCACGCTCGCCGCCGACCCGGCCGCGGAGAACACGAAGGACGCGACACCGGTCAAGCCGGTGACCTCGACGTTCAAGGGCGTCTCCGACACGTTCTCATACACGTTCCCGGCGAACTCGATCACTTTCATGAGGATCAGGACCGACTGAGCGCCCACCGGGCACAAACACGAGCATGCCTGGTCAAACGGGTGGTGACAGGGCCTTCGGGGGGTTCGGTTGGCGGGTGAGGACAAGGCAATGACAGGATGAGGACCATGACAATCAAGGCTTATTTCGACATCACCATCGACGGCAAGCCCGAGGGCCGCATCACGTTCAACCTCTTCGACGACGTCGTGCCGAAGACCGCGGAGAACTTCCGCGCGCTCGCCACCGGCGAGAAGGGCTTCGGCTACGCGGGCTCGAAGTTCCACCGCGTCATCCCGGACTTCATGCTCCAGGGCGGCGACTTCACCGCCGGCAACGGCACCGGTGGCAAGAGCATCTACGGCGCCAAGTTCCCCGACGAGAACTTCCAGCTCAAGCACACCAAGCCTGGCCTGCTCTCGATGGCCAACGCCGGCCCCGACTCGAACGGCTCGCAGTTCTTCATCACCACGGTCGTCACGAGCTGGCTCGACGGCAAGCACGTGGTCTTCGGTGAGGTCGCGGACGAGGAGAGCATGGCCCTCGTCAAGAAGATCGAGAGCTTCGGCTCGCAGTCCGGCGCCACCAAGGCCGAGATCGCCATCTCCGCCTCGGGCACCCTCTAGCACTCGGTGCATGAGCCCCCGCCCCTCCGGGGCGGGGGCTCACCCGCTGTACCGCGAGACCGGTGAGTCGGTACTGGCAGGCCCACCTGCCCGTACGTGAGGCGCCGACCGTCACGGGGCACGCCATGCGCCAAGTACCTCACCGGCGGTGTCGGCGCACGTCACGAGGGCGAAGCGTTCGGCGAGCCGTTCGAGCTGCCGCCGGACCGGGCGTACGCGGAGACCTGCGCGGCCATCGCCTCCGTGCAGTGATCCTGGCGGATGGCCCTGCTCACGGGCGAGACCCGCCGTCACCACTGCCGGTCATCGCCGCTCGGACGAGGCACCGACCCCGCCCCTCCTGCCCCACGGGTTGAGCGCACTCTCACCCGCGTACGTATGTACGGGAGACACCACCCTCCCCCACCCGGAGGCCTCTCATGGCAGACGCGGGCAACGTCACCGCCCTCTTCCGCGCGTCGACCGCGCACAGCCCCTCGTACTCCGCGCTGAACAGGGCGGGGGCGGACAGCGGGCGGCCGCTCGTCGACTTCTGCATCCCGTGCAATCCGTACTTCCCCACTCCCGAGATGTACGAGGAACTCGGCGGGCGGCTGCGGGACATCCTCACGTACTACCCCAGCGGCGCGGACACCATCACAGCCGAGCTCAGTGCCGTGTTCGGGCTCAATCCGCAGACCGTCGTGATGGGCAACGGGTCGACCGAACTCATCACGTGGATCGACCACTTGCTGGTGCGGGACGCGCTCGCCGTGCCCGTGCCGACGTTCGGGCGGTGGACCGATCAGTCGATGGAGACCGGCAAGCGCGTCGACATGTTCCTGCTTCCGGAGGCCGACGGCTTCGTTCTCGACCCGGCGGCCTTCGTCGACTTCGTACGGGCCCGCGGCTCCCGCACCGCGGTCGTCTGCAACCCCAACAACCCGGACGGGGGCATGCTTCCGCGCCGCTCCGTGCTCGCGCTGCTCGACGCGCTCCAGGACCTCGATCTTGTCGTGGTGGACGAGTCCTTCCTGGAGTTCGCCGACGCGGGACCCGAGTCGAGCGTCGCCGACGAGGCGGTTCTGCGGCCCAACGTCATCGTGCTGCGCAGCCTCGGCAAGAACTTCGGTCTGCACGGCGTGCGCTTCGGCTATCTCGTCGCCAATCCGGGCCTGGCCGGCCGGGTGCGCGCCGCGCTGCCGAAGTGGAACCTCAACTCTTTCGCGGAGGCCGTGGTGTTCATGCTGAGACAGCACCGCCACGCCTACGAGCTGAGCCTGCGGCAGGTACGTCGCGACCGGCAGGAGATGATCTGGCACCTCGGCCGGCTTCCCGGGCTCACCAGCTATCCCTCGCAGGGCAATTTCGTGTACGTGCGGCTGCCCGACGGGGTGGACGGGGCGGTCCTGCGGGACCGGCTGCTCGCGGAGCACGGCATCCTGGTGCGCGAGTGCGGCAACAAGATCGGCAGCTCCAGCCGCTTCCTGCGCCTGGTGGTCCGCCCGCCGGTCGACGTACAGCCCCTGATCAGCGGAGTCGAACAGGCCCTGTACGCGACCGGGGACGGCGGGCTCCTGCCGGTCCCCTACGGCTCGGGGAACCCGGCGGTGGACCGTCTTGTGATGCGGGCCTGAGTCCGCCGGCTCAACGGTGCGCGAACGCGCTCATCGCCTCGGTGGGCGCGCCGTCGTAGTCGAAGAGCGCCTGGTTCTCCCAGCCGTTGCCCGTGGAGGGGTCCGCGGGGTCCCAGCCGTTTCCGTCGACGGCGGTCCACGTGGCGTCCCACCAGAAGACGCCCAGGCCGCGACCTGCCGGGACCGCCTCCACGACGCTCTGGATGTCACGGAACCAGGCCGCCTGGCCCGCCTCGGTGGCGGGATAGCCGCCGACGAGTTCCTCGGTCTTGTCGATGACGTTCTCCCAGCCGTCGTCGCTGTCCAGGCGGAAGGGGTAGGCGGTCTCGGCGACGAAGAGCGGCTTGGCGTAGCGCGCCGCGAGGTCGTCGAGGTTGGCCTGGAGGTCGGTGAGCGCGCCGTGCCAGTAGCCGTAGAAGGAGAGGCCGATGACGTCGAAGGGCACGCCGCGCGAGACCGCGTTGTCGAACCAGGCGCGGTACAGGGCGTTGTCGCCGCCGTTGGCGAGGTGGAGGGCGACCCGCGTGCGCGACGAGACGGCCTTGGCGGCCTGTGCGCCGGCGGTCAGAAGACCTGCCAGCTGCGACCAGTTGCCGGTCGAGCCGGTGGGCCACAGCATGCCGCCGTTCAGTTCGTTGCCGATCTGCACCATGTCCGCGGTGGTGCCCTGCGCCTTGAGGGCGTTCAGGACGTCGTACGTGTGGTCGTGGACGTCGGTCTTCAGCTGGGCGTACGAGTGTCCCGACCAGGCCGAAGGGATCGTCTGGGCACCCGGGTCGGTCCAGGTGTCGGAGTAGTGGAAGTCGACGAGGAGCTTCATGCCCCGCGCCTTGACGCGCTTGGCCACGGCGAGAACGCGGGCCTTGTCGCAGTAGCCGTCGGCGGGGTCGACCCACACGCGCAGGCGGGCGTAGTTCATGCCGGCGGACCGGAGCACGGCGAGGGCGTCGGCCGTGGCGCCTGATCCGGTGCGGTAGACGCCGCCGAAGTCCTCGCTCTTCTTGAGCGAGGAGATGTCGGCGCCCTTGACGGACAGGCCGGTTGAGCCGGGCGTGAGCGTGATGTCGTCGAAGTTGGCCCAGTTCCCCGCGTTCGCGTCGGAGTACAGGCGGACGGTGCAGGCGTTGCCCGTCACCTTGACCGAGGTGACGAGGCGGAGCCATTTGCCGTTCGGGGTGGGCGGCAGCTCGGTGCGCTGTTCGCTGGAACCGCTCTTGAGCGCCAGGTAGGCCGAGTTCTGGCCGCCGCTGGAACGGACCCAGGCGGTGAGCGTGTACGTGCCGTCGGCGAGACCGGTGAGGTACTGGTACGTCTCGACCTTGTACGCCGAAGCCGACCAGTGCGCCAGGCGTCGGCCCCCGGTACGGCCGCCCGCCTCGGCGAAGGAGGCGCCGGTGGCGCCGTAGGTGCTCCAGCCGGTGGCGCCGTTCTCGAAGCCCCCGTTGGTGAGGGTGGACGCGGCGCTCGCGGACCGGGTGGGCAGCGCCATGACGGCGGCGCCTCCCAGTGCTGCTGCCAGGACTGCTCTGCGGGTGGTGCTGCCTGAGCTGAATGTTCCGTTTCCGTGCATCGTCGATGTCCCTTCGACTCGGCGGTACGGGGGAATGGCGGGCGTTGTGCGGAGAGGGCGGAGTCAGCCGTCGAGGCGTACGACCCGGACGGTGCCCGCGGGCACCGCGAGGCGGCCCGCGGCCCGTTCGCCGGTGAGGAGTTCGGTGCCATGGGCGTCGAGCGGCACCTTCGCGTCGGACTCGGTGTGGTTGATGGCGAAGAGGTAGGTGCCGCTGTCGCCCTGCCGGGTCACCACCTCGACGTCACGCGGGAGTTCGGGCCGCTCGGTGATGCCGGCGTCGGCGCAGGCGGTGGCGAGCAGGGCGTCGAGATCGCGGGCGGTCAGGCGCGTGGAGACGTACCAGGCGGTGCCCTCCCCGAGCTGGTTACGGGTGACGGCGGGGCGCCCCGCGGCCAGGCCGTCCGCATACGTCCACACCGTCTCGGCGCCGCGCTCCACGACGAACTCCGTCCATACGTCCGCGGTGAGTTCGGCGCCGTCGGGGCCCGCGACACGCACCGTCTGACCGTCGAGCAGCGGTGAGAACTCCTCGACGGTCAGACCGAGTACGTCGCGCAGGGCACCGGGGCAGGGCCCGGGGTGCACGGCGTCGTGCTCGTCGACGATGCCGGAGAAGTAGGAGACGAGGAGGGTGCCGCCGCGCGCCACGTACTCCTTGAGGTTGCGCGCCGCGGCCTGTGTCGCCAGGTACAGGGCGGGCACGACGACCAGGGGGTATGCCGACAGGTCGGCCTCGGGGTGGGCGAAGTCGACGGTGAGGTGGCGGTCGTACAGAGCCTCGTAGAACGTGTCGGCGCGCTCCCGTGCGTCGTGGTCCTCGCTGGGCCGCCACTGCAGGGACTGCGCCCACCAGGAGTGCCAGTCCCACAGCATGGCCACGTCGGCGGTGGTCCGCGTACCTTTCAGCGGCGCCAACTCGCCCACGGCGGCGCCCAGTTCCACGACCTCGCGCCAGACTCGGGAGTCCGTTCCGGCGTGCGGCAGCATCGCCGAGTGGAACTTCTCCGCGCCGCGCCGCGACTGCCGCCACTGGAAGAACAGGGCCCCCTCGGAGCCGCGCGCGACATGGGCCAGGGAGTTGCGGGCCATCTGCCCCGGTGCCTTGGCGGGGTTGCGGGGCTGCCAGTTGACGCCGGAGGTGGAGTGTTCCAGAAGCAGCCAGGGGGCGCCGCCCGCGACGGAGCGGGTGAGGTCGGCGGCCATGGCGAGGTTGACGTGGGTGCGGCGGCCGTCGGTGATCAGGTAGTGGTCGTTGGTGACGAGGTCGACCTCGCGGCCCCAGGCCCAGTAGTCCAGGGAGTCGCACTGGCTGAGCGCGGTCATGAAGTTGGTGGTGACGGGGGTGCCGGGGGCGAGGCGGTGCAGGATGTCGCGTTCGCGCACGAAGTTCTCGCGCAGGGTCGCGTCGGCGAACCGGCGGTAGTCCAGGGCCTGTGCGGGGTTGCCGACCGTGGGGGTGATGCGCGGCGGCTCGATCTCCTCGAAGGAACCGTAGCGCTGACCCCAGAACGCCGTGCCCCAGGCCTCGTTGACCGCCTCCACGTTCCCGTACGCCGACTGGAGCCAGCCCCGGAAGTGGGTGGCGCAGGACGCGCAGTAGCAGGCGGAGACCGGCACCCCGTACTCGTTGTGGACGTGCCACATGGCGAGCGCGGGGTGCTCGGCGTACCGGCGGGCGAGCTGCTCGGTGATGGCGGCGGACGCCTCGCGGTAGGCCGTGTTGCTGTGGCAGATGGCGCCTCGTGAGCCGAACTCGTAACGCACGCCCTCGGCGGTGACGGGCAGGGCGTCGGGGTGCGCGCGGTAGAACCAGGCGGGCGGCGCTACCGTCGGGGTGCCGAGGTCGGCGCGGATGCCGTTCTCGTGCAGGAGGTCCAGGATCCGGTCGAGCCAGCCGAACTCATAGCTGCCGGGCGCCGGTTCGAGCAGGGACCAGGAGAAGATCCCGAGGCTCACCATCGTGACGCCGGCCTCGCGCATCAGCGCCACGTCCTCGTGCCAGACGGTTTCCGGCCACTGCTCCGGGTTGTAGTCCCCACCGAAGGCGAGCCCGGTCAGGCCCGTGGGGGTGTTCTCCGGCATGGATTTCTCCCGAGTCGTCGATCAAATGGGAACGTGCACACACACTTTCGCGGTTCTGAGTTCAACATAACCGCACAGCAACAACCATTGACAAGTGTCCTGGATGTTTCTCTACTGTGAACGCTCACAGACGTGGCCCAGCCGCTCGACGCAGTCGGCACAGCCACCCGGTAAGGGGAGACCATCCATGCCGTTCACGAAGCACCGCCGCTTCCACGCCACTTCGCTCGCCCTCGCACTCGGCGCCGCCACCCTCACCGCGTGCGGCTCATCGGACGACGGGGGCCAGGCGGAATCGGGTCCCGCCTCCCTGACGTACTGGGCCTGGACGCCCGGCATGGACAAGGTCGTCGACCTGTGGAACGAGGGTCCCGGCAAGAAGGAACAGATCAAGGTCACGGTCAAGAAGCAGGCCTCCGGCGACACCCTGGTCACCAAGATCCTCACCGCCCACAAGGCGAAGAAGGCCCCCGACCTCGTCCAGGCCGAGTACCAGGCCCTGCCGACCCTGGTCAGCAACGACGCGCTCGCCGACATATCGGGTGAAGTGGGCAAGGTGGAGGGTGAGTTCCCCCAGGGCGTCTGGCAGCAGACGACGCTCGGCTCGGACGCGGTGTACGCGGTGCCGCAGGACTCGGGGCCGATGATGTTCTACTACCGCGCCGACCTCTTCAAGAAGTACGACCTCAAGGTGCCCGCCACCTGGGACGAGTTCGCGAAGACCGCCCGCGCGCTGAAGAAGAAGGCTCCTGACAAGGAGCTCACCACGTTCTCCGCGAACGACTCCGGGCTCTTCGCGGGCCTCGCCCAGCAGGCGGGCGCCAAGTGGTGGACCACCAAGGGCGAGAAGTGGAAGGTCGGCATCGACGACGACGCCACCCGCAGGGTCGCCGACTTCTGGGGCGGTCTCGTCAAGGAGGGCGCCATCGACAACCAGCCGATGTACACCCCCGCCTGGAACAAGGCCCTCAACACCGGCAAGCAGATCGCCTGGGTGAGCGCCGTCTGGGCGCCCGGCACCCTCACCACGGCCGCCCCCGACACCAAGGGCAAGTGGGCCATGGCCCCGCTGCCGCAGTGGTCCAAGGGCCGAGCCACCACCGGGAGCTGGGGCGGCTCCTCGACCGCCGTCACCACCGACAGCGATCACAAGGCCGCTGCCGCCAAGTTCGCCGCCTGGCTGAACACCGACCCGAAGGCACTCGACGCGCTCGCCAAGGAAGGCGGCATCTATCCCGCCGCCACCGCGGCCCAGACCAGCGGCGCGTTCGCCCAGCCCCCGGCCTTCTTCGCCGGCCAGAAGGACTTCTACCCGCAGGCCGCCGAGATCGCGAAGACCGCGGCGCCCGGCGCCTGGGGCCCGAACGTGAACGTCGCCTACACCACCTTCAAGGACGCCTTCGGCTCGGCCGCCAAGAACAAGTCCGACTTCCGCGGCGCCCTGAACACCATGCAGGACGCCACCGTCGCCGACCTCAAGAAGCAGGGCTTCGGAGTCGCGCCGTGACCACCGCACGACCCGCAAGCCCCCGCCGCGGGAAGTCGTACGGGGTCAAGAGCGCCCCGTACGCGTTCCTGCTCCCCGCCACGCTGCTCTTCGCGCTCTTCTTCGCGCTGCCCATCGGCTACGCGCTCTGGCTCAGTCTGCACAAGGTCGAAGTGCAGGGCCTCGGCCTCGGCAAGGACGCCCGCCGCGAGGTCTGGGCCGGGATCGGCAACTACACCGACGCGCTCACCGACTCCGAACTCCTGCACGGCACACTGCGCGTACTCGGCTACGGCGCCATCGTCATCCCGGTGATGCTCGGCCTCGCCCTGCTCTTCGCGCTGCTCCTGGACACCGAGCGGGTGCGCCTCACTCCCTTCACGCGCCTCGCGATCTTCCTGCCGTATGCCGTGCCCGGGGTCATCGCCGCGCTCCTGTGGGGGTTCCTCTACCTTAGGGACGTCAGCCCCTTCTTCTTCGTCCTCGACAAGCTGGGCCTGCCCCAGCCCGACCTGCTCGACGGCGGCCCGCTCTACCTCGCGCTCTCGAACATCGCGGTCTGGGGCGGTACCGGCTTCAACATGATCGTCATCTACACCTCGCTGCGGGCCATCCCGGCCGAAGTCCACGAGGCGGCGAAGCTGGACGGCTGCTCACAGCTGCAGATCGCGCTGCGGATCAAGATCCCGATGGTGGCGCCCTCACTGGTGCTCACGTTCTTCTTCTCGATCATCGCGACACTCCAGGTGTTCAGCGAACCCACCACCCTCAAGCCGCTCACCAACTCCGTCTCCACCACCTGGAGTCCGCTGATGAAGGTGTACCAGGACGCCTTCGGCAAGGGCGACATCAACTCGGCGGCGGCCACCGCCGTGATCATCGCGGTCGCCACGCTCGTCCTGTCCTTCGGGTTCCTGCGCGCCGCGAACTCCCGTACGAAGAAGGAGGCGAATCCATGAGTTCGCCGAATGCGCCGAGTACGCTCGCCGTCCGCAAGTCAGCACCCGCCGCGGGCACCACCCCCGGCACCGCGCAGGGACCGCCCGCGCCCCGCCGCATCGCCGTCCTGCCGACCGCCGTGCTGCTGCTCGGGGCCCTGTACTGCCTGCTGCCCGTGGTCTGGGTGGTGATCGCCTCCACCAAGTCGGGCCGCGAGCTGTTCTCCACGTTCACGTTCTGGCCCGGCAGCGGCTTCGCCGACAACGTCACGGACCTCTCCGCCTACCGCGACGGCATCTACTGGCGGTGGATGGGCAACTCCGCGCTCTACGCGGGCCTCGGCGCGCTCCTGTCCACGGCCGTCTCCGCGATCAGCGGATACGCCCTCGCGATCTACCGCTTCCGCGGTCGCGAGACCGTCTTCAACATCCTCCTGGCGGGCGTCCTGATGCCCCCGGTGATCCTGGCCGTCCCGCAGTATCTCCTCCTCGCGAAGGCCGACCTCACCGACTCGTACGCCTCGGTCCTGATGCCGCTGATCCTCTCCCCCTACGGGGTGTATCTCGCCCGGATCTACGCCGCTTCGGCCGTGCCCGGCGATGTCGTCGAGGCGGGGCGGATGGACGGCGCCGGCGAATGGCGGATCTTCACGCGGATCGCGCTTCCGATGATGGTGCCGGGACTGGTGACGGTGTTCCTCTTCCAGTTCGTGGCGGTGTGGAACAACTTCCTGCTCCCCTACATCATGCTCAGCGACGACGAGAAGTTCCCCATCACCCTGGGCCTGTTCACGCTCCTGGAGCAGGGCTCCAACACCCCCGCGCTCTACACCCTCGTGATCACCGGCGCGCTGCTCGCCGTCGTACCGCTCATCGCCCTCTTCCTGGTCATCCAGCGCTTCTGGAGCCTCGACCTGCTGTCCGGAGCCGTAAAGTCGTGACCATGAACGCAACGGGGGGCAGGCGAAGGCCGCCGACGATCCACGACGTGGCCCGCGAGGCCGGCGTCTCGCGCGGCACGGTGTCCCGCGTCCTCAACGGCGGGCACTATGTGAGCCCTTCCGCGCAGGAGGCCGTGAACGCGGCCATCCGCAAGACCGGTTACGTCGTCAACCGGCACGCCCGCTCGCTGATCACCGGCCGCTCCGACTCGGTGGGCTTCCTCCTCACCGAACCGCAGGAGCGCTTCTTCGAGGACCCCAACTTCAATGTCCTGCTGCGGGGTTGCACGCAGGCGCTCGCCGCGCACGACATCCCGCTGCTCCTGATGCTGGCCGGCACCCCGGACGAGCGGCGCCGCATCATGCGCTACATCACCGCGGGTCACGTCGACGGGGTGCTCCTGGTCTCCAGCCACTCCGGCGACCCCGTCACGGACGAACTGCGGGATGCCGGGGTCCCCCTGGTGGCGTGCGGGAAGCCGATCGGCCAGGCGTCCAAGGTGAGCTATGTCGCCGCGGACGACCGGGACGGGGCTCGCGACATGGTGCGCCATCTGCTCTCCCTCGGGCGGCGCCGCGTCGGCACGGTGACCGGGCCGCTCGACACCCCCGGCGGTGTGGAACGGCTCGCGGGGTACCGGGAGATCCTCACCGAGGAGGGGATCGCGGTCGACGAGCGGCTCATCGCGTCCGGCGACTACAGCCGGGCGGGCGGTGAGGCCGCCGCTGCCCAGCTCCTGGGCCGGGCCCCGGACTTGGATGCCGTGTTCGTCGCCTCGGACCTCATGGCGCAGGGCGTTCTCACCGCCCTGAACCGCGCGGGCCGCCGCGTGCCTCAGGACGTCGCGGTCGGCGGCTTCGACGACTCGCCCGCCGCCCTGACCGCCCGCCCCGAGCTGACGACGGTCCGCCAGCCCTGGGACCGCATCAGCGCCGAGATGGTGCGGGTGCTGCTCGCCCAGATAAGCGGCGAGGACCCGGCCGCGGTCATCCTGCCGACAGAGCTCGTGATCCGCGGCTCGGCCTGACGTACGACGAGGCCGCGGAGGGCTTGCTCCACCGCGGCCGTGAGGGAGGGACCCGAACATGACCGACGCCTTGGCCGCCGGCGGGGACGATACCGTGAGGGCGGTGAAGAACTGGGCCGGGAACATCACCTTCTCGGCCCGTGAGCTGCACCGGCCCACGTCGCCGTCCGCCCTGCGGGCGCTCGTCGCGGGCAGCCGGCGGGTGCGGGTGCTCGGCAGCGGCCACTCGTTCAACCGGATCGCCGACGTGGACGGCGACGGCCCGGACACGGCCCTGGTGTCGCTCAGCGCCCTCGCCCCGTCCATCGACGTGGACATCGCGGCGCGCACCGTGCGCGTCTCGGGTGGCGTGCGCTATGCCGAACTCGCCCGGCACATCGCGTCGTCGGGGCTCGCCCTGCCCAACATGGCCTCGCTTCCGCACATCTCGGTGGCCGGTTCGGTGGCCACCGGTACGCACGGCTCGGGGAACGGCAATCAGTCGCTGGCGGAGACCGTCCGCGCGGTGGAACTGGTGACCGCCGATGGGGAGACGGTCGTACTGAACCGCGGCGAGGACGGGTTCGACGGCTCCGTCGTCTCGCTCGGCGCGCTCGGCGTGGTCCTCGCCCTCACTCTCGGCCTGGAGCCGCACTTCGAGGTGAGCCAGCACGTGTTCGGCGAACTCCCCCTGGAGGGGCTCGACTTCGAGGCGGTGACGTCGGCGGCGTACAGCGTGAGTCTGTTCACGGACTGGCGCGGGCCGCGCTTCAACCAGGTGTGGCTCAAGCGGCGCGGTGAGGCCACGGTCGACTTCCCTTGGGCGAAGGCCGCGAGCGAACCGCGGCACCCGGTGCCGGGCATGCCCGCCGCCCACTGCACCGAGCAGCTGGGCGTGCCCGGCCCCTGGCACGAGCGACTGCCCCACTTCCGGGCCGAGTTCACGCCCAGCAGCGGCGCCGAGCTCCAGTCGGAGTATCTGCTGCCGCGCGAGCACGCCCTGGCAGCCCTGCACGCCTTGGACCGTCTCCGGCAGGAGGTGGCGCCCGTCCTCCAGGTGTGCGAGGTGCGTACGGTCGCCGCCGACACCCAGTGGCTCAGCCCCGCGCACGGCCGCGACACCGTGGCATTCCACTTCACGTGGGTGCCTGACGCGGCGGCCGTGCTCCCGGTGGTCGCGCGCGTCGAGGAGAGCCTGGCGCGGTTCGCGCCCCGGCCACACTGGGGCAAGGTGTTCGCCGCCGACCCCGCCGTGCTGGGCGACCGCTATCCGCACGCGGCCGATTTCGCCGCGCTCGCCGGCCGCCTCGACCCGGCGGGGAAGTTCCGCAACTCCTTCGTACGGCGTTTCCTCGGGCCGCGGGCCTAGGGTCCTAGGACGCGCCGACCGCGTCGGCGACGGGGATGCCGAAGTCCGGTGTCCCGTCCGCCTTCCAGCCGAGTCTCTGGATGCGGGTGTGGCGGTTGGGGTCGTGCAGGGGGTCGCCGACGATGTCCTTGTACTGCCGTGCGTGGTAGACGAGGACATCGGTGCGGCCGTCCTCGGCGACGGTGAAGCAGTTGTGGCCAGGGCCGTACTGCTTGGTCGTGTCGTTGCTGGTGAAGACGGGGGTCGGCGACTTGGACCAGGAAGCGGGGTTCATGAGGTCGCTGCGGGTGTCGGCGGTGAGCAGGCCCATGCAGTAGTTGGAGTCGGTCGCGGACGCCGAGTACGAGAGGAAGACGCGGCCGTTGCGCTGGATGACGGAGGGGCCTTCGTTGACCTTGAAGCCGACGCACTCCCAGTCGTACTCCGGTGTGGTCAGGCGTATCTGGGGGCCCGTCAGGGTCCAGGGGTTCGCCATGCGCGAGAGGAAGACCCCGGTGTTGTTGTCCATGCCGGGTTCGTACTGCGCCCAGGCGAGGTAGCGGCTGCTCCGGTGGGTGAAGGTGGTGGCGTCGAGGGAGAAGGTGTCCCAGGCCGTGGTGAGCCGGCCCTTCTCCGTCCAGCTCCCCTTGAACGGGTTGGAGTGGGCGTTCTCCAGGACCCAGATGCGGATCTTCCACACGTCGTCGGCGGGGGCCGCGGCGAAGTAGATGTACCACTTGCCGTTGATGTGGTGGAGTTCCGGCGCCCAGATGTGCGCGGCCATGTCGCCGCTCGTGTGCCGCCTCCAGATGACGGACTCGTCGGCCCGCGTCAGGCCGCGCAGGGTGCGGGAGCGGCGCAGGATGATGCGGTCGTACTCGGGGGAGGACGCCGTGAAGTAGTAGTGACCGTCGTTGTGGCGGTGGATGTGCGGGTCCGCGCGCTGCTCGACGAGCGGGTTGCGGTAGGCGGCGGCGCGGGAGGCCGCGTGGGCGGGTGCCTGGGCGAGCGCGGGCGCGGCGGCGAGGGCGCCGGCGGCCAGCGTTCCTCTCAGCACTGTTCTGCGGCTGGGGACTTCACTGTGGTTCATACGGCTCCCTGGTGGGCGAGGCGGACCTGACCGCACGCCGCGGCAGGGGGACAGCGGGCCGACCGGTCAGCGTCGCCTCCTCGCCACGACGTTCGTAATTTCGAACGCCATCTGATACTCCGAACGCCGAAACGTTAAAGGGGCGTTGGGGCGAGGGTCAACGGTTGTGACGAGATGCGCCCGGGAGCTGCTGCCCGTGCCGCTCCACGAGTCGTCACCCCATCCGTCCGAGCACCTCCGCGCATGCCTTGATGTACGCGCCCACCAGCGGGCGCCGGTCGTCGCCCACGCGCCAGGCCAGCGCGAACCGGCTGGGCGTGATGCCGCGGACCGGGCGGGTGACGACGCCGCCCAGCGTGATCAGGGGTGCGTTGCCCGCGGCGACCAGACAGACCCCACGGCCGTCCACCAGCGCCTCGTACGTCTCGTCGGTACTGGCGATCTCCGCGCCGACGCGCGGCGGGCGGCCCGCGCGGGCGTCCAGCGCGAGCCAGTAGTCCCTCAGCGCCCCCGCGCTCTTGGGCAGGGCGAGGAAGGGCTCATCGACGAGGTCGGCGAAGTCGATCTCGTCCCGTCCCGCGAGACGGTGCCCCGAGGGAAGGGCGACATGGCGCGGCTCCTCGGCGACCACCACCCAGCCGTAGCGCTCCAGGTCCGGAAGCGGCAGCCAGACGAAGGCCACGTCCGCCGTGCCGTCCGCGAGGCCGGCGCTCGCGTCCTCCCAACTCACCTGCCGCAGCCGGATCGTGGCCTCTGGATGGGCGGCGCCGAAGCGGGACCGTACCGCCGGGAGAAGGCCGCCACGGGCCGCCCGCGTACTCATGCCCACGCAGAGCGTGGCCCGCTCCTCCGTCTTCGCGCGCTCCACCGCGTCGAGCGCCGACTGCCAGTGCTCAACGGCCTGTTGGGCGTAGGGCAGGAGCGCCGCACCCACGCGGGTGAGTCGTACCCCGCGGTGCCCGCGCACGAACAGGTCGGCACCCAACTGTCGTTCCAGGGCCCGTATCTGCTTGCTCAGCGCGGGCTGCGAGACGAAGAGCCGCTCGGCGGCCCGCGTGAAGTGCAGCTCCTGCGCCACCGCGACGAAGTAGCGAAGATCCCTGCCGTGCACGTCCCTGCCCTGTAGGTCCATAACCATCAGCTATCACGTCAGGTCTTGGACGGGCCACCCGGTTCTGCCACAGGCTGATCCACAGAGCCGGTCAGCAGCGAACCGGCCCGTCGGCAAAGGGAGTTCGAGATGACGAAGGTATGGCTCGTGACGGGCGCGAACAGCGGCTTCGGCCGGGCGATCACCGAGGCGGCCGTCGCCGCGGGCGGCGTGGTCGTGGCCACCGCCCGTGACGCGTCGTCCCTGGACGACCTGGTCGCCGCCCATCCCGACCAGGTCGAGGCCATCGCCCTGGACGTGACGGACACGGCCGGTATCGAGGCCACCGTGCGTGACGTCACCGACCGGCACGGGCGCATCGACGTCCTGGTGAACAACGCGGGCCGCAGCCATGTCGGCGCCCTGGAGGAGGACTCGGACGCCGAGCTGCGCGCCCTGTTCGACGTGCACGTCTTCGGTCCGGCCGCGCTGACCCGCGCCGTCCTTCCGCACATGCGGGCGCGGCGCTCCGGGGCGATCGTGCAGATGAGCAGCATGGGCGGGCAGATGTCCTTCGCGGGCTTCTCGGCGTACAGCGGCACGAAGTTCGCCCTGGAGGGGATGTCGGAGGCGCTGGCCGCCGAAGTGGCTCCGCTCGGCATCACGGTTCTGGTCGTGGAGCCGGGCGCGTTCCGCACCCGCCTGTTCGGCAACACCAGCGCGAGCCCCGTCGAGATCCCGGACTACGCCGAGACGGCGGGCGCCACCCGCACGATGGTCGCGGGCGGCGACGGCGAGCAGCCCGGCGATCCGGCGAAGGCCGCGGCGGCGATCCTCACCGCGCTCGACGCCGACGAGACTCCGCTGCGCCTGCCACTGGGCGAGGACGCCGTGGACGCGGTCGTCGCTCACCTCGACTCGGTCCGGGCGGAGATCGCCACCTGGGAGAAGGTGACCCGCGCGACCGCCTTCGATGCCTGAGGCGGTCGGCGGGCGCCGGGCCGCGGGCGGCGTCAGCGGTCGCGCTTGACCGCCCGCAGAACCACGAACTTCGGGTCGCTGGCGACGACTTGGGAGTTGCCGAAGAGCTTGCGCAGCTTCACGTGGTACTGGAGGTGGCGGTTGCCGACGACCCACAGTTCGCCGCCGGGGCGCAGCGCCGCCCGCGCTCCGCTGAACATCCGCCAGGCGGTCGCGCCCGAGTTCGCCTGGTGGCTGTGGAAGGGGGGGTTGTTCAGGACGAGGTCCACCGACCCGGGCGGAACAGTCGACAGCGCGTCGCCCACCAGGAACTGGGCCTCGGTGGAGTCGGCGGCGTTCGCGCGGAAGGTGGCCTCGGCCGACGCGACGGCCGGGAACGACTCGTCGATGAAGGTGAGCGTGGCCTCCGGATCGGCGACGGCGGCGGCCGTGCCGAGCACGCCGTTGCCGCAGCCCAGGTCCACGATGTGCGCGGCGCCCTTGCCGGTCGGCAGGTGGCGCAGGAGGAAGCGGGTGCCGATGTCGAGGCGGTCGGCGCAGAACACCCCGGCGTGGTTGACGGCCGTCAGTCCCGATCCCGCCCCGGAGTCGGCGTCGAGGACGTAGCTGCGCGGCCAGGGGCTGGGTCCCGCGTTGCGCTCGGGATCCGGCGTACTGAAGATGAGCCGCGCCTTCTGCCGGGCGAGGGAGGTCCGCGTAGGACCGATGATCCGCTCGAACAGATCGAGCGTCGAGGTGTGGATCTCGGTGACCATGCCGGTGCCGACGACGACCGTGCCCGCGTGCAGCGCGGGCGCGAGCCGGTGCAGCTGGTCCTCGAGGAGCGCGAGGCTCTTCGGTACGCGGACGAGAAGTACGTCGATCCGGCTCGGCGGGGCGTCGACGGTCGTGGTGAGCCGCACCGCGTCCGGCGCGAACCCGGCGCGCGCCACGTTGGCCCGCGTCGCCTCCCGCGCGAGGAACGAGTCGGTGATCAGCGTCGGCCCGTGCTCGGCGAGCGCCGTGGTCAGCGCGCCCCAGCGGTCGCCGACGACGACCACGGTGCCGGAGAGGTCGACGGGCTTGCCCCCCGCGTCGATCCCACCGGGCTCGCTCTTCCCGTCCGTCTCACCCGCGAGGTGCCGCAGCAGGTAGGCGTCGGCGGCGGACCAGGCGCGCAGCGGGTCGCGGGGGTCCTCGGGGAATCGTGTGAGGTCGTACGCGCCCCATGACGTGCTCAGCTGGTTCATTGCCCTCAGGCTAACCGAGCGCCGGGGGTGCTCGGTGCGGCTGATCCGAACAGCGGCTCCTGTGGTGCGGGCGCGGCGCTTTCTCCCTAGCGTTCCTTGATGGAGCACCCGCGCATCCCATCCCCGAGGAGCCGTCATGCCGGAGCTGTTCATCGGCGGAACATGGACCACTGCCCAGGACGGGCAGACACGGGAGATCCGCTGCCCCGCGGACAACACCCTGGTCGCGACCGTCGACGAAGCCGGGCCGAAAGACGCCGCGGCGGCGATCGCCGCCGCGCGTGAGGCCTTCGACAGCGGGCCGTGGCCCGGCACCTCGGCGGCCGAACGCGGCCGCCTGCTGTTGCGCGTGGCCGATCTCCTCGAACGCGACAAGGACGCGCTCGCCCGCGCCGAATCCCTGGACACCGGGAAGCGGCTCGTGGAGAGCGAGTACGACATGGACGACATCGCGAACTGCTTCCGCTACTTCGGCAACCTGACGGCGGCGGGCGGCACCGACCGGGTCGTCGACGCCGGCAGTGCGGAGGTGGACAGCCGGGTGGTGCACGAGCCGGTCGGGGTGTGCGCGCTGATCACGCCGTGGAACTATCCGCTGCTGCAGACCGCCTGGAAGGTCGCCCCCGCGCTGGGCGCGGGCAACACCTTCGTCCTCAAGCCCAGCGAGCTGACCCCGCACACCGCCATCATCCTGATGCGCCTGCTCACCGAGGCCGGGCTGCCGGGCGGGGCCGCCAACCTGATCCTCGGCGCGGGCCCCACCGCGGGCGCCCCGCTCACCGAGGACCCGCGGGTCGACATGGTGTCGTTCACCGGCGGGCTCGCCACCGGGCGCCGCATCATGGCCGCCGCGGCCCCCACGGTGAAGAAGGTGGCCCTGGAACTGGGCGGCAAGAACCCCAACATCGTCTTCGCCGACGCCGACTTCGAGACGGCGGTCGACCACGCCCTGATGGCGATCTTCCTCCACTCCGGCCAGGTCTGTTCGGCCGGGGCGCGGCTTCTCGTCGAGGACGGGCTGCACGACAGGTTCGTCGACGAAGTGGTCGAGCGCGCCGGGCGGATCCGGCTCGGCGGCCCCTTCGACGACGACGCCCGTACGGGACCACTGATCTCCGCGGCGCACCGCGACAAGGTCGAGGCGTATGTGGCGGCGGGCATCGAGGAGGGCGCGGTGTTGCGCTGTGGCGGCGCGCGCCCCGACGACCCGGCGCTGAGTGACGGCTATTACTACCCGCCGACCGTGCTCGACGAGTGCACCCCCGGTATGTCCGTGATCACCGACGAGTCGTTCGGACCGGTGCTCACCGTCGAGCGGTTCCGGGACGAGGAGGAGGCCGTCGCGCTCGCCAACGACACCGTCTACGGGCTCGCGGGCGCCGTCTGGTCGCAGGACGGCGACAAGGCGCACCGGGTGGCGTCCCGGATGCGTGCGGGAACGGTGTGGATCAACGACTTCCATCCCTACGTGCCGCAGGCGGAGTGGGGCGGCATGAAGCAGTCCGGTTTCGGACGCGAGCTGGGTCCGGCCGGTCTCGCCGAGTACCAAGAGGCCAAGCACGTCTGGCGCAACCTCGCGCCGGCACCGCAGAGGTGGTTCGAATGAGTACGGATTCCGGCCCGGACCCGACCGTCCCGGCGAACTCGCAGAGCCAGGACGACGACGACGCCCTGGGCGAGCTCGGCTATCGTCCCGAACTCAAGCGCACCCTGGGCAACTTCCACACCTTCGCCGCCGGGATCAGCTACATCTCGATCCTGACCGGCACCTTCCAGCTCTTCTACTTCGGTGTGAGCTTCGGCGGCCCCGCCTACTGGTGGTCCTGGCCGATGGTCTTCGTCGGCCAGCTCATGGTGGCCCTCTGCTTCTGCGAGCTCGCTGCCCGCTATCCGGTCGCCGGCTCCATCTACAACTGGGCCAAGCACATGGGCGGCCCGCACATCGGCTGGCTCGGCGGCTGGATGATGATGACGGCCACCATGGTCACGCTCTCCGCCGTGGCCCTGGCCTACCAGATCACGCTGCCGCAGATCTCCGACTGGTTCCAGTTCGTGGGTGACGGCAGCGGCAAGAACGACGCGGCGGCCAACGCCGTACTCCTCGGCACGGTCCTCATCCTGTTCTCCACCGCGGTGAACGCCTTCGGGGTCAAGCTCATGGCCCGGATCAACTCGGCCGGTGTGTTCATCGAGCTGATCGCCGCGGTCGCACTGATCATCTTCCTGGCGGCGCACATCACCCGCGGCCCCAGCAGCGCCCTCACCGAGACCAACGGCCTCGGCAGCGGCCAGACGCTCGGGTACTTCGGCGCCTTCCTGACCGCGTCGCTCGCCTCCGCCTACGTGATGTACGGCTTCGACACGGCCTCGTCGCTGGGCGAGGAGTCACACAATCCGGGCCGCAACGCCCCCCGCGCCATTCTCCGCGCCCTCATCGCCTCCTTCACCATCGGCGCGTTCATCCTGCTGTTCGCCCTGTTGGCGGTGCCGGATCTGCACGCCGAGGAACTGTCCACCGGCGGACTGCAGTACGTAGTCCTCGAAACGCTGGGTTCGAGCATCGGTGAGATCTTCCTCTGGGCGGTGGTCGTCGCCATCACCGTCTGCGTGCTGGCCGTGCAGGCCGCCGGCATCCGGCTGATGTTCGCCATGGCACGCGACAACAACCTGCCCGCGGGGACGCATCTCGCCAAGGTCAGCCCCCGTTTCCAGACCCCCGTGGTGCCCGCGGTGCTGATCGGTGTCGTGGGTGTCGTCATCCTGGTGATCAACATCAACCAGCCGCAGATCTTCTCGGTGATCACGAGCATCGCGATCATCATGATCTACGTGGCCTACCTGCTCGTCACCGTGCCCATGCTGCTCAAGCGGCTGCGCGGCGAGTGGCAGCCCGCCGAAGGGAAGTTCTCGCTCGGCCGGTTCGGCCTGCCCATCAACATCGTCGCGGTCCTCTGGGGCGCTGCCATGTCCCTGAACCTGGCCTGGCCCCGCGCGGAGGTCTACAACGCCACCGGCCCCCAGCACTGGTATCTGCGCTGGGGCGCGTTCCTCTTCATCGGCATCGTGGCCCTCGGCGGCTTCGCCTACTACTGGTTCGTGCAGCGGCACAAGACCGGCGTACTCGCCGAGCACCGCTTCGAAGAGGCCGTCGACCCGACCACTCCGCCATCGCCCCCGGCCGCCCCCTGAACCCCGCTGATCTGGAGTAACCATGCCCGCTCAGAGCGCTCAGCCCGAGTACGACTACGTGGTGGTCGGCGGCGGTACGGCAGGCGCGGTCGTCGCCGCGCGGCTGACCGAGGACCCGAGCGTCAGCGTCTGCGTCCTGGAGGCCGGGCCCTCGGACGTCGGCGACGAGAACATCCTGCGCCTGGAGAGCTGGATGGCCCTGCTGGAGTCCGGGTACGACTGGGACTACCCGGTGGAGCCGCAGGAGAACGGCAACAGCTTCATGCGGCACGCCCGCGCCAAGGTCCTCGGCGGCTGCTCCTCGCACAACTCCTGCATCGCCTTCTGGGCCCCCGCCGAGGATCTCGACGAATGGGGCTCGCTGGGCTGCACGGGCTGGAGCGCGGCGGACTGCTTCCCCCTCTATCAGCGCCTGGAGACCAACGACGCGCCCGGCGACCACCACGGCCGCTCGGGCCCGGTGAACATCATGGGCGTCCCGCCGAACGACCCCTGCGGATCGGCCCTGCTTGAGGCGTGCGCGGCGGCGGGCATTCCCACCACGCCGTTCAACACCGGCAGGACGGTGGTGCGCGGCGCCCACTGGTTCCAGATCAACTCCCGCCCGGACGGCACCCGTTCGTCCGCGTCGGTGTCGTATCTGCACCCGATCCTCGGCAAACGGCCGAACCTCGAGGTGCGCACCGGCCTGCAGGCAAGACGGCTGCTGTTCGGTGAGAACCGGCGCTGCACGGGCGTCGAGTACCTGCATCCCGACACCATTCACAGCGGCACCGTCAGGGCACGCCGCGAGGTGATCGTGTCCTGCGGGGCCATCGACTCGCCGAAGCTCCTGATGCTGTCGGGGATCGGTCCCGCCGGGCACCTGCGGGAGGTCGGTGTGGACGTGCGGGTGGACTCTCCCGGAGTCGGCGCCCATCTCCAGGACCACCCCGAGGGCGTCATCATGTGGGAGGCGAAGCAGCCGATGGTCACCTCCTCCACCCAGTGGTGGGAGATCGGCATCTTCGCGAACACCGAACCGGGCCTTGACCGCCCGGACCTCATGTTCCACTACGGCTCGGTGCCCTTCGACATGAACACCTACCGGCGCGGTTATCCGACCACCGACAACGCCTTCTGCCTCACCCCGAACGTCACCCGGGCGCGCTCCATGGGAACCGTCCGGCTGCGCAGCCGCGACTTCCGGGACAAGCCGAAGGTCGACCCGCGCTACTTCACGCACGAACACGACATCCGCGTGATGACGTACGGGCTCCGGCTCGCCCGGGAGATCGCGGCGCAGGCGCCGATGGCGCACTGGGCGGGCGCGGAACTCGCTCCAGGACCGGACACCACGACCGACGACGAGCTCTTCGCCTACATCCGCCAGACGCACAACACCGTCTACCACCCGGCGGGCACCGTGCGGATGGGCGCGACAGGCGACGCGGACTCGCCGCTCGACCCGGAACTGCGGGTCAAGGGCGTCACCGGGCTCCGTGTCGCCGACGCGTCGGTGATGCCGTTCCTGCCCGCGGTCAACCCGTGCATCACCACGATGATGATCGGCGAGAAGTGCGCCGACATGATCAAGGCGAGCTGAGACCCTACGGCGGTCAGGTCACCGCCGGTCGAACCACGTCGGCTGTTCCTCCGCCATGGCCTGCTTGATCCGGAAGACGCCGAACTCGTGCAGGTCGGGCAGTTGGTCCACCGCGAACCAACCCACTTCGAGCGACTCGTCGTCGTTGACGCGGGCCTCTCCGCCGACGGCCCGGCAGCGCAGGGTGATGTCCATGAACTGGCAGGTGTCGCCGTTCGGGTACGTCACCGGCTCCAGGGCCTCGACGAGCACGACCCGCTCGGCCACACAGTGCACCGCGGTCTCCTCGAAGACCTCGCGCACGGCGCACGCGGCGGGCTGCTCCCCCGGATCCGGGATGCCGCCGATGACCGACCACTTGCCGTTGTCGGAGCGCCGCCCGAGGAGCACTCTGCCGTCGTCGTCGAAGACGATGGCGGTGACCCCGGGGAGCCACAACAGCTGGTGGCCCGCGTCGGCCCGGATCGTGCGGATGAAGTCAGGAGTTGCCATGCCGTCGACCCTAGCGGGCGCGCCGGGCCCGTACGGCACCCGTGACAGCCCACCCCAGACCGCCCGCGGCGATCAGCACGAGGACGCCCTCGGGCAGCACACCGAGCCGGGTGGCCGGGGTCCGCGACGAACGCAGCGGCACCTCCTCGACGAGCGAGTCGGCGGTGAACCACGTCGTCTTCTGCGAGACATGGCCGTCCGGCTGGATGATCGCGCTGACGCCGCTGGTCACCGGGACGGTGACGGTGCGGCTGTGCTCGACGGCACGGACACGGGACATGGCCAGCTGCTGGTACGTCATCTCGCTGCGGTCGAACGTCGCGTTGTTGCTGGGTACCGAGATCAGCTGCGCGCCGTGGGTGACGGTGTCGCGCACGGCCCAGTCGAAGGCGGCTTCGTAGCAGGTGGCGATCCCCACCTTGGTGCCCGCCATGGTGAAGACGCCGGGCTTTGCACCGCGGCTGAAGTCCTGGCGCACCATGCCGACGTCGCTGCTGAAGAAGCCGACGATGTCGCGCAGCGGGATGTACTCGCCGAAGGGCTGGATCTGCCGCTTGTCGTAGGTGTCGCTGGGGCCCTTCTTCGGATCCCACAGGATCTGCTCGTTGAAGAGCTTGCCGTCCTTGGACTGGACGACCCCGCCCACCGAGATGGGGGCGCCGATCGCCTTGACCGCGCGCTCGATCGCCTCGCGCGCGTCGGGGTTGGTGAACGGGTCGATGTCGGAGGAGTTCTCCGGCCACAGAACGAAGTCCGGCTGCTTCGCCTTGCCCGCCTTCACCCGGTCCGCGAGCCGCTGGGTCTCGCGCACGTGGTGGTCGAGCACCGCGCGGCGCTGGGCGTTGAACTCCAGGCCCGCCTGCGGGACGTTTCCCTGGATGGCCGCGACGGTCGCGGTGCCGTCCTCGGCGTCGTCGCTGACGAGCGGGCGCGCGGCGAAGGCACCCGCGATCGGGACGAGCACGGCGAGCAGGGCCACCGCCGCCGCGCCGCGGCGTACGCCGCGGGTGCCGTGCGGGTCGCGGGCCTCGCGCACCTGCCGGACGATCTCGTACAGACCGAAGCCGCACAGGACCACCGCGAACCCGAGTACCGGGGTGCCGCCGAGGGCGGCCAGCGGCAGGAAGACGCCGTCCGCCTGCCCGAAGGCGATCTTCCCCCAGGGGAATCCGCTGAACGGCACGCGCGCGCGTGCCGCCTCGCCGGCGATCCACAGAGCGGCCGCCCAGAGCGGGTATCCGGGCAGTCGGGAGACGGCGGCGATGCCCGCGCCGACGAGGGCGACGAACATGGCCTCGATGGCGGCGAGTGCCAGCCAGGGCCCCGGCCCGACCTCCACCCCGGTCCACACCAGGAGCGGCAGCAGGAAGCCGAGGCCGAAGAGGTAGCCGAGCCCGAGGCCCGCCTTCCAGCCGCGGCCGTGCAGACACCAGGCCAGTACCGCGAAGGCCGGCAGGGCCAGCCACCACAGGGTGCGTGGCGGAAAGCTGACGTAGAGCAGCACTCCGGAGAGTGCCGCCGCGGTGGCCGGGACGAGCGCTCGCAGGAGGCGGGCCTTGCGCGATGCGGGCGCGGGCCGCGGTCCGAGCTGCTCCGACTCGTCTACGGGGGTGGTGGTGGCGGTCACCCGGGGAGTGTACGGCGCGTCACGTGGACGGAGACAGGACGGTCGTGCCTGGCCGCCGCGGCTTCACCGGCCCGCGGGCGCCGGTGGCCGGAGGTGTCGTCCCACGATCGCCGGATCGTTCCTGCGCAAGACGTCCACATCTCCCGGTTCCAGCGACTACGGTGTGCCCGAGTCCCTGACCTGCGGCCGGATCGAGCCACAGCGTTCGGGGCCCGTCATACGGCGGGGGGCGACGGGGTGGGGACAACGGGGATGGCCGCGACGGCCGGGCCACCAGGGGCGTACGAACGGCGCAGCGCGTCCGACGCGACGGGCTGCGCGCTGCTCGGTGTGTGCGCCGCCTGGACCTTGATCACGGCCGGGGTGCACGGAGGTCAGCCCGAGGGTGTGCTCCTCGCGGTGCTCGCCGTGGCCGCGGGGTACGCGGGCGGGCGGATCTGCGGTGCGCTCCTTCCGGTGGCCGCGCCCTGTGCCGGTGCGCTGGCCGGGGTGGGCCTCGCGGCCGCGGCCCCGCAGCTCTCGCCGGGTCCCGTCAGCGCGGCGCCGCTCGGCCACACCGGCGCCACGGCCGCGCTCCTGATCCTGGCCTCGGGAGCGGCCTGCTGCGCGGCGTGGGCGGCCCGGAGCGCCTCCGCACGGCTCGCGATGCGGCTGCTCGCCGTGGGGGTCGGGGTCGCCGCGGCGGCGCTCGGCTCTGTGGCGGGCCTCGTCGCCTGCGTCGGGATTCTGCTGTGCTCGCTGGCGACCGCGCTGATGCGGCGCAGGGTGCTCGGTCTGGCAGGCCTCGCCCTGGCGACGGCAGTGGTGACCGGTCTGACCTGGGCGATCGCCGATGACGTACTGCCGGAGGGACTGAGCGCGTCACTGGAGGGTCAGCTCGACGGGCACCGGGTCCAGCTGTGGCGGGACGCGCTGGTGCTCGCGGGCCAGGAGCCCGCGCTCGGGGTGGGCCCCGGCCGGTTCGCCGACTCCAGCTCGACGGTGGCCGAGCATCTCCTGACCGACGGCAAGCCCCATTCGGCGCCGTTGCAGCAGGTGGCCGAGCAGGGTTTGGTGGGTGTGGTCCTTCTGGCGGCGGTCTTCTGCTGGCTTCTGTACGCGCTGTACCGCTCGCCGCGCTCCACCCAGGTCGTCCTCTCGGCGGGCGCGGCGCTGACGGCGCTGGCCGCCGTGGCCTCGGTCGGTAACGCGCTGAGCCTCACGGCGGTGACGACGGGCGCGGGCTATCTCGCGGGCATCGCCACGGCGCGACCGCTGGGCGATGAACCGGCGCAGATCAAGCCGCCCGGCGCCCCGTCAAGGACAGCCGGTGGCGGATGATCCGTACGGCCGCTTCGGCGTCGTCGACGGTGACCGTGAACTTACGGCCGTCGCCCAGCCTGAGGACCAGGCCCTCACCACGCCTGACCACGACGGCGGTGCCGAGGTCGGGCCGCGAGCGGTAGCCCCAGCCGCCCCACTGCCTGGGGCAGATGACCTGCGCGAACTCGGCTGCCACCACGTGGGAGAGGAGGATGCGCCGCCGCGGCAGACCCATGTGCCCGCAGCGCACTTCCAGGCAGTCCTTGTCGACCGTCACGGCGACGTGGACGAAGGCGAGGGTGCCGAACAGGATCAGCAGTCCGGCGGCGATGCACCCGACGACGGACATGGCGAGGGCCGCGATCCCGGACGTCCACATGTTGTCGACGGCCAGCTCGATCCCCAGCGCGAGACAGAGGGCCCCGGCCAGCGCCAGCAGCCACTGCACGCGGTTGGTCGCGCTTCCGGTCCAGACTTCCGGCGGGGCGTCGGCTGTGCTGCCCCGCTCGCCGTGGGTGTGGTCCCTCATGCGACCGAGAGTACCGACGTTCCGGTGGGAAGGCACGGCATCGCGGAGCGTTACCGCTCCGTTTGTACGGGCGGTACGGCTCTGTACGCGAGCGGGGCGGGAGCCTGCGCCGGCGGGCCCGTCATGCGTCCGTACGGGACTCAGCGTGCGGGAGTGGCCGCCGCGAGCAGCCTGCCTTCGGCGTACGTGTGGGCGGCGAGGGGCAGCTCGGCGGCGCGGCCACTGAGGATGACCGTCAGGCCGCCTTCCGTGCCGGTGCCGGGGCCGGGGAGCTCTCCGGTCCTGCGCAGTGCCTGTGCGGCGACCGCTCCGGCGGAGCCGTGCAGGACGAGGGGCGGCAGCTCGGGCTGCTGAAGGGCCGCGCGAATGCGCTCCCCGACCAGCTCGTAATGGGTGCACCCCAGGACGACGGCCGTTACATCACGCGGAGTGAGGGCCGCCGCCGCGGCGACCGCCCTGTCGATGGCCGCCTCGTCGGCGGATTGCACGGCGTCCGCGAGCCCGGGGCAGGGCACCTCGGTGACGGCGACGCCGCCGGCGAACTCCTCGATGAGGCCGCGCTGGTAGGGGCTTCCGGTGGTGGCGGGGGTGGCCCAGATGGCGATGGGTCCGCCGCCCGCCGCGGCCGGTTTGATCGCCGGTACGGTCCCGATGACGGGCAGGTCGGGCTCGAACCGGGCGCGCAGGGCGGGCAGGGCGGACACGGAGGAGGTGTTGCAGGCCACGATCAGCGCTTCGGGACGGTGCGCTGCGGCTGCTTCCGCGATGGCGAGCGAGCGCTGGGTGACGTCCTCGGCGGTGCGTGGTCCCCAGGGCAGACCGTCGGGGTCCGAGGAGAGGATGAGATCGGCGTCCGGCCGCAGACGGCGTACCGCCGCCGCGGCGGGGAGCAGGCCGATACCGGAGTCAATGAGCGCGATCTTCACCCGGTCACCATAGTCGATCGCCCGCCGCCGCCCGGCGGCGTGGGGCAGACTGCGGCGGATGAGCGCCGTTGTGTGGACCGCCGCCGCATCGCTTGCCGCCTGGCTGTGGCTGCTGTTGGGGCAGGGCTTCTTCTGGCGCACGGACCTGCGTCTGCCGCCGCGCCGTGAACCGGACGTCTGGCCTTCGGTCTGCGTCGTCGTCCCCGCCCGTGACGAGGCCGCCGTACTGCCCCAGAGCCTGCCCTCGCTGCTTGCCCAGGACTATCCGGGGCAGGCCGAGATCTTCCTCGTCGACGACGGGAGTTCGGACGGCACCGGGACGCTGGCCAGGTCCCTCGCCGACCGGCACGGCGGCCTCCCGCTGACCGTCGGCTCTCCCGGCGAGCCGCCGCCGGGCTGGACCGGCAAGCTGTGGGCCATGCGGCACGGCATCGGCCTGGCACGCGCGCGTGCGCCCCGCTATCTGCTGCTCACCGACGCGGACATCGCCCACGAGCCGGACTCCTTGCGGGAGTTGGTCGCGGCGGCGGAGACGGCCGGATTCGACCTTGTCTCGCAGATGGCGCGGCTGCGCGTCGCGAGCATGTGGGAGCGGCTCGTCGTCCCGGCGTTCGTGTACTTCTTCGCGCAGCTGTATCCGTTCCGGCGGATCGCCAAGAGGGGCGCGCGGACGGCCGCGGCCGCCGGCGGATGCGTCCTGCTGAGCGCGTCGGCAGCCGAGCGCGCGAAGATCCCCGACTCCATCCGGCACGCGGTGATCGACGACGTGACGCTGGCCCGGGCGGTGAAGCGTTCGGGCGGCCGCATCTGGCTGGGCCTCGCGGAGCACGTCGACAGCGTGCGTCCCTACCCCGGGCTCGGTGACCTGTGGCGGATGGTCTCGCGCAGCGCCTATGCCCAACTGCGCCACAACCCCCTGATCCTGCTCGGCACGGTCCTCGGGCTCGCCCTGATCTATCTGGTGCCACCGGTCGCGCTGTTCGGCGGCCTGGCCACCGGCAGCGCGGCGACCGCCGTGCTCGGCGGGATCGCGTGGCTCGTGATGACGGCGACGTACATCCCGATGCTGCGCTACTACCGGCAGAGTCTCTGGCTCGCTCCCCTGCTGCCGTTCACCGCTCTCCTCTACCTCCTCATGACGGTGGATTCGGCGGTGCAGCACTACCGGGGGCGCGGAGCGGCGTGGAAGGGGCGGACGTACACCCGCCCCGACCCCGCTCCCGAACGGAACTGATGCGGCTCTGCTACTTCCTGCCGGGCGTCCAGTTCATGCCCCAGCCGTACGCGTAGTCGATGGTGCGCTGCGGGCTCACGCCGCGTTCGGGCACCAGGTAGCGGGCCTCGCGCTGGACGAAGAGGTCGCCGTTCTCGTTCGTGAGCAGTGCCAGCGCGCACACCGTCGACGGCACCGTGCACTCGTCCAGCGAGAAGTCGATGGAGGCGCCGTGCTGCGGCTGCAGGGTGACCGTGGCGTTCAGGTCGGCGAAGCTGCGCGCTCCTTCGTAGATCGTCACGAAGATGACGATGCGCTTGAAGTCCTTGATGTGGTCGAGGTTGACCGTGAGGTTCTCGCCGGTGGACACGGCTCCGGTGCGGTCGTCGCCGTCGAGCAGCAGGTATGGGGGCTGGTTCAGCGATCCGAATGCGTTGCCGAGCGCCTGGACGACGCCCTTGCGGCCGTCGGCCAGTTCGTACAGGGCGCACAGGTCCAGGTCGAGGTCCGCGTGCATGGCCACGGCCCGGCCGAGCTTGCTGGCCCAGCCCTTGAACTGCTTGCGCACCTCCCAGTTGAGGTTCACGCGCATCGCACCGGATGTGCCGCCCTGCTTGGTGAGCGAGACGGACGGCGCTTCCTTGGTGAGCGTGACCTTGGTGAGGCGCACGGGCTGGGCCGCCGGGGCGGCGGCGGGCGGCGGGGTCTGCACGGGGGCCGCGGGAGCCACCGGAGCCGGAGCCGCGGGAGGCTGCGGCGCGGCCGGAGCGGGCGCGGGCGCCTGCTGCGGTTCGTCGACCGAGATTCCGTAATCGGTGGCCAGGCCCTGGAGCCCGCTGCCGTACCCCTGCCCGACGGCGCGGAACTTCCACGCACCCTGGCGGCGGTAGAGCTCGCCGAGGACGAACGCCGTCTCCACGGTCGCGTCCTCACTGTCGTAACGCGCGATCTCGGCGCCGCTGGCCGCGTCGACGACGCGGATGAAGAGACCGGGGACCTGCCCGAAGGTGCCGCTGTCCGTCGAGGCGGCGAGCACCACGGTCTCGACGGCGGGCTCCACGCGCGCGAGGTCCACCACGAGCGCGTCGGTCACCCGGCCGCCGTCGGTCTTCTTGCCCTCGTGGCGCACCGCGCCGGAGGTGTGGACCGCCTGGTTGTAGAAGACGAAGTCGTCGTCCGAGCGGACCTTTCCGGAAGGGGCGAGCAGCAGAGCCGACGCGTCGGCGTCCGGCACCCCGGCTCCTGAACCCCATCCCAATTCCACGCGCACGGCTGGTGCCGGCACGGCAACATTCGATCCTTTAGGCATTGTCATGTCCGCCCCCATCGCAAGTGACCACGTCCGGCCGGGCCGCCGTCCCGTTCATGACCAACCTATTACCCGGACCCCCGGGAGGCCCATGTCCACCGCCGACACCCTGCCGCCCGGCCTTCACGTCAACTGTGCGTCAACCGCCGGTAACCCGTACGGAGCTTGGCTTTTACACGATCCCTACGCCGTCGCGCGACCGATTTTTCCTAAGTTCGCTCGCATTGGGGATGTCAGGTCACTACCGACACGTAAAACAACCCTCTTATCGGTCTCCCCAACCAGCACATCAAGGGCTTAACTTATGTGTCATGACCTCCCCCCGCTCCACCTATGGCGGCGGTTACTACTCCGCGCCGTCCTTCCCGGACACTCCGATCTACGACTCCCTTGTCGCCGAGCGGGGTACTCCTCAGATCGCCCCGATCCGGGTCCCCTCCGCGTACGACACGGGCAGTCACCTGCCCGCGCTGCAGTCGGCGCTGCCCGCGCTGCCCGCCGCCCCGTCCCACCACAACCCCTCGTACGGCTACGCGCAGCAGCCCGCACCGCTGCAGCAGGCGCCCGCGCCGTACATCCCGCAGCAGCCATCGGCTCCGCGTGGCTACCCGGGCCCCCAGCAACAACAGCGTCCCCCGGCAGGTACGGGCTACGAGGCCATGCGCCCCGCGGCACCCCGCCCGGCCCCGGCGACGTACGAGGACCCGTACAACCGCCCCTACCGCGGCTACTGATTCGCCCGCCCGCCCCCCTGTCAGTGACTGCTGGCAGGATGGCGGCATGCCGAATCCAGCGCTGCACTCGATCCACTTCTACCCGCTCAAGGCGGTCGGGGGACACGCTCCGCGTGAGGCCGTCGTCGAGCCCTGGGGGCTCGCGGGTGACCGACGGTGGGTGCTGGTGGACAGCGACGGACGAATCATCACGCAACGACCGCATCCGAGGCTGGCGTTGGCCGCCGCCGAGCTCCTGCCCGGCGGCGGCATACGCATGTCCGCGCCCGGCCAGGAGCCGCTGACGGTCGCCGTGCCGCCCCCCGGCGAGACCGCGATGGTGGACATCTGGGGGGACAAGGTCGAGGCGGTGCCCGCCGCCGAGGCGGCGCACACCTGGTTCAGCGCCTATCTGGACACGGACGCCCGGCTCGTCCACCTCGACGACCCCGCGACCAAGCGCCCCATCGACCCGGCGTACGCCAAGGACGGCGAGACCGTCTCCTTCGCCGACGGGTATCCGCTGCTCCTGACCACGCTCTCCTCCCTCGACGCCCTGAACTCGCTCATCGCGCAGGGCGATCACTCCGACGAGGGGCCGCTCCCCATGAACCGTTTCCGGCCGAATGTGGTCGTGGACGGGACGGCGCCCTGGGCCGAGGACGACTGGTCGCGCGTCGCGATCGGCGAAGTCACCTTCCGGGTGGCCAAGACCTGCGGCCGTTGCGTCGTGACCACCACCGACCAGCGCAGCGCGGAGCGCGGCAAGGAGCCGCTGCGGACGCTCGCCAAGCACCGCCGCTTCGGTGACCAACTGGTCTTCGGCCAGAATCTGGTGCCGGAAACGACCGGATCGATCCGGGTCGGCGACGCGTTCACCGTCCTCGATTGAAGGTCGTCCGCACGGGAACTCGAAGGCGCGGCGCGGTCGTTGAGCGTGAACGAGGAGGGTGATGTGCCTCTCTCTTCTTCCCGCCGACGCGTGGGCCGTGCCGTTCGTGGTCAAGACGGACGCGGAAGGGGGTGCAGGACTGTGCGAGCACTCGTCGGGCTCTGGCGCTGGCGGCACAATCCGCTGCGCCGGAAGACCGACCTCGTCGAAGCCTGGGTGGCCCTCGTGGCCGTGCTGCTCATCGCCGTCGCCGTGCCGCTGGCCGGCTTCGCGGTCGGCGGCCTCACGCGAGGCGCCCTGCTCCAGTCGGTGCGGGAACAGCGCGAGGTGCGTCACGAAGTCGCGGGCACGGTGATCAAGAAGGTGTCGAGACCCCCGGTCGACCCCGACCCCGAGACATCGTCCGCGCGCGACAGGCACAGCCGTGTGCTCGCCGAATGGACGGCCCCGGACGGCACCACGCACTCCGGCACGGTGCTCGCGGCCCTGGTGTCCCCCGACCCCGGCGACCGGTTCCGGCTCTGGACGGACGAGCACGGCCAGGTGGTCGGCCGCCCGCTGGACGACGCGACCGCGAGCACGCACGCGGCACTGGCCGGAATCGGCGCCGCCGTGGCGGTCGCCGGACTCGTCGAGGGAGCCCGCCGACTCGTCGTCTGGCGCATCGTCCTGCAGCGCTACGACCGCTGGGACCAGGCCTGGGAGAAAGCGGGACCGGACTGGGGACGGACCGGCACCGGCTTGTGAAGCCCTGATCGAGGCCTCCGCGGCGACTGCCCGGTCCGGTGAGAGAGCGGCGATGACCAGGTGAGAGCCTGGCGATCGGGTGAACTCGCCCTCGCCGCGCGCGCTACGGTGGTCCGGCCGAACTCTTCGGCGCCTTGCGCGAGGTCGTGAGGTCCCGCGTACGACAAGGTGGGGGCAGAGCAACTCCATGGCACAGGGCACGGTCCAGGTGACGCACACCGGTACCTCGCGGTGGCGGCGCCGCACGGGTGAGTACGGATCGCTCGCTGCCGCCTTGGAGGCCGCGAGCGACGGGGACGTCCTCACCATCGCCCCCGGCACGTACCGCGAGAACCTCGTCGTCCAGCGGGCGGTGACGCTGCGCGGCCCCGAGGGCTCCCCCGGCTCCGTCCGCATCGCGCCCGCGGACGGGGTGCCGCTCACCGTCCGGTCGTCCGCCGTGGTGCAGGACCTCCATGTCGAGGGACAGGACTCGGCCGCACCCGCGCTGCTCGTCGAGGACGGGGCGCCCGAACTCATCGACGTACGCGTGGTGACACGTTCCGCGTCGGGCATCGAGGTGCGCGGCGGCGCGCGCCCGACCGTGCGGCGCTGCACGGTCGACAATCCCGGCGGCATCGGCATCGCCGTGCTCGACGGCGGCGGCGGTGTCTTCGAGGAGTGCGAGGTCGTCTCGGCCGGGCAGTCGGGCATCGCGGTACGCGGCGGCGCACACCCCCGTTTCGAGCGCTGCCGGGTGCATCACGCGTCCGGCGCGGGGCTCTCGGTGACCGGTGAGCACTCGGGGCTCGAGGCGATCGGCTGCGAGGTGTACGAGGTCAAGGGTTCGGGCGTGCAGATCACTGGGCGCGCGGCGGCGCATCTGACGGACTGCGACGTGCACCGCACGACGTCGGACGGCGTCACGCTCGACACGGACGCCGTGCTCACGCTCGCCGACTGCCGCATCCACGACATCCCGGAGAACGCGATCGACCTGCGTTCCCGCTCGGTGCTCACCCTGACGCGTTCCACGGTGCGGCAGTTCGGCCGCAACGGCCTCTCGGTGTGGGACCCGGGCACCCGCGTGGACGCCAACCAGTGCGAGATCCACGACAGCACGGGCGACTACCCCGCGGTGTGGGTCAGCGACGGCGCGACGGCCGTCCTGGAGTCCTGCCGGGTGCACGACGTGCCGGACGCGCTGTTCGTCCTGGACCGCGGCTCGCGCGCCGACGTCGTCGACAGCGATCTCTGGCAGGTGCGCAACACGGCGGTGTCCGTGAGCGACGGCGCGACGGCGCAGCTGGACGACTGCCGCATCCGCGACGCCGCCACCGGCGCGTGGTTCCGCGACCACGGCAGCGGCGGGACTCTCGCCAACTGCACGGTCGACGGCGTGCAGACGGGCGTCATCATCACCAAGGGCGCGGACCCCACCATCGAGCGCTGCACGGTCGCCTCGCCCGCGGAGGCGGGCTTCTACGTCTCGGCGGGCGGTCGCGGCAGCCTGCACGGCTGCCGGGTGAACGACAGCGACGGCTACGGCTTCCACGTCATCGACGGCTGCCGTACGACGCTGAAGAAGTGCCGTACGGAGCGGTGCGCGCGCGGCGGCTTCGAGTTCGCGGAGGACGGCCCGCTCGTCGAGGACTGCACCAGCGACGAGAGCGGCGGGGTACGGACCGGTGCGGCCACGGCCCAGGAGGCCGCCCCGCGGACGGCGACGCAGTCCGTGGGGCTGCTCGGCGCGGTTCCCGGTCAGCGCACGGACCCGCCGCCCGCGAGGAGCGAGGCCCCGCAGCCGCCGTCCCGCTCCTCCAAGGACGTGCTCGGTGAACTCGACACGCTGGTCGGCCTGGAGAGCGTCAAGCGCGAGGTGCGTGCCCTCACCGACATGATCGAGGTGGGGCGGCGCAGGCAGCTCGCGGGGCTCAAGGCCGCGTCCGTACGCCGTCACCTGGTGTTCACCGGCTCCCCCGGCACCGGCAAGACGACCGTGGCGCGGCTCTACGGCGAGATCCTCGCCTCGCTCGGCGCCCTGGAGAGCGGGCATCTCGTCGAGGTGTCGCGGGTCGACCTGGTGGGCGAGCACATCGGGTCGACGGCGATCCGCACCCAGGAGGCGTTCGACCGGGCGCGCGGCGGTGTGCTGTTCATCGACGAGGCGTACGCGCTCTCGCCCGAGGACTCCGGACGTGACTTCGGCCGGGAGGCCATCGACACGCTGGTGAAGCTGATGGAGGACCACCGCGAGGCCGTGGTGGTGATCGTCGCGGGCTACACCGCGGAGATGAAGCGTTTTCTTTCCGTCAACCCCGGTGTGGCGTCCCGCTTCTCACGGACCATCACGTTCGGTGACTACGCCCCTGAAGAGCTGCTCCGGATCGTCGAGCAGCAGGCCGAGGAGCATGAGTACCGCCTCGACACGGGGACGGGCGAGGCCCTCCTGAAGTACTTCACGGTTCTTCCGAAGGGTCCCGCGTTCGGCAACGGCCGCACGGCGCGCCAGACGTTCGAGGCGATGGTGGAGCGGCACGCGGGGCGGGTCGCCCAGTTCGAGGAGCCGAGCACGGACGACCTCACCCTGCTGTATCCGGAGGATCTGCCGGAGTTGCCGTGACGTTCGCGGGGCGCCCGGGGGCTTCCCCGGTCTGTGGGCGCGGGGCGGGCACGGCGGTCTTGAGCCGGGCGAGCAGCCGGGCGCGCTCCTCGGCGAAGACCGGGTCCGCCTGGTAGTCCCCGTGGCCCAGGATCGGTGCGGGCAGCGGATGTTCCTCGGTGCGTCCGTAGACCAGCGGGTCCTTGAGGGCGTCGTGGTCGACCTTCGGTCCGTCGTCGACGGGCAGGACCCGCACGGGGCCGCCGATCGGGTCGGTGGTGCGGTACAGGTTGCGCCAGCAGTCGACCTCGCGGTGCAGCGAGCCGAGGGATGCGGGGCCGAAGTGGGCGGGGAACCACCGGCCGTAGAGGCGCTCCAGGGGCGAGCCGTAGGTGAGGAGGGCGACCCTCTTGCGGACGGACGGCCACAGCTGCCAGGCGGCCGCGGCGGCCAGGACGCTGCCCTGCGAGTGGCCGGAGATGACGAGCCTGCCGCCCGTGGCACGGGTCGCGCGGGTCCAGGTGTGCATGCGCCAGGTGAGGTCGGGAACGGCACGCTCGGCGTAGCAGGGCGGTGCGAAGGGGTGGGCGGCGCGCGGCCAGAAGGTGCCGACGTCCCACAGGATGCCGATGGTGCGGCGGGCGGAGGGGTCGCGGTAGGCGCGGCGGCCCCACGTCACGAACAGTATGAAACCGAAGCCGATCAGCCAGGAGCCGAGCGCCTGCGAGGTCTCGGCCGCGCCTTCGAAGAAGAGCGGCAGCCCTTGCGCGGCCTTGCTCGGGACTTCCTCGCTCACCCAGGCGCCGACCAGCGCCCCCGCGCCCAGGAGCAGGGTCACCGCCGAGGTGATGCCCACGAGGAGCGGGGCGCGGTCGGTGAGGGCGGCACGCGCGCGTGTGCCCGCGATGCGACGGCTGCGGGCGGAGTCCTTCGGCTCGCCCGGGTATTCGAGCGGGATCTTCGCCCGGTCGTGGCGTGCCCGCCGCCAGCTGCGCAGGCCGAGCCAGCCACAGAGCGCGGCAAGGACCACGAGGAGGGGCGGGATGACGGATGCCTGCCAGGTCAGGAGCACGGGCGGGCCGTCGATGGTGCCACCGGAGCCGGGTTCCCCCGCGCCGTCGAGCCAGTCGGCGACGCGCTGGGCGCCGCCTCCGGACATCACGCCGCCGAGCGCGCAGGCGAGCATCGCGACGGCCGGGCCCGCGAAGCCGCGCAGGGCGGTGCGCGGGTCGGGGGCCGTGCGATAGAGGGCACGGGCGACCACCGCGAGGGCGATGACCAGGAGCCCCTGTACCAGGGCGATGCCCCCGAAGGTCGCGTTGCCCGGCAGCCTGCCCTCGGAGGTCCAGTCGGGGCGTGACCAGCCGGCGTACACGAGCGTCAGGGCGAGCAGGGTGAGCGCGCCGAGCGGCAGCCTGCGGATCAGTCTCTCGTCGAGGTGCCGGTCGAGCTTGTTCTCGCTGCGGCCTCTGCGCCAGACCACCAGGGCGACGGTGCCGCCTCCCAGGACGAGCGTCACGACGAGGATCCAGCCGAGGGCGTCGAGCAGCGCGGGCCCGCCGGGCCGCCGGTCGTGGCGCGCGGCAGCGGCGCCGACCGCGGTGGCCACCGTGAGAAACCCGGCGGCGGTGTGCGCGGCGCGCAGCCGGGCCACGAGCCGGCGCCCGTACCAGAAGCCGGGCTTGCCGAGCGCGGCACGCCCGGCCTCCTCCTCGGGGTCGTCCTGGTGGGGCAGCGGCGTCTGGGACTCGTACGCGCTCCAGGTGCGCTGGGACAGGTACCAGAGCAGCCCGGTGAGGGCGGCCGGCAGCACGGCGGCGAAGGCGAGGCGGCGTCCTGGCTGGCTCCACCAGCCGCCGTGCCCGGAGGCGTCGGTCGCGAGGAAGCCGAGCCAGGAGCGGTCGGCGGCGCACGCGGGAGTGCCGGCGCACTGCCAGGCCGTCAGGTCGATCGCGACCTCACAGGCGGCGGCGACCAGCAGGACGGTGAGGGTGAGGCCGGTCAGGCGCACCAGGAGGCCGTACATCCGGACGGTCCTGCGCCTGCGCCTGGACGTGGGGCGCATCCAGTGCGCGAGGTTGACCACCATGAACGGCAGCAGCAGGAGCCACAGGGCCCGCGAGCCGTTGCCGGAGGTCAGATTGCACCAGACGTACGCCTCCGGAACCGGCTTGCCCCGGTAGTCGTCCGGACGTTTCTCGGCGTCGGCGTCCTCGGCGCGGCGGAAGACGGCCGCCGTCTCGTCACCGGAGATCCGGACGGTCCTCGGATCGCCCAGCATCTCTTCGGGTGTCGTGCCCCCCACTCCATGGACGAGGAGTTCGAGAGCCGTCTCTTCTCTGTGGTCAGCCGCCACTGTTCGCTTCCCCCGGTGTGCGCGTGGTCAGGGAAGCAGGATCTCCACTCCTGACCCCGTCCACACCCCTCCTCACGTAATCTCCCCGTTCCGGGTGACAGCACGGGATCGGGCGGTGGGCCGCCTGTCGGTGGCACATGCGAGGATGAGGCAGCGCGATGGACGGGCGCGACGGGTGTGACGAGGCAGAAGGGCCGGGACGGACGTGAGTGAGAATCAGAACCTCCTCGCGGAGCAGCGCCGCGCCTTGATCCTCGATGAGGTACGCCGCCGGGGCGGGGTCCGGGTCAATGAACTGACCCGCAAGCTGGGTGTGTCGGACATGACGGTGCGCCGCGATCTCGACGCGCTCGCCCGCCAGGGCGTCCTGGAGAAGGTGCACGGCGGTGCCGTCCCGGTGGTCGAGGCGAGCACGCACGAGCCGGGGTTCGAGGCCAAGTCGGGTCTTGAGCTGAACGCCAAGGAGGACATCGCGCGCACCGCGGCCTCCCTGGTGGCGCCGGGCACGGCGATCGCGCTCTCCGGCGGCACCACGACGTACGCACTGGCCCACCATCTCCTGGACGTGCCCGATCTCACGGTGGTGACGAACTCGGTGCGCGTCGCGGATGTCTTCCACTCCGCGCAGCGCACCTCGGGCCAGCGGCAGGGGGCGGCCACGGTCGTCCTCACGGGCGGTGTGCGCACTCCGTCCGACTCGCTGGTCGGCCCGGTCGCCGACCAGGCGATCGGCGCGCTGCACTTCGATGTCCTCTTCCTGGGTGTGCACGGCATATCGGCGGAGGCCGGTCTGTCCACGCCCAACCTCGCGGAGGCGGAGACCAACCGGCGTCTTGTGCAGTCGGCGCGCCGCGTCATCGTGGTCGCCGACCACACCAAGTGGGGCACGGTGGGCCTCAGTTCGTTCGCCGGCCTGGATCAGGTCGACACGCTCGTGACGGACGCGGGGCTGCCCGCCGAGGCGCGGACGGAGATCTCCGAGCGTCTGCGGCGCCTGGTGATCACGGGCGAGCCCGAGGAGACGGCGGCCGACGAGCGGGCCGAGCACGGCGTGGAAGCCGGGCGGACGGGGAACGCCGGGAGCACCGCAGACATCTGACGGCCCGCCAGCTAAGGTGTCGCAAGCCCGGTCAACGACCCGATTCCGCTTGGGGGCTGAGTTCGATGGCACGCCGACTGAAGCCCGTGGGGCTCGCGTTCGCCGAGTCCGCTCCGTTGCGTCTGGTCTTCGCGCGTGAGGTGAGCGCGCCCCCGCAGGCGGTGTACCGCGCGCTCGCCGACGACACGACCGGCTGGCCCGAGTGGTTCACGGCGGTCACGCTGTGCCGCCCCATCGACGGCGCGGACGGCGCGGACGGCGGCAAGGGCCGCGAGGTCCGCCTCAAGGGCGGCACGCGCTTCTGGGAGACGATCGTCGCGGCCGAGGCGTCCGAGCGGTACGCCTACCGCGTCGACGAGACGAACGCCCCGGGCATGCGTGCGCTGCTCGAGGAGTGGCGGCTCACCCCGGCCGGGACCGGCACCCGCGTGCAGTGGACGTTCGCCGCGGACGGCGCCGCGCCTTTCCGCTTCGCCCTGAGAGTCGGCAAGCCGGGCATGGCCCGCGCCTTCCGCGACGCGGTCACCGCGCTCGACCGGCGCCTCGCCGCGGCCAAGGCCTGAGCCCCGCGCGGGGGTATGGGCCCTAGGTCCAGGTTCCGTTCGCCAGGAGCGACTTGATGGCGGTGGCGTACGGCGTGATGTCCAGGCCCTGTTCGGCCAGCCACGCGTCCGAGTAGTACTTGTCCAGATAGCGGTCGCCCGGGTCGCAGATGAGCGTGACGACGCTGCCCGTGCGGCCCTCGGCCACCATCTCGGCGACGATCTTCAAGGAGCTCCACAGGCCGGTGCCGGTCGAGCCGCCCGCCTTGCGGCCGATCGCCTCCTCCAGGGCGCGCACGGCGGCGACGCTCGCCGCGTCCGGCACCTTCATCATGCGGTCGATCGCGCCGGGCACGAAGCTCGGCTCCATCCGCGGCCTGCCGATGCCCTCGATGCGGGACCCGCAGTCGCTCGTGGCGTCCGGGTCGTGGTGGGTCCAGCCGTCGAAGAAGCACGAGTTCTCGGGGTCGGCGACACAGAGCCGGGTGTCGTGCTGCATGTAGTGGACGTAGCGGGCGATGGTCGCCGAGGTGCCGCCGGTGCCCGCCGTGGCGACGATCCACGCGGGCTCCGGGTAGCGCTCAAGGCGCATCTGCTGGTAGATCGACTCGGCGATGTTGTTGTTGCCTCGCCAGTCCGTGGCCCGTTCCGCGTAGGTGAACTGGTCCATGTAGTGGCCGCCGGTCTCGACGGCGAGGGCGGCCGACTCGGCGTACATCGTGCGTGAGTCGTCCACGAAGTGACATCGACCGCCGTGGAATTCGATGAGTCGACATTTCTCGGCGCTCGTCGTGCGGGGCATCACCGCGATGAAGGGCACCCCGATCAGCTTGGCGAAGTACGCCTCGGAGACGGCTGTCGAGCCACTGGACGCCTCGATGACCGGCCGCCCTGGCCGGATCCAGCCGTTGCAGAGGCCATAGAGGAAGAGCGAGCGGGCGAGGCGGTGCTTGAGGCTGCCGGTCGGGTGGGTCGACTCGTCCTTCAGATACAGGTCGATGCCCCATTGTTCCGGCAGTGGAAAGCGCAGCAGGTGCGTGTCGGCGGAACGGTTGGCGTCGGCCTGCACCTTGCGCACGGCCTCTTTGAGCCAGGCCCGGTACTCCGCGTCGCTGCGGTCCACGTCGAGCGTGGTCATCGGCTCGTCGGCTTGATCCTGCTGGGTGGTGCTCATCGGGCGGCTCCTTGGCGTCAACCTGGCCGCGCTCGAAGCGGGCTGGACCCCTCGATCATAAGCACCTGACGCACGCTTCTCACCTGCATAAACACACCTTTGGGCACCTCAAAGGCACACCTGGCACAGTCGGCTGGCACCGAGGCACGGCACACTGGGCAAAGGATGTGGTCCGGTTGTGACCACGTCTTCATACGCACTGGTGCTCGACGTCTGGTGCGTGCAGACTGCACCGCACGGGCAGGCGGTCCCGTATGGAACGACATACCGAAGCACTCAAGGGGGCGGAACATCATGGCGGAGCCGGAGTTCACGGCCACAGGCGTGCGGATCGGACGACGGCTGCGCTCCCTCACCCGGGCGGGTCAAATTCGTATCACCGACGGCAGGTTCGAGCTGCTGACCAGTTACGGCCGGGAGATCGACAGCGCACCCGTGCAGACGGTCCGGGCCGGCAAGCCGTGGTTCGCCGCCGACGACCGGGCCCTTGCCGAACTGAACGGCACGCGCTATCGGCTCACCCTCGCCGATCACGAGCCGGCGCCCGGCAAGGCAGGGCCGCCCACGGTACGCAGGTTCATCGACGCGGTACGCAGGGCCGGAGGCCGCAGGGCGCGTGGCTGAGGAGGGCGCGAGCTCCCGGCCGGGGTGGCGCGAGTTGCACGCCCGCACCCCCTGAGTCACTCTGGTCTCACATCACTCTGGGTTCATCGGCGATGACGCTGCGAACCAGCCCGTCGGCCGCACACAGCAGCCGGCAGACCCCGCGGCCGCCGCTGAATCCGATCGTCGTCTTCTTCCGGACCGCAATTCGGGGAGCCGCAGCCGTGATCAGCCAGCCAAGCAGGTGTTGCACGGTGGAGCTTCAGGCTCTGCCGTCGCGGATCGGCCAGGTCCGCAGAATCGTATCGGCGCAGTTGCGCTACTGGCGTCTCGATCCGTTGATAGACCAGGCCGCGCTCGGTGTGACCGAGCTCCTGACCAACGTGCACCGGCACGCACAGCCGGACAAGGTGTGCACCGTGGAGATCGAGCTGCTGCTCGACCGCCTCACGGTCTCCGTGCACGACCACGACCCCCGCCTCCCCGAGGTGTCCGACGCGGAGCCGTTCGCGACGTGTGGCCGCGGGCTCGCCATGGTCGCCGCCTTCAGCGAGAGCTGGGGGGTACGCCCCCACGGCGACAGGGGCAAGGCCGTCTGGTTCACGCTCCCGGCCCCTCCGGCCACCGTCACACTGGCATCCACCTACCCGGCGTACGGCGCCGCCGCCGCGGGTCCCTTCGCGGACCTGGGCGCAGGGCCGCGCTCCCTCGCCGACGGGCACGCGCCCGGACATGCTCCCGCCCGGTCGGCCGTTGTCGGCTGACCGGGCGGTGACAGGCTCCGCGGGGCGGGCGTCCTACGTCACTCGGTGGCGATGGCACGCAGCACGTCCAGGCGTGCGGCCCGCCGTGCCGGACGCAGACCCGCGAGGGCTCCCGCCGCCAGGCCCACCAGGACGACCACCGTCAGTTGCACGGGTGGCACCGCGAACGCGAAGGCACTGCTCGTCGCGCCGTCCGAGGCCTTGACGAGCACCCAGCCGAGGAAGCCGCCGAGCACCAGGCCGCCTGCCGTGCCGAAGGCGGCGACAAGCACCGACTCCCAGCGGACCATGGCACGCAGCTGCGCCCTGGTCTGACCGACGGCACGCAACAGGCCCAGCTCACGGGTCCGTTCGTGGATGGCGAGGGTCAGCGTGTTGGCGATGCCGAGCAGGGCGATCAGGACGGCGAGCGCCAGCAGGGCGTAGACCAGCGTGAGCATCATGTCGATGCCGCCCGCCGCGGACTGGGCGTACTCACCACGGGTCTGCACGTCCGGATTGCCGTACTCCTCGGCGACCTCGGAGACCGCGGCCTTGCCGTCGTCCGCGCTCACGCCGTCCTTGAAGCTGACGGAGACGAGACTGTCGGCGTCCTGCATGCGGTGCGGCGCCCAGGCCTCACGGGTGATGACGTAGTCCCCCGCGAGCTCCGACCGGCCGTACAGCGCGCGGACCGTGAAGGTGGCCTTCTTCCCGTCGGCGAAGGCGAGCTCGGCTTTGGAGCCGACCTTCAGGTCCTGCTTCTCGGCCTCCTCGCGGGTGATCGCGATGCCGTGGGTGCCCAGGCCGTCCAGTGACCCGTCGACCTTGCCGAGGTCGAAGGAGTTGGCGAAGGGGCCCGGGTCGGTGACCGTCAGGGCGCGGCCTTCCCCGTCGACCTCCGCCGCGCCCTTGCCGAGCCCCACCGCGGTCGCCACCTCCGGCCGCTCGGCGAGCGCGGGGGCCAGCTTGGGGCTGAGCCCGCTGCCGCCCGCGCCGAAGCCGGGGGTGCTGATGGCGAGGTCACCGGCGAAGGAGCGGTTCACCGTCTGGTCCATGGTCGCTTTCAGGGAGGCGCCGAAGACCGTGAAGAGGGAGACGACGGCGACGCCGATCATCAGGGCGCTCGCGGTGGCGGCGGTCCGCTTGGGGCTGCGCAGGGCGTTGCGCCGGGCGAGTCCGCCCGTGACGCCGCGCAGCCGGTCGAGGGGCCCGCCGAGGACGCGTACCGCTCGCGAGGACGCCACCGGCCCAAGCACCACGAACGCGACGAGCGCGAGGACCGCCCCGGCACCGGCCAGCCACACCGACGGAGTGACGAGGACACCGGCGAGCGAGAGGCCCACGGCGGTGAGCGCGAGGCCCCCGCCCGCGATGGCGCGTCCCCGTGAGGCCCCTGACTGGTCGACCGCGCTCTCCCGCAGCGCGGCCAGGGGTGCGGTGCGCCCGGCGCGTACGGCGGGCAGCAGCGCGGAGCCGACGCAGACCACGATGCCGACCGCCAGCGGCAGCAGCATCGACAGGCCGCTGATCACCAAGTCCCCCTCGGGGAACGGGAACCCGATGACGGGGAAGAGCGCCTGGAGCCCGGCCGCGATCCCGATGCCACCCGCGAGGCCCGCGGCGGACGCGATCACGGCGACCACGCTCGCCTCGGCCAGGGTGGCCGCGGTGACCTGCCTGCGCGAGGCGCCGAGCGCGCGCAGGAGGGCGTTCTCGCGGGTGCGCTGGGCGACGACGATCGCGAAGGTGTTGTGGATGCTGAAGGTGGCGACGAGCAGCGCGACTCCGGAGAAGACCAGCAGGAAGCTGGTGAAGAGCGTCAGGAACTGACCGGAGATGTTGTCCGTGTTCTCCGCCGCCGACGCCTCACCGGTGATCGCCTCAACTCCCTTGGGCAGTACGGGACTCAGCGTGTCCACGAGTTCCCGCTCGCTCACGCCGGGACCGGCCCGCACCTGAATCGTCGCGGCCTCGCCGGGCTTCGGCGTCAGGTACTTCTCGGCGTCGGCCTGCGTCATCCCGGTGAAGGTGGTCTGCGCCATGCCGTCCTCGCCGCCGAAGGTGGCCAGGCCCACGATCGTCACCTGGACGGGGTCGGGGGTGCGCAGCGTGGTCGTGTCACCGATCTTCAGGTCACCGGATTCGGCGGCGCCGCGGTTGACGACGACCTCGCCGGGCCTGGCGGGGGCGCGGCCGTCGGCCAGCTGATAGGCGTTCAGCTCCTTGTCGTCGATCCAGTTGCCGGCGAGCGTGGGCGGGCCTTCGCCGCCGATGGGCTCCCGGTCCTTGCCGAGGAGTTGGCCCGCGCCCTGGATGCTGGGCGCGGCGGCGGCGACGCCCTCGGTGCGCTCGATCTTCTCGACGAGTGAGGTCTTGACGGGCTGCCGGGTGCCCTGGCTGTCGTCGGGGGTGGTGATGGTGTCGGCGCTGCGGACGACAGCGTCGGTGCCACGCGTCGCGTTGCCGAACATCGTGTCGAAGCTGCCGCGCAAGGTGTCACCCATCACGAGCGTGCCCGCGAGGAAGGCGACACCGAGCATGACCGCGAGGAACGTACCCGCGAAGCGACGCTTGTGGCCTCGCAGCGAGGAGAGACTGATGCGCGCGGAGGCACCGAAGGAACTCATGACGCTGCTCCCTCGGCGCGAGAGGCGGTACGCGACCCGGAACCGGCAGGCGACTGCGGGTCGAAGGCCTTGAGCCGGTCCAGGACCGTGTCGGCGGTCGGGTCCGTCATCCGGTCCACGAGGCGGCCGTCGGCCAGGAAGACGACCTCGTCGGCGTGGGCCGCGGCCACCGGGTCATGGGTGACCATGACGACGGTGCGGCCCATCTGCCGCACGGCGCGGCCGAGGAGTCGCAGCACCTCCTCGCCGGAGCGCGAGTCGAGGTTGCCGGTCGGCTCGTCGGCGAAGACGACGTCAGGCCGGCCCGCGAACGCCCGTGCCACGGCGACGCGTTGCTGCTGCCCGCCGGAGAGCTCGGCGGGCCGGTGGTGGAGACGGTCACGCAGCCCCACCACGTCGATGAGGGCGTCGGTCCACTCGGTCGCCGACCCGTCATCGCGCTTGCCCGCGAGGTCCATCGGAAGCGTGATGTTCTCGGCCACGGTCAGCGTCGGCACCAGGTTGAAGGCCTGGAAGACAAAGCCGACGCGGTCGCGGCGCAAGAGGGTGAGCCGCCGGTCGTCGAGCGTGCCGAGCTCGGTGTCGCCGATGTGGGCGGCGCCCGATGTGAGGGTGTCGAGACCCGCCGCGCAGTGCATCAGGGTGGACTTGCCGGAGCCCGACGGGCCCATGATCGCGGTGAAGCGACCGGCGGGAAAGCCGACACTCACCCCGTCCAGGGCCCGTACGGCGGTGTCGCCGCTGCCGTAGACCTTCACGGCGTCGGTGACACGGGCGGCGTCAACGGTGGCGGCGTCGCGGTGCCCGGTCGCGGTGGTCATGCCGCACCGCCCTTGGAGGTGCGCCCGAACTCCTCGTTCAGTACGGAAAGGCGCCGCCAGTACTCGTCCTCGTCGATCTCGCCGGAGGCGAAGCGGCGGCCGAGCACGGCGATGGGCGAGTTCTCGTCGATGCGTACGTTCCGCTCGGCGCCGTCCCGCTGCCACGGCGCCCGGCGGCCCCGCCAGACGGTGCGGCGCAGGAGGGTGATGCCGCCGATCACGACGGCCGCCCAGATGAGCGGGAAGAACAGGATCCACGGGCCGGGCCCGCCGTCGAAGTGAGCCAGGGTGTTCATGGTGTCCATCTCCTCGGGAGCGATGTGCGCCGGATCAGTTGTGTGGGCCGGTGCGATGTCGGTGCGATGTCTCGAGACTCGCGCTCCGAGGGGGGCCGAGTCGTCGTACGGCCAGCGGCAGTGCGCGTACCACTGCGGGAGTACGTGGGGGTTTCGGGGCTGCTCCTGGGGGCTGCTCTCGGGCGCAGCTCTCGGCGGGCAGTTCTCTGCGGGCAGCTCTCGGCGGGCAGCTCTCGGTGGGCGAGCCCGTCGCTCGCCCGCGGCCTCTGCAGCCCTCCACCCCGTCTGTACCTACTAGTATGTACAGTGGCTTCATGAGCACATCGGAGCGTCTGATCGAGTCCACCCGCGAACTGCTCTGGGAGCGGGGATACGTGGGCACGAGCCCCAAGGCGATCCAGCAGCACGCGGGCGCCGGGCAGGGCAGCATGTACCACCACTTCACCGGGAAGCCCGACCTGGCACTCGCCGCGATCAGGCGTACGGCGGAGGAGATGCGTACCAAGGCCGAGGGCGTGCTCGGCGGCACCGGGTCGGCGTACGAACGCATCGAGGCGTATCTACTGCGCGAGCGTGACGTCCTGCGTGGCTGTCCGGTGGGGCGGCTGACGATGGACCCCGATGTCGTCGCTAGCGACGAGCTGCGCACACCCGTCACCGAGACGCTCGACTGGCTGCGGGACCGTATCGCCGGGATCGTCGAAGAGGGCAGGCAGCGGGGCGAGTTCGCGCCCTCGCTCGACCCGCAGGCGATCGCGGCGACGATCGTCGCGACGGTCCAGGGCGGCTATGTACTGGCCCGCGCCTCCGGGTCGCCCGCGGCCTTCGAGACCGGCGTACGCGGTTTGCTCGCCCTCCTGTTCGGCGCCACCACCCCTTCTCCGTAGGGGACTTGACGCGCGGGAACGAAGACACGGCGGCTTGAGACCGAGGAGCGAAACACCATGCACGCGATGCAGTACGAGATCACACTTCCGGCCGACTACGACATGGGCATCATCCGGGAGAGGGTCGCCGCCAAGGGCCACTTGCTGGACGACTTCCCGGGCCTCGGCGCCAAGGCGTACCTGATCCGCGAACGTGGCGTCGACGACTCGCCGGTCAACCAGTACGCACCGTTCTACCTGTGGAACACCCCCGAGGGCATGAACTCCTTCCTCTGGGGCCGTGGATTTCAGGGCATCGTCGACGACTTCGGGCGGCCGGAGGTGCAGCACTGGACGGGACTGGCGTTCGCCCGGGGCGCGGCGAGATCGGCCGCGGGCGCGGGCGCGAAGGCGGCGATACGGCGCCGCATCCGCATCCCGGCCGGTACTCATCTGGGTGGCCTTGCGAGTGAACTGGCGGAAGAGACAGCCCGGTTGACTCGTCAGAAGGGCGCCCTCTTCGCGGCGGCGGCCATCGACCCACGGACCTGGGAGGCGCTGCACTTCTCCGTCTGGGACCACGAGTCCCCCAAGGGGCAGGGCGACGTGTTCCAGGTGCTGCACGTCTCGGCGCCGGAGCGGGACCTTCTCGCCCAGGGCAGGCAGTGGTGAACGCACCGGGCTCGCCGCCCCTCACGCCCCTCGCCCTCCCCGCGACCTCCACGGTCCGCTCAGTACCCACCGTCCGCACGGTTCTCGGGGACATGGCTCCGGCAGACCTCGGCACCTGCGACGCCCACGATCACTTGTTTCTGACAAGCCCTCAACTACCGGGCCAGGAACTTGACTCGCCTTCATCGGCGGCCCGGGAGCTCGCGGCCTTCCGGGATGCCGGGGGCGAAAGCCTGATCCAGTGGACTCCGCTCGGGATGGGACGTCGTGCAGGCGACCTGCCCGAGCTGTCCCGGACTTCCGGCGTACGAATCGTGGCGGCAACGGGGCTCCACCAAGCAGCCCACTACGCACCGGAGTTTCTGGAGCGACTTCACGCTGCCGGACTCGCGGCCCTCTTCGTACGGGAGTTGACCAAGGGCGTGGCCGACACCGGCGTGCGGGCCGGGCTGATCAAGGTCGCGGGTGGATTCCACGGCCTGGACGCGCACGCCCACTGGACGATGGAAGCGGCGGCCGAGGCCCACCACGCGACCGGCGCACCCATCGCCGTCCACCTGGAGCTCGGCACAGGCGCACTGGACGTACTCGACCTGCTGTGCGGCGAGTTGAACGTCCCGGCCGACCGCCTGATCCTCGGCCACCTGAACCGCTCCCCCGACCTCGCGATCCACCGCCAGGCCGCCGAGGCCGGCGCGTACCTCGCTTTCGACGGCCCCTCCCGCGCCAACCACACCACGGACTGGCGCATGCCGGAAGCCGTAAGGTCCCTGGCCGAGGCAGGCTACGCGGACCAACTCCTCCTGGGCGGCGACACGACCACGTCCGGGGCACGCGCGGTGAACGGCGGCCCTGGCCTCCCGTATCTGCTGCGCAGGGTACGGCCGCGGCTCGCACTCGCCGTGGGGGAAGAGATCGTGGCGCGGATGCTGACGGAGAATCCGGCTCGGGCGTTCGCGGTCGACTGGAGGTAGGGGCGACTGCTCCACGGTCGTGGGCGACTGCTCCACCTCGACGTTACCCGTACCACCGAGTTACCAGTAGTGCCGCTCAAGGGGTAACTCATCGAGGGTTAAACTCATCATTGCGTATTGCACTGGACGTTCCAAAACCTATACGGTTCCGACATGGCCCGACCGAGAACCTTCGACGAGGAACGGGCCCTGGACGCGGCGATGCGCGCCTTCTGGGCGAACGGCTACGAGGCCACCTCGACCCAGGATCTGTGCGACGCCACCGGCCTGGGCCGCAGCAGCATCTACAACACCTTCAGCAGCAAGCACGAACTGTTCCAGCGGGCCCTGGCCCGCTACATGGACTCCATGACAGCCGGCCAGGTCGAACTCCTGGAGGATGCCGGTCGCGCCCCGATGGAACGGCTGCGCACCCTCTTCGCCCGGATCGTCGACTCCGAGTTCGAGTGCCGCGAGGGCGAGCACAGCATCGGTTGCCTGACCGTCAACACCACGGTGGAACTCGCCGGGCGCGACCCCGAGGCCGCCGAGATGCTCGCGCGCGATCTCGCGGTGCGACTGGACGCCATCAGCGCCGTCATCCGCTCAGGACAGAGCAGCGGCGACATCGCCTCCACGCGGGACGCGGGGGACTTGGCCCGCTTCCTCAACGCCGTCATCGGCGGGATGCGGATCTCGGCACAGGGCGGGGCCGACCGCGCCGCCCTGAACTCCATCGCCGACACGGCTCTGGAGGCACTGACCCACTGAGTCGCTGAGCCGCCGAGACGCTTAGTCGCCGGGACGCTTAGTCACTGACCTCACCTCACACCCGTACGTACCCACGTACGCCCCTACGCCTCGCTTCCGCATGCCCCAGTTTTGCACCGGTCAGTACATAACCCATCGCCACCCTCACCACCCCACTCCACCCCTGACAGGAGCCCCCATGCCCCGCGCCGTCTACCTCCTGGCCCTCGGCATCTTCGCCATGGTGACCAGCGAGTTCGTGGTCGCCGGACTGATGCCGCAGATGGCCGACGGACTCGACGCCACGATTCCGGAGATCGGCTACCTGATCACCGCCTTCGCCGCGGCGATGGCCTTCGGCGGGCCCTTCCTCACCGTCGCCCTTCTGAAGCTGCGTCAGAAGACTTCCCTGCTCGTCCTGTTCGGCATCTTTCTGGCAGGCAACGTCCTCGCCGCCCTGGCCCCGGACTACCGCACCATGCTGGTGGCCCGTGTCATCACCGGCATCGCGTCGCAAGCCTTCTTCGGCGTCTCCATCTCCCTGTGCGCACAACTCACCCGCCCCGAAGTCCGGGGCAGGGCCATCGCGGTGGCTCTCAACGGGCTGATGCTGGGCACGCTCCTCGGGCTTCCGCTCTCCACCGTCATCGGTGAACACCTGGGCTGGCGCGCCGCGTTCTGGGCGATCACCGTACTGACCGTCCTCGCCGCGCTCGCCACCCTCGTCGGGGTTCCGCGCATAGAGCGCGCGGCCGAAGGCAGCGGCCTCCGTCAGGAACTGGGCGCCTTCCGCAACCGCCGGCTCTGGCTGACCCTCACCACCAGCACGTTCGTCATCGGAGCCACGTTCTCCGCCTTCAGCTACCTCAACCCGATCCTCACCGAGGTCAGCGGCTTCGCCACGGGCTCCGTACCCCTGCTGCTCATCGCGTACGGAGCGGCCACCGTCATCGGCAACACCATCGTCGGCCGGCTCGCCGACAAGCGCACCGTGCCGGTCCTGCTCATCGGCCTGCTGCTCAATCTGGCGTTCCTCGTCGGCTTCGCCTCTCTCGCCCAACTGAGCGCCGCTGCCGTGCTGTTGATGATGGGCATCGGCCTGGTCGGCGTCACCATGAACCCGGCCCTGGTGACCCGCGTCCAGCGTGCGGGCAATGCCGGGCCGCTGGTCAACACCGTCCACTCCTCGTTCATCACCCTCGGCATCATCATCGCGACGTCCCTTGGCGGACCCGCCATCGATACGTTCGGCCTGCGGGCGCCGCTCTGGATCGGCGCCGCCCTCGCCGCGCTCGGCCTCGTCACCCTCCTGCCCGACCTGAAGCGGCTGCGCGACAGTCGAACCACCCCAGCAGCAACGGGAGTTGGGGCGGCTCAGAGCCGCCCGACCACGAACGAGTCCGCTCCCGCCTAGCCCAGCGCCCCGAGGGGGTCGTCGAGCACCGGCTGCCAAGCCAGCTCGGCGGCCCCCACCAGGCTGTTGTGGTCCAGCGTGCAGGCAAGGATCGGTACGCCGCCGCTGCGCCCCCACAGGCTCCGGTCGGCGACGACGGCGCGCAGCCGCTCGGGGTCGGCCTCGAGGAGCGCGCGGTGCAGGCCGCCCAGGATGATGCGGTCCGGGTTGAGGATGTTCACCAGGCCGGCGAGCCCCAGGCCGAGTCGGTCGATGAGCTCCTCGGCCGCCGCACGGACCGCCGGATCTCCGCCCCCGTCACGCAGCAGTTCGCGGGCCTGCAGCAACAGCCCCTCGGGGCCCGGCTCGCGCCCCGCCGCCGTGAGGAAGGCCAGCGGGTCCGTCTCGACGTCCAGGCAGCCCCGGCTGCCGCAGTGGCAGGGGCGACCCTCCGGATTGACGGTGAGGTGACCGACTTCGAGCGCGAGACCCGAACTGCCGGTGTGCAGACGCCCGTCGAGTACGAGCGCGCCGCCGACTCCCCGGTGCCCGGTCGCGACGCACAGCAGATCGCGGGCACCGCGCCCGGCGCCGTGCCGGTGCTCGGCGAGCGCGGCGAGGTTGACGTCGTTGGCGGCGAAGGCGGGCCCGGTGATCCCCGCGTCCCGTACGCAGTCGGCGAAGATCTGGCGTACCTGCGAGCCGGCGGGCCACGCCAGGTGCAGCGGGTTGAGCGCCGTGCCCTCAGGTTCGGCGACGGCCGACGGCACGGCGAGGCCCGCGCCCACGCACCGCCTGCCGGTCTCCCGCAGCAGTTGCGCACCCGCGTCGATCACCGAGCCGAGCACCTGTGCCGGGTCGGCGTCGATCGTCTCGCAGCCGGGCGCCGTGGCGACGATACGGCCGCCGAGCCCGACGAGCGCGGCCCGGAATCCGTCAGAGTGCACCTGCGCGGCGAGCGCCACGGGACCGTCCTCCGCGATGGAAAGGCCGTGCGAGGGGCGGCCCTGGGAACCCGCGGGCGCGCTCGGCCTCGCGTCGATCCTGATCAGGCCGAGGGCTTCCAGCTCGGCTGCGACCGCGCCCGCCGTGGCACGGGTGACACCGAGTTCGGCGGTGAGCACGGCACGGGTCGGGGCGCGCCCGGTGTGGACGAGCTCAAGAGCGGGCCCGAGCGCGCCGCGCCCTCGCTCCAGGCGCGTACGCGTGGACAGATCCCCCTCGTCGCGGGGGGCAGCCTTGCCGTTCATGAGGGCGAGTCTCCCATGATCCGTACGACGCCTCGCCGTTCAGCCGTCATCTGCTCGTACACCGCCCGCCCCCTGCCCTTCCCCTGCCGCCCCACAAGAACCTTCCCCTCCGAGAACCGGCCCCCGGGCGAGCCGCCCACTCACCGTTGACTTCCAGACCACGAAATTCCGCAGCTCTCCGGTGACTCACGCAGTGACTCACCGGTTGGCTCACCCTCCACCCACAGTGGCCGCCACCTCACAAGAACCGTCTTGTCGTTACGGGGGCGCACCTCTACTCTGACTTTGTGCCGCTAGTAAACAAAACCACGTCCGCAGCGTCGCGGGCCACTCCGCCGGGCCTTGCCCGGCTCCGTGTCGCACTCACCGTCTTCTTCGCGCTCGACGGCTTCATCTTCGCCGGATGGGTCGTCCGTATCCCCGCCATCAAGGAACAGACCGGCGCTTCGGCGAGCGATCTCGGGCTGGCGCTGCTCGGGGTCTCCGCCGGCGCCGTGATCACGATGACGCTCACCGGACGGCTCTGCCGCCGCTTCGGCAGCCATCCGGTCACCGTGGCCTGCGGGGTCCTGATGCCGCTGAGCATCGCGCTGCCGCCGCTGACCCACTCGGCGCTCTCACTCGGGCTCGTACTCCTGGTGTTCGGAGCCGCTTACGGCGGGATCAACGTGGCGATGAACAGCGCCGCCGTCGACCTGGTGGCCGCCCTGCGGCGCCCGATCATGCCCAGCTTCCACGCCGCCTTCAGCCTCGGAGGCATGGTCGGCGCGGGGCTCGGCGGGCTGATAGCCGGCTCCCTCTCTCCCACGCGCCACCTGCTCGGCCTCACCGTGATCGGCCTGCTCGTCACCGCCGTCGCGGGCCGCACCCTCCTGCGCCTCGAACCGCCCGCACCCCCGGCCGGCCGGCCCGACTCGCAAGGCACCGCGCGCCGCGTCGACTCCCGCCCCCACACCCGCGGACTGGTGATCGTCTTCGGGCTCATCGCGCTCTGCACGGCGTATGGCGAGGGAGCGCTGGCCGACTGGGGCGCTCTCCACCTCGAACAGGACCTGGCCGCCCACCCCGGCATCGCGGCCGCCGGCTACTCCTGCTTCGCCCTCGCCATGACCATCGGCCGCCTCAGCGGAACCACCCTCCTCGAACGCCTCGGCCAGACCCCCATCCTCGTAGGGGGCGGCGCCACGGCCGCCGCAGGCATGCTGCTCGGCGCGCTCGCGCCCACCGTCTGGCTCGCCCTCATCGGCTTCGCCGTCACCGGACTCGGCCTCGCCAACATCTTCCCCGTCGCCGTCGAACGCGCCGGCGCCCTCGCAGGACCCAGCGGCGTCGCCACCGCCTCCACCCTCGGCTACGGCGGCATGCTCCTGGGCCCACCCGCCATCGGATTCATGGCCGACTGGTTCACCCTCCCCACCGCCCTCACCAGCGTGGCGGTACTCGCGGGACTCGCGGCACTCATCGGCTACACCACCCGCCGCTGACGGAACCCGCATGGCTCGCGGCGCTCCGCCAACTCGAAAGCACGGCAGGGCGATATATCGCCGGCTCGTCACCTATCGGTACCTCATCGCGTACCGTCCTCGACTGCAGCCTGGCGTTCCGCACCGAAGAGCCTGCGGTGCGTACTCCGCCCGCCGCGGTGGTCGCGTGCTGCACGTGACCTCACCGGCCCGCCTCGCCGCTCGCTACCCCACCTCCGGCGGCACGTACGTCACGGCCGCGAGCGGCTGGGTCGCTTCTGGGGGCTTCCTCATCGGCAAGACCGCCTCCTGCGCCGCCATGGACCTCACGGTCGCTACCGCGTACGCGGTACTCCGTTCGCGGTACACGTGCCGCACCGGTCAGGGGCAGGTGATCACCTGTGCCGCGTAGCTGAGGCCCGCGCCGAAGCCCATCAGCAGGATCGGGTCGCCGGGGCGGACACGGCCGAGGTCGATCAGCCGCGAGAGTGCCAGCGGCACGGACGCCGCGGAGGTGTTGCCGGTCTCCACGATGTCCCGGGCCACGGCGGCGTTCGTGGCGCCGAGGCTCGTCGCCAGGCGTTCGATCATCCGTAGGTTCGCCTGGTGCGTCACAAAGCCCTTGAGGTCGGCCGGGGCGATCTTGGCGCGCGCACAGGCCGCCGCCGCCACCGCGGCCAGCTCCGAGGTCACCCAGCGGTAGACCGCCTGGCCCTGCATCGTCACGCTGCCGTGCCGGTCGGGGATGGTGACGAGGCCGGCCTTGTCGCCGTCTCCGCCCCACTCCACCGGGTGGATCCCCACCTGTTCCGCGGGGACGACGACAGCCGCACCGGCCCCGTCGGCGAAGACGGTCGCGGTGTCCACGTCCTGTTGGTCCACCCAGTCGGTCATCCGCTCCGCCCCGATGACAAGGGCCCGACGGCTGGTGCGGGAGCGGATGAGGCCGTCGGCGACGCCCAGTGCGTAACAGAAGCCCGCGCAGGCCGCGTTGACGTCGAAGGCGGCGATGCGCGGGACACCGAGAAGCGCCGCGACCGACGCCGCCCCGCTCGGCATGGGAGAGGGCATGGAGCAGGTGGCCAGGATCAGCAGATCGACGTCGGTGGGGGCGAGACCGGCAGCCGAGAGCGCCTTGGCCGCCGCGCCCGCCGCCATCCCCGTGACTGTCTCCTCCGCTCCGGCGAACCGCCTCTCGCGGACGCCCACCCGCCGCTCGATCCACTCGGCCGTGACACCGAGACCTTCGCCCAACTCCTCGTTGTCGACCAACCGTTCCGGGCGGACGCCGGCGACGGCCGCGATCCGGGAACCGGCCACGGCGTCGGACACGGCCGGAGCAGATGAATTGGACGACATACGGTCACCTCGAGCTGTCTGCGGCGGCGGATCGCCCGGTGGGAACCGAGAATTCGGCCCTCCGGAGAACCTGAATGAGGGGCAGGCGTTTTGCACGGAGTCGTCAACTCCACTTGACGGAAACTTTCCTTTGTCCTCGTCCGACTCGGTACACGGTCGCGCACCGGAGAATGGTGAATGAGAGGGCAGATGAAGGGACGGATTGCGATACGGATTGCACTGCGCCATCCCTGCAAAGAGTTCCGCATGAGGAACGAAAGGCGCACACTCACCTCCGCGCGGCGACCGCCGCGGTACCGGGTCGGAACGCCCCCTCTACGCGGCGAACCCCCGTGCCACCATAGGGCGTTGAGCGATCAACTAGTTACGATCGCGATCATCGGGCCGTCGGGCAATCGCGTGAACGGGCCACCGCCACGCCATTCTCCGCCCGAGCGGACTGACGTACATGCGCGTGGAATCCGGTGACGGCGGACGACCCTCGCCATGGGAGTACAGTGCGAGTTGTACAAGCCCCAACGGTGACGGGCCAGTTCGGGCGTTGCCTTATTTACTGTCGAGTCAACGGGGGATCGGCGGTTGCGTGCGATAGACCGATGCGATTCCTCACGCGGTGACGACTTTCCCAAGGAGCTGGAGAACGCATGCACGGGGACATTCAGGTCGGCGGAGGCGTCGAAAGGCCGATAAGAGGCGGTGGTGGCCGCCTGGCATCGGTGGAGCGGTCCGCCCTGCGGGTGCTGACGCCGCGGGAGCTCGAAGTGTTCAGCGTGCTGCCGGACGGCGAGGGCAATCGGGAGCTCGCCCGCCGGCTCGGCATCGCGGAGCGGACGGTCAAGGCCCACCTCACCAGCATCACGCGGAAGCTGGGGCTGCGGTCCCGGGTGGAGGCCGCACTCCTCGCCGCGGAGTGGTCCGACGATCTCCGGGCCGCCGATCCGAAGGGCCTCGACAGGCCGTAGTGACACTTTCGATGCCCTCGACACCGTCGACACTTTCATGACTGATTCCCTTCCGGTGGGGGCGACGGGCAAGCCGCCCGGGCCGCGCGACACCGACACCGTCGCGGACCCCGACGCTCCGCTCGACACCGCGGGCAAGATCGACACGGTCAACGCGGTCGACGTGTGGACGCTGTGGATTCCGGACCTCGCCGCGGCAGCCGCCGCGCGCGCCGGGATCCTCGACGCCGAAGAGGCGAAGCGCGCCGCCGGGTTCCAGGACCCGGCGGCACGCACGCGCTACGTCACGTCCCATGTGGGGCTGCGCGTGCTGCTCGGCGCCCGCATCGGGACCGCTCCCCAGGACGTCGCCCTCGTCCGCGAGCGGTGCGGGATGCCCGGCTGCGAGAAACCGCACGGACGGCCCGCCGTCGCCGGTCGCCCCGGAGTGCACTTCTCGCTCTCGCACGCCGGGGACGTCGCGCTCTGTGCGCTGGCCGCCTCGCCGGTCGGGGCCGACATCGAGTCCATGGAACTGGCCGGCGACGGCCTCGGACGGTTGGCCGGGCGCCTGCACCCCGGCGAGCGGTGCGCCCTGGACACCCTGTCCCCGGCGGCGCGTCAAGAGGCACTGCTCGGTTGCTGGGTGCGCAAGGAAGCCTTCCTCAAAGGGATCGGCACCGGACTGCCCGGCGGGATCGGCGCTCATCACGTCGGCCTCGCCGCGGCGGTGGCCCCGCCCTGGGCGCCGCCCGTGCCCGACGGCTGGGCCCTCCTCGACGTGCCCGCGCCCGACGGCCATCACGCCGCCGTCGCCTTGCGTCTACAGGACCCCGTGGGACGGGTCCGGCTCCCCACCATGCGTATCTCCCGACTGCTGCTGGAGTGACTGGAACGGCGGCCGGGGCGACGCACGCACCCGCCCGGCGAGGGGCGAGGCGCGAGGCTCCCGTGGGCCCTCCGCCGCCCGGCCCGGACGCCCTACTGCTCCGCCGCCTTGACCACCTTGTTCAACCGGTGCATCCGGGTCGCCAGGCTCATCCGGCCCTCCAGCCGGAACGCCGGAGGCCGCCGCCCGTCCACGTCGGCGAAGCCGTACTCGAGAGCCAGGTCGCCGGTGCTGAGCACCTTGCCCGTGCGCTCCATCACCTCGGGGTCCGCGAGCAGGGCCGCGATCGCCCGTCCCACGTACTCCGGGGAGTGCACCACCGACGCGGGACCGTCGCCCATCGCCTCCCAGGCCGCCTCCACCCGCTCCGTACGGACGAAGCCCGGATGCAGGGAGAGCGCCGCGACACCCTTCTTGCGCAGGTCGGCGGCGAAGCCCCGGCACATGCGGTCGGAGCCCGACTTGAAGACGTCGTAACCGACCTGGCCGAGATAGATGTCGCCGTCGGAGAAGCTGATGCCGACCACCAGGCCGCTCCGCTGCGGCAGCATCAGCGGGACGAGCCTGCGGGTGACGTCGTACTGCGCGCGCAGCGACGTCTCGAAGAGGTCGTAGCGCCACATCGGCTGGTCCCAGAAGGGTGCGTCGAAACGGACCTCGGAGGAGCGTTCGTAGCCTCCCCAGGCGTTGTTGACCAACAGGTCCAGTCTGCCGTGATCGGCCTCGACGCGGGCGGCGAGCGCCTCGTTGTCCCCGGCCGCACCGTGGTCGCAGCGCACGGCGATGCCCTTGCCGCCGCGCTGGGTGACCTCGTCGGCGGTGCCGTCCACCGTGCCGGGCAGTCCTTCGGTGCGGGCGCCGTCCCGAGTGCTGCGGCCCGTGACGTACACGGTGGCGCCCGCGGCGCCGAGCGCGAGCGCGATGCCGCGGCCCACACCACGGCTTGCGCCGGTGACGACGGCCACCTTGCCGCCCAGGTCCGGCGCGTTCCATTCCTCGTTCACAGCACTTTCCTTCCGTTCGTCCGGCCGCGTGGCCCCGGCCGCTGGGTCTAGCCGAGGTGCTCCGCCGCGTACTCCAGGCTCGCCAAGTACGCCGTGGTGTCGTCGACTTGCGGAATTCCGTAGCGCTCGCGCAGCTCGGGCATGGAGGTGGGCAGCACACCTCCGCTGCACCGGGTGACCTCACTGACGTCACGCAGGACGGACAGGAAGGAGCGGGTACGCGGAGCGGTGTTCTCGATGGCGCCGGGGGCCAGCTCGTCGGCGTTCACCACCGGCGGCGGCGTCAGCGAACGGCCACGCCCGGCCGCGTGCTTGGCCAGGACCCGCAGGCAGGACTCGATGTCCATGGCCTCCGGGCCGTACGTCACCCAGAACTCGCCCGTGTCGTCGCCCAGTTCGATGGCGCGCAGGACCGCCTTGGACAGCAGGTCCTGCGGGACGAAGTCCATCCGGATGCCCGGGTGCGCGGGGATGAAGGGCGCCTTGCCGCGGCCCAGCCAGTCCGACATCAACTGCACGATCTGGCCCTGTGAGGTCCAGCCCGTGATGGAGTCGCCGATGAGGTTGGTGGGGCGGAAGACGGTGTGCCGCACCCCGCTGTCGCGCAGGACCTGCTCGGCCTGCCGTTTCGAACTGATGTAGTTGCGGCAGACGTTGGCCTCGCCGAGCGGCGTGGGCGCGCTGTCCGCGAGCGCGGCCACGAACGCCGTACTCATGAAGTGGACGACCGCGTCCGCGCGTTCGGCGAACTCGGCGACCCGCCGAGTGCCCTCGATGTTGATCGGGCGGTAGGCCTCGGCGGGCAGGCCCCATTCGGTCAGGCCCGCGGAGTGGATGACGACATCGACCTCGGCGGCCAGTGCGGCGTAGCTGTCCTCGTCGAGGCCGAAGCGCTCCGCGGTCATGTCAAGCCGCAGCGACCGCGCGTCCCCGGCCTCGGGCACCGGTGTGCTGTGGGTGGCGACCACGAACCGCGGGCCGCGCGGCTCCCGCAGCAAGGAGCGTCCGACGACCCCGGAGGCTCCGGTCAGCAGGACGGTGGGGCGGTTGTGACCGCTTTCGCCGCTCAGGGTTCGACTCATGCGCGCGAGTCCTTCCAGTCCATCAGCCGTGCCACAGCACGGGCGCCGGCGTACAGGACCGGGTCGGGTGGGAACGAGGCGGGCGGCTTGCGCCGTTCGTCGTCCACGAACAGCAGCCGCGAGTGGTCCGTGTCCTTGCCGAGCGTGAGGTCGCGCAGGACCTTGCCGCCGGTGTGGGTGGCCGCGATGCCGTTGCCGCAATAGCCGTACCCGTACAGGATGTTGCCGCCGCCGAGCCTGCCGAAGTGCGGGGCGAAGTCACGGACGACGTCGGCGGTCCCGCCGTAGGCGTAGGTGAACTCCACGTCGCCCCACATCGGGAAGAAGCGCAGGAACTCCCGGTGGATCTCGCGGTAGGCCTCGGGCCGGTTCATGTTCCGCTGCCGCTTGTCCCTGCCGTAGTAGTACGGGGCCGGGCCGCCGGCGAACATGATGCGGTTGTCGTGCGTGAAACGGGCGCAGGTCAGCAGGGACTTGGCCTCGACGAGGCCCTCGCGCCCCTCCCAGTTCACGCGCCCCGACTGGGCGTCGGTGAGCGGCTCGCTCACCATCGCGTACGTCCAGATCGGGATCACCTTCCTGCGGAACGGCGGGAAGGCGTCCATGTGGACGTTGGTGGCCAGGACGACCTTGTCGGCCGTGACCTGTCCGCCGGCGGTCACGACGGTCGGCCGCACGCCCGGTTCCACGCGCAGGCAGGGCGAATCGTCGTAGATCGTCACGCCCTTCTCACGCACCACACGGGCGATGCCGCGGGAGAGTTTGAAGGGGTTCACGAGCGCGCCGCCGGTGCGCATGCTGCCGAGCACCGCGGGCGATCCGATGATGGATCGGGACTCCTCGCCCGGGAGGATCTCCAGCTGCGCGGCGCCCATGCGCTCGGCGAGAGCCCGGTCGTGCTCGAGACGCTTGAGCTGGGCGGCGTCCGTGGCCACCATCAGGTAGTCGTTGGCCTCGTACTCCGCGTCGACGCGGTTCTTGCGGGCGAACCTGCCGATCTCCAGGATCGACCGGCCGACCGCCTGCGACGCCTCGAGCGCGCGCTGGAGCCCGAATTGCTCCACCAGGGCCTGGATGTCTTTGCCGATGGTCGGCGTGACGAAACCATCGGCGCGGCCCGATGCCCCGTAGCCGGAGTAATGCGCCTCGACGATACGGATATCGAGCGCGGGCTCGGCCTCTTTGAGGAAATAGGCCGTCCACAGGCCGGTGAAACCGCCGCCGACGATGCAGACATCGCAGTCGACGCGCTCCCGGAGAGGGGCTTCGACGGTGACCTTTTCTGTGTCATGCCAGTAGACGACATGCTTGTACGCGTTCAATTGAGTGCTCCTCAGAGGACCCGCCGGTGAAGCTGTCGGTCACACGGCTTCGAGAACGATCCTCGACAGGCCCAGATGACGGTTTCTGAAGTGGCCGACCGTGGAGCTCAGATAGCGCTCGTAGTTGGCGACGTTTTCTTCGCCCGCCACCTTCACGGCCTGATCGCGGTTGGCCCGCAGCCGGTCGAACCATTCCTGGCAGGTACGGCTGTAGTCATCCGGGTCGTTGCGCAGACGGACGACGTCAAAGCGCTTCTCACTCGATTCGAGAACCTCGGAGAGCGCCGGAATCTCGGACTCCGGAAAGATGGTGTCCATGATGAACAGCAGGTCCCGCACGGTCTGCTTGTCCATCTGGACGTTGTTTCCCTTGATGTTCGTCTGCAGCGCGAGCCGGCCGCCCGTGGGCAGCCAGGAACGGCAGCGCTCGAAGAACTCGCGGTAGGCGGCGACCCGCTCGGCACGGGACAGGCCGGTGCGTGCGAAGTGCTCGAAGGCGCCGATGGAGATGATCGCGTCGTACGGCTCGGCGGGCTCGTGGTCGAGCCAATTCTCCACCCGCACCTCGGTGCGCTCCAGCGCCAGTTCCCGCAGGCGTTCCGCCTGGCTGTCGCTGAGCGTGAGGCCGACGGCCTGCTCCACGCCGTGCGTGCGGACCAGCCGTTCGAGCAGGCTTCCCCAGCCGCAGCCGACGTCGAGGACACGACGCGCACCGCTGGCCCGCGCACCTTCGATGAGGTGGTCGAGCTTGCGCTTCTGGGCGCTCTGGAGCGTGTCGCCCTCTTCCCACAGCGCACAGGTATACGTGAGGTCCGCGTCAAGCCACAGCGCGAAGAAGTCGTTGGAGACGTCGTAGTGATGCTTGATGGACTCCGCGGTGGCGCCCTGGTAGTCGAGGACCGTCACGCGGCCGCGCTGCCCTGCTTGGTCTCCTCGGCGAGCTTCACCAGGTCCGCGACCGTCTTCACGCTCGCGGCCCTGCTCTCGTCGAACTCGATCTCGAGGTCGTCCTCGATCGTGTAGACGATGTCGGCGATCTGCAGGCTCGACAGGCCCACCGAGTCGAATGCGGTGTCCTCGTTCAGAGTGTACGAATTCGCCTTGCTGCCGAGCTTCTTGGCAATGCGGACACACACTTCTTCAGCAGTTATCACGGGACAGCCTTTCCGGTGCGCGGTGAAGAGGACAGCGGTGAAGGGGATGACCGAAGGTTCTACGGAACCCGCGATTCAGCCGCCGTATACAGGAGATCGAGGGTGGAATTACGAGGCAGTTGCCTCCGAGGCGCGGGCTGGAGCCGCACGGCTCACCTCGTCCGTGCACTCATCCCTCACCTTGCGGCGGACGGCTCCTGCACGGGAGTCGCCACGGTACCCAGGCGGCCGTCGGCCGACCATTGCCCTTTAGGGCAATGATCGTTCTTGGTCGAGTTGTTGCTGGCGAAAAAGAGTCTGAGATGTTTTGCTTACCCCGGCTCACCCACCCGAGCGGCTACCACGCCGCCCAACTGGGCATCCAGCGCTGCGTCCAGTGCGAGCGTCCCTTCGCACCCCCCCGAATCAGTACAGCTCCGAGGAGATGTGAAATGGCTGAGGTAGACCTTTCGGCTGGCACCGTGGAGTATCAGGACACCGGCGGCGAGGGGCCGGTCGTGGTCCTGCTGCACGGTGTCGCGATGGACGGCTCCCTGTGGCGGAACGTCGTAGCGCCACTGCGGTCCGAATTCCGTTGCGTGGTACCGACGTTGCCGCTGGGTGGTCACCGCAGGCCGATGAAGCCGGACGCGGACCTGTCGATCGCTGGTGTGGCCCGGCTGGTCGCGGAGTTCCTCGACCGGCTCGACCTGCGCGACGTCACGCTGGTGATGAGCGACTGGGGCGGTGCGCAGGCCCTGGTCTCCGAGGGCAGGGACGAGCGGATCGGGCGTCTCGTCATCACCTCGTGCGAGGCGTTCGACAACTTCCCGCCGGGCGTGCCCGGAAGCAACCTCTTCACCTCGGCGAAGCTGCCCGGCGGCATCAACTTCGCCTTCAAGCTGCTGAAGTGGAAGCCGATGCGCCGACTTCCCATGACCTGGGGCTGGATGAGCAAGCGGCCGGTCCCCCACGAGGTGATGAACGCCTGGTTCGAACCGCTGTGGACCTCCAAGGAGATCCGCCGGGACCTGCGCAAGTACGTGCTCGGGGTGCCGCCGAAGAGCGAACTGCTCGGCTGGGCGGACAAGTTGCGTGACTTCGACCGGCCCGCGCTCGTGGTGTGGGCCGCCGAGGACAAGGTGATGCCGCCCGAGCACGGGCGCAAGCTCGCCGAGCTGCTCCCCAAGGGCGAGCTCGTCGAGATCGCGGACAGCTACACCCTCATTCCCGAGGACCAGCCCGAACAGCTCAGCGGCCACATCCGCTCCTTCCTGCTGACGGGCAAGGCCACCTCCTCGTAGGAGCAACGCCTGCAGGAGCGCCCCTCCCGGCGGGAGGTCGGCCTCCCACCAGGGCGGACGACGGAACTCTGTGGCCGCATCCCCCACCCGGGAGCGGCGGTGAAACGCGGGGGCGCAGGGAGACGACGTGGAGGACGGCATGGCTGACCCGATGGACGAGCCGACCCGGCGAACAGGGCCGGCAGAGGACGCGCACACCGCGGTGACCGGGCCTGACGGGCCACGCGGGCTGCACGCACCACACGGGCAGGACGGGGTGCCGGGCGGGGGCTTCGCGCAGCGCCTGGCCGGGCTGTCGGCCGACCGTCGCCCGGCGGCCCTTCTCGATCTGGTCCGCGAGGAGACCGCGGGCCTGGCGGGCACCGACCCGCTCGACATCGACCCGGAGATGGCCTACCGCGACTACGGCTACAACTCCCTCGCCGCCGTGGAGCTGACCACGCGGCTGAGCCAGGCCACCGGCCTCGAACTACCCCTCACCCTGCTCTTCGACCACCCGACCGCGGCCTCCGTCGCGGAGCATCTGCTCGGTCTCCTCGGCTTCGCGCGCCCCGAGAACGACGCCCAGGAGGCGGAAGCAGCGCCGGGCCCGGACCCCGACGACGACCCGATCGCCGTGGTGGGCATGGCCTGCCGCTATCCGGGCGGCGTGACGTCCCCCGCCGGCCTGTGGGACTTGGTGGCCGCCGGACGCGACGCCGTCTCGGACTTCCCCTCCGACCGGGGATGGGACCTCGACGGCCTTTTCTCGGCCGACCCCGAGCAGCCCGGCACCAGTTACGCGCGCACCGGGGGATTCCTCGATCCGGTCGCCGACTTCGACGCGGAGTTCTTCGGCATCGCGCGCCGCGAAGCACTGGCGATGGACCCCCAGCAACGGCTGCTCCTGCAGACCGTCTGGGAATCCCTGGAGAGCGCGGGCATCGACCCCGGCCGCCTGAAGAAGTCACGGACCGGCGTCTACGTGGGCAGCAGCGGCCAGGACTACGAGAACGTGGCGCGCTTTGGCCCCGGCGAACTGGAGGGTTACTGGGGCATCGGTTCCGCGGGCAGCGTCCTGTCGGGCCGGGTCGCCTATGCCTTCGGCTTCGAGGGCCCGGCTCTCACCGTCGACACGGCCTGCTCGTCGTCCCTGGTGGGCGTGCACCTGGCCGTCCAGGCGCTGCGCCGGGGCGAGTGCACGCTCGCTGTGGCGGGCGGCGCCACCGTGATGGCCACGCCGAAGGTCTTCACCGAGTTCAGCAGGCAGCGCGCGCTGTCGCCGGACGGCAGGTGCCGCTCGTACGCGGAGGCGGCCGACGGCACCGGCTGGGCCGAGGGCATAGGTGTCGTACTCCTCGAACGCCTCAGCGAGGCCCGCCGCAACAACCACCGCGTCCTCGCCCTCATCCCGGGCACGGCGGTCAACCAGGACGGTGCCAGCAACGGCCTCACCGCCCCGAACGGCGGCTCCCAGCAGCGTGTCGTCAGCCAAGCGCTCACCGACGCCGGTCTGCGCCCGGGCGACATCGACGCGGTCGAGGGGCACGGCACCGGCACCACGCTCGGCGATCCCGTCGAGATCGACGCCCTCACGGCGGTCTTCGGCCGGGACCGTCCCGCCGGGCAGCCCCTGCGGCTCGGCTCGCTGAAGTCCAACATCGGCCACAGCCAGGCCGCCGCGGGCGTCGGCGGCCTGATCAAGACGATCCAGGCGCTCCGCCACGAGGTGCTCCCCCGGACGTTGCACGTCGACCGGCCCACGCCGAAGGCCGACTGGTCCGGCGACGTGGTGTCCCTGCTCACCGAGGCCGCCCCGTGGCCGCGCGGTGAGCGGGTCCGCCGGGCCGGGGTGTCGGCCTTCGGCGTGGGCGGGACCAACGCGCACGTCCTCGTGGAGGAGGCGCCCGCCGCGCCGGCGCAGACGACAGCGCCCGAGGACCGGCCATCCCGGTCTCAACTCCCGGCCGCAGCAACCGTGATGATGACACCCGTGTCGGTGCCGTGGTCGACGACGCCCGCGTCGGTGCCGTGGGTACTGTCCGCGAAGACGCCAGCCGCCCTGCGCTCCCAAGCCCGCGGTCTGCACACCCATCTCACCACCACACGGCCGGACGCGACGCCCAGCCAGGTCGGCGCCGCCCTCGCCCACACCCGCGCCCACTTCGACCACCGGGCCGGTCTCACCGGCACCACCCGCGCCGAGCTCCTCGACGCGGTTGCCGCGCTCGCCCGGGGCGAGGAGGCGGAGCAGCTGACCCGGGCCCGCGCCCGCGCCGGGAAGACCGTCTTCGTCTTCCCCGGCCAGGGCTCCCAATGGATCGGCATGAGCCGTGAACTCGCCGCCGCGCACCCGGTGTTCGCGAAGGAGCTCGGCGCCTGCGCCGACGCGCTCGCACCCCACACCGACTTCTCGCTCGACGAGGTCCTGAGCGGGGCGCCGGACGCTCCCCCGCTGGACCGGGTGGACGTCGTACAGCCTGCGCTGTTCGCGGTGATGGCGGCGCTCGCCGCGCTCTGGCGCCACCACGGCGTGCACCCTGACGCCGTGGTCGGGCACTCGCAGGGCGAGATAGCCGCCGCGTACGTCGCCGGAGGCCTCTCGCTGCAGGACGCCGCCCGCGTCGTGGCCCTGCGCAGCAAGGCCATCGCCCAGATGGAGGGGCGCGGCGGCATGGCCTCGGTGACGGCCTCGCCCGAGCGGCTGCTGCCGCTTCTGTCGGACTGGGGCGGACTCCTGTCCGTCGCCGCCGTCAACGGCCCCTCCTCCATGACGGTTTCGGGGGACTCCGATGCCCTGGACGCGCTGCTCGCCCGCTGCGCCGCCGAGGGCATCTGGGCCCGGCGGGTCCCCGTCGACTACGCCTCGCACTCGCCCCAGGTCGAGTCGATCGAGGGGCGTCTTGCCGAGGTCCTCGCACCGATCGCGCCGCGCTCCGGTGAGGTGCGCTTCCACTCCACCGTCACCGCGGGCGAGTTCGACACCAGCGGCCTCGACGCCGGGTACTGGTACCGGAACTTGCGCCGAACCGTGCGCTTCGAGGAAGTCGTCCGTGCGCTGCTCGACCAGGGGCACACCACGTTCATCGAGGTGAGCCCACACCCGATCCTCACCTTCGCGGTGGAGCAGACGGCGGAGCAGATGGCGCTGCCGGCAGGCGGGAGCGGGCGGGCCGCCGCTGCCGTCCTGGGTTCGGCCCGGCGCGAGCGCGAGCAGGCGCAGTTCGCCGCCTCGCTGGCCGCCGCGCACGCGCACGGGGTGCCCGTGGACTGGGAAGCCGTGTTCGACCCGGCCACCGCGCGTGACGTCGACCTCCCCACCTACGCCTTCGAGTCGACGCGCTACTGGGCGGCGCCGCGGCCCGTGGCGGGTGACATCGGGCAAGCGGGGCTGCACTCCACCGGACACCGGCTCCTGACCGCCGGATCCGAACTCGCCGACGGCAGTGGGTGGTTGTTCACCGGGCGGGTCTCACGGGGAACGCATGACTGGCTGAACGACCACGCGGTGTACGGCACGGCCCTGCTGCCGGGCACCGCCTTCGTGGACATGGCCGTTCTCGCCGCCTCCTACGTCGGCTGCGATGTCGTCGAGGAGCTGACGCTGGAGGAGCCGCTGGTGTTCCCCGACGAGGGCGCCGTCGACCTCCAGGCGTCGGTCGGCACCCCGGACTCCCGGGGGCGGCGGCCGGTGTCTGTCCACTCCCGGCCTGCCGGCTCCCGGCCTGCCGACGCGACGGGCGGCGACGACTGGACGCGGCACGCCGGCGGCTTCCTCGCGCCCGCCCCCGCCCAGGCGGACGGCGGCGGCTCCCCAGGCCCCGCCTCCTGGCCCCCGGCGGGCGCCGAGCCGCTGGACGTCGCCGACCTCTACGAGCGGCTCGCCGACCGGGGCTTCGGATACGGGCCTGCCTTCCGCGGGCTGCACGCGGCCTGGCGGCACGACGGTGTGCTCCTCGCCGAGGTGGACAGCACGGAGGCCGGGGAGATCGGGGGCACCGAGGGGTACGGGGTGCACCCGGCCCTGCTCGACGCCGCGTTCCACGCCCAGCTGACCGAGCTGGCCGGTGCCGACGGCGCGTCCGGGCAGGCCTGGCTGCCGTTCACCTGGTCCGGCGTACGGGTCCTGCGGCCGGGCGCCACGCACCTGCGGGTGTCCCTCACCCCGCTCGGCGAAGGCACCGTAGGGATGTCCGCGGTGGACGCGGCAGGCAGCCCGGTGGTCTCCGTCGACTCGGTCGTGGCCCGCCCGGTGGACCCGTCCCGCCTGGCCGGCACGCGCGGTCCGGCCGACTGCCTCTTCCGCGTGGACTGGCAACCGGCACCGGCCCCGGACCCCGCCATCGCTTCCGCCATCGCCTCCGAACGCTGGGCGCTCCTGGCCGAGAACGGGACGCCCACCGTGCACCCGGACGCCACGAGCGACCCGAGCGCCCCCACCCCACAGCCTCCCGCCTACCCGGGCCCCACCCACCTCGCCACCAACGCTGCCGAACGCTCGGCGGCCCTGAACAAGAACGGGACAGCCCCCGCACACCCCGACACCACGAGCGACCCGAACACCCCCACCCCACAGCCTCCCGCCCACCCCGACCTGACTCACCTCGCCGACGCGCTGGCCGCAGGCGCCCCCGTTCCGGACACCGTCGTCGCCTTCGTGCCCGCGGCGCGCGGCAAGCCCACCGCGGAGGCGGTCCGCTCCCGCGCCCATCGCACCCTCGCGCTGCTGCGCGGCTGGCTGGCCGATGAGCGGTTCGCCGACTCCCGGCTGGTGCTGGTCACGCGGAACGCTGTGGCCACCGCTCCCGGCGAGGCCGTCGCCCCCGAGCTCGCACCGCTGTGGGGGCTGGTGCGCACGGCGCAGTCGGAGCACCCCGGCCGCTTCACGCTGGTCGACCTGGCCGACGACGCGTCCGACGATCCCGCACGCGTCCTGCCCGTCGCGCTCGCCGCCGATGAACCCCAGGTCGCCGTACGCAACGGTGTACTCCACGTACCCCGTGCCGTCCGAGTCCGTGGCGCCTTTGGCGGCCCGCTCCCCTTCGACCCGGACGGCACGGTCCTGATCACCGGAGGCACCAGCGGACTCGGCGCCCAGCTGGCCCGGCATCTCGCCGCCGAACGGGGCGCGCGGCACCTGCTGCTGGCGAGCCGTCGCGGCCGGGACGCCGAGGGCGTGCCGGAGCTGACGGCCGAACTGGCCGGCCTCGGCGCCCGGGTCACCGTCGCGGCCTGCGACATCACGGACCGGTCGGCGACGGCGGAGCTCCTCGCGTCGGTGGACGCCGCGCACCCGCTGACCGCCGTCATCCACTCGGCGGGAGCGCTGGACGACGGCCTCCTGGAGACGCTGACACCCGAGCGGCTGGATCGCGTGCTGCGCCCCAAGGTGGACGCGGCCCTGCACCTGCACGAGCTGAGCGAGTCCGTGCCGCTCGCCGCGTTCGTCCTGTTCTCCTCGGTCGCGGGCGTCATCGGCGGCCCGGGGCAGGGCAACTACGCGGCGGCCAACACGTTCCTCGACTCCTTCGCGCAGTGGCGGCGCGCCCAGGGGCTGCCCGGCCTCTCGCTGGCCTGGGGCCTGTGGGAGGAGGCGAGCGACATGACGCGGCACCTCGGCGACGCCGAAGTGGCCCAGTTGGGCAGATCAGGGCTCGCACCGCTGGCCACCGCCGAGGGGCTGCGCCTGTTCGACGCGGTGCACGGCACGCAGGACGCTCTGCTGCTGCCGGCCCGGCTCGACCTCGGCTCCTTGCGGGCCCAGGCCCGCGAGGGGTCGCTGCCCACCGTGCTGCGGGCCCTGGTGCCGAGCGCGCACGGCCCCGCGGGCCGGTCGGCCGCGGCGCTGCCCGCGCGCCTCGCGGCCGCTCCGCCCGAGGAGCGCGACGCGCTGGTGCTGGCGGCGGTGGCCGCGGAGGTCGCCGTGGTGCTCGGCCACGAGGACTCGGGCGCCATCGATCCAGAGCGTCCCTTCAAGGAACTGGGTCTGGACTCGCTGGGCGCGGTGCGCCTGCGCAACCGGCTTGGCCAGGTGACCGGCCTGACCCTGCCGTCCACCCTGGTGTTCGGTCACCCGACTGTCCCCGCGCTCGCCGCGCATCTACGCACGCTGCTCGACGAGCAGGCCGCCGGGGACGAGAAGGCGGCGGCGCCCGATGTGCTCGCGGATCTGGACCGTCTCGCCGGGCTGCTTCCTTCGGTCTCGGAGTCCGCCGTGGCGAGTGTCCGTACGCGGCTGCGGTCCCTGCTCACGGTCCTCGACGACAGGGGCCGGGAAGACGGCGAGGACGGCGGCGCCGGCCTGCGCAGGGAGCGCATCGACGAAGCGTCCGCCGACGACCTGTTCGACCTGATCGACAACGACTTGGGGGTGGGCTGAACCATGCCCGACGACGACAGGACACTGCGGTACCTCAAGCGTGTCACCGCCGAACTGCAGGACACCCGCGCGCAGTTGAGGCAGGCCGAGCAGCGCGCGTACGAGCCGGTGGCCGTAGTGGGCATGGCCTGCCGCTATCCGGGCGGTGTGACATCGCCCGACGCCCTCTGGGACCTGGTGGCCGACGGACGTGACGTGGTCGCGGACTTCCCGGCGGACCGGGGCTGGGACCTGGCCCGGCTCTTCCACGACGACCCGGACCACCCCGGCACGACCTACACCAGGGCCGGTGGATTCCTGGAAGGGGCGGCGGAGTTCGACGCGGAGTTCTTCGGCATCGGTCACACCGAGGCCCTCGCGATGGACCCGCAACAGCGGCTGCTCCTCCAGACCGTCTGGGAGTCCCTGGAGGACGCGGGCATCGACCCGGGCACCCTGCGCGGCTCACGAACGGGCGTGTTCGTGGGAACGACGGGCCAGGACTACGCGCAGTTGGCGCGGTCGGGTCCGGACGAACTCGAGGGCTACTGGGGCATCGGCTCGGCGGGCAGCGTGCTCTCCGGACGCGTCTCCTACGTACTGGGGTTCGAGGGCCCGGCCCTCACCGTCGACACGGCCTGTTCGTCGTCCCTGGTGGGCGTGCACCTGGCGGTGCAGGCGCTGCGCCACGGCGAGTGCTCGCTGGCTCTGGCGGGCGGCGTGACGGTGATGTCCACGCCGGGCGTCTTCACCGAGTTCAGCAGGCAGCGCGCGCTGTCGCCGGACGGCAGGTGCCGTTCGTACGCGGAGGCCGCCGACGGCACCGGGTGGAGTGAGGGGGTCGGGGTCGTCCTCCTCGAGCGCCTCAGCGAGGCCCGCCGCGACAACCACCGTGTCCTGGCGGTCATCGCGGGCACGGCGGTCAACCAGGACGGCGCCAGCAACGGCCTCACCGCCCCGAACGGCAGCTCCCAGCAGCGGGTGATCGCCCAGGCGCTCGCCGCGGCGCGGCTGCGCCCCGACGACATCGACACTGTCGAGGGGCACGGCACCGGCACCACGCTCGGCGACCCCATCGAGATCGACGCCCTCGCGGCGGTGTACGGACGCGAGCGGACCGCCGCGGACCCGCTGCGTCTCGGCTCGCTGAAGTCCAACATCGGGCACAGCCAGGCCGCCGCGGGCGTCGGCGGCCTGATCAAGATGGTGCAGGCGCTCCGTCACGAAGTGCTGCCCCAGACCCTGCACGTCGACCGGCCCACGCCCAAGGCCGACTGGTCCGACGGCCGCGTCCGCCTGCTGACCGAGGCGGCCCCGTGGCCGCGCGGCGAGCGGGTGCGCCGGGCCGGGGTGTCCTCGTTCGGCATCAGCGGCAGCAACGCGCACGTCGTGGTGGAGGAAGCACCGCTCGACGCGTCCGGCGACACGTCCGGCAACGCGTCCCCCGAGGCGTCCCGGGACGCGCTCCCCCATACGGGGCCGGGGCCAAAGTCGCAGCCGGAGGCCCTCCCGGTGGTGCCTTGGATGCTGTCCGCCAAGACACCGGCCGCCCTGCACGCCCAGGCCCGCCGCCTCCACACCCACCTCACCACCACACACACCGACGCCACCGCCACCCAGGTCGGCGCCGCCCTTGCCCACACCCGCGCCCACTTCGACCACCGGGCGGTCCTCACCGGAGCCACCCGCGCCGAACTCCTGGCAGGCCTTGCGGCGTTCGGCTCGGGGCAACTGCCGGGCAACGCGGTCCTGGGTCAAGCGGCGCGGGCAGGCAAGACCGCCTTCCTGTTCTCCGGGCAGGGGTCTCAACAGGCCGGAATGGGCCGCGAACTCGCCGCCGTCCACCCGGTGTTCGCCGACGCCCTGGACGCGACCCGTGCCGAGCTGGACCGGCACCTGGAGCTTCCTCTCCGCCAGGTGATGGAGGCTCCCGACGGCACTCCCGAGGCGGAGCTGCTGCACCGCACAGCCTGGACGCAACCGGCGCTGTTCGCCCTGGAGGTGGCCCTTTACCGCCTCGTGGAGTCCTGGGGTTTCACGCCGGACTTCCTGATGGGCCACTCGATCGGCGAGCTGTCCGCCGCGCATGTGGCCGGAGTGCTGTCCCTGGCCGACGCGAGCGCCCTGGTGGCCGCGCGCGGCAGGCTCATGCAGGCCCTTCCGGAGGGCGGCGCGATGGTCGCCGTGGAGGCGACGGAGGACGAGGTCCTGGAACGTCTTCACGGTGACGTCCAACTGGCCGTGGCGGCCGTGAACGGGCCACGCTCGGTCGTCGTGTCCGGCGCCGCCGACCCGCTCGCGGCCTGGCTGCGACCGTGGCAGGAACAGGGCCGGCGCACCCGTCGGCTGCAGGTCAGCCATGCCTTCCACTCACCCCTGATGCGGCCCGCGCTCGATGAACTCGCCGCCGTGGCGAGCAGTTTGAGCTACCACGCTCCGACCGTGCCGATCGTCTCGAACGTGACGGGGACCTTCGCCGACGGCTCCGCCCTGACGACGCCCGACTACTGGGTCCGCCACGCCGAGCGTCCCGTCCGCTTCCACGACGGGCTGCGCCGCCTCGAGGACGCGGGAGCAACGGCGTTCCTGGAGCTCGGGCCGAGCGGTGTGCTGACCGCGATGACCCGGCACTGTCTGCGCGACCCGGGGTCCGCGGTGCTCGCTTCCGCCCTCGACGGTCGTGCGCCGGAGCCCGCCGCGCTCATGACCGCGCTCGCCGAGCTGCACACGCACGGCGCGTGCGGCAGCCTGGCGGCCCTCCTCCCCCAGGCTGCGGCCCGCCAAGTACCCCTGCCCACCTATGCCTTCCAGCCTCGCCGTCACTGGATCGATGTGCCCCAGACCGTACGGGGCACTGAGCCGGGCCCGTCGGCCGACCAGGCAGCTCAGGCACCGGCCGCCCAGGAACACCCGGACCCGGACGGTCAGGAGGCGGCGGGCCAGGAGCAGGACGTCCTCGCGCTGATCCGCACCCAGGCGGCCCTCGTCCTCGGTTACGAGGACGGCACGCGGGTCGACCCGGACCTGTCCTTGCTGGAGCTCGGCATCGACTCGCTGGGAGCCGTCCGCCTGCAACGGCGGCTGGCCTCGGTCACCGGTCTCGACCTCCCTGCCACCCTCCTGGTCGACCACCCCACTCCGTCAGCCCTCGCGGAGCACCTGCGGCCGTTGCTCGTCCCACACACTCCGAACGGCCCCGCCGACCTGCTCAGAGATCTGCACCGGCGAGGCCAACTCGCCGACGCCGTACCGCTGTTGCGGGCGGCTGCAGCGGACAGGGCCGTGTTCAGCACGGCCGAACGGCCTGCGGGCCCACCGGAGTCCGTGCTGGTCTCCGACGGCCCCGCCACGCCCGCCGTGGTCTGTGTGCCGTCCTTCCTCACCGGTTCGGGCCCGCACCAGTTCGCGCGCTTCGCCGCCGGATTCGCCCACCGGCCACGGATGTCGGCCCTCACCTTGCCCGGCCTCGGTGCCTCACCGCTGCTGCCCGGATCGTGGCGGGCGGCGGTCGACAGCCTGGCCGCCGCAGCGTCGCGGGCCGCGGGCGGTGCCCCTCTCGTCCTCGTGGGGCACTCCATCGGCGGCGTCCTCGCCCATGCCGCCGCCGCGTCGCTCGAGCGCGCCGGCCACCACGTCCAAGGGGTCGTGCTGATCGACACGTACGAACCCGAACCCAGCCGGCAGCAAGAGGTGTTCGCCTGGGCCATGGGCCGCATCCTCGCCCGGGACGGCGCGCCCGCCGACATCGACGACGACAGCGTGCTGGCCATGGGCGGCTATCTGCGGCTCTTCGACGGCTGGGCGGCCGACCCGCTGACGGCGCCCACGCTGCTCCTGACCGCGGAGCGGGTTCCTGACGCGCCGGACGGTGCGGCCTGGCGGTTCTGGCGGGACGCGGACACCGTCACGCCCGTCGCCGGCGACCACTTCTCGCTCCTCGACGAGCACGCCGCTCACACGGCACGCACCGTCGAGGACTGGCTTCGAAAGGAACTGTCATGCAGCCCGTCGGCATAGTCGACTTCGGGAGCTATCTGCCCGAGAAGGTGGTGGGGCCCGAGTTCTTCCTCGACGAGAACGCCCCGGTGGACCCGCTGGCCAACACCCCGCTGTTCCGCGTGCCCCCGACCCGGCACCACGTCGCCCCCGGCGAGCGGGCCGCCGACATGATCGCCGAGGCCGCCCGGCCGGTGCTCGAGCGCCTCGGCAGGGAGCCCGCCGGCCAGGTCGACGTGCTCCTGACGAACGTGCTGCTGCCGGACGAGCCGTTCATGGGCGTCGGCGCCCGGGCCGCGCACGCCCTCGGCATCGATCCCGAGTGGATCGTGGACCTGCACAACGGCGGCTGCGCCTCGTTCCCGTACATGCTCTCGCTGGCCCAGAAGATCATGGCCGACGGAGCGGCACGGACCGCGCTGATCGCCAATGTGCAGAACACCGCGGGCCAGATGTTCGCCCAGTCCGAGGTGCGCAAGCTGTCGCACGCCCCGATTCCCGGTGACGGCTGCGGCGTTGCCTACCTGGAGGCCGGTGCGGGCTCGCCGATCCTCGGCGTACGCACCCGCAGCGTCCCCGCGTACTCCGTGGACCTCGGCATCAAGACCCCGGACGGGCGCAAGTACTGGGAGCCCGGCGTCGGCCAGATGGACATCGGCTTCGACGCCGACAAGGCGGCGGAGATCCTCCGACGCGGCAACACCCTCGTACCCGAACTGGTCGGGAAGCTCTGCTCCGATCTCGGGGAGCAGCCGTCCGGCATCGATGTGCTCGTCACCAACCAGCCCAACCGGATCTTCCTGAAGAACTGGCGTCAGGCCCTGAGGCTGGACGAGGCACGGCACTTGGACACCTTCGACCGGTACGGCAACCTGTACGGCGCCGCCGTGCCCGTCACCCTCGACCGGGCGGCCCGCGCCGGCCGGCTGCGCGACGGCGACCTCGTGGTGATGTCGGGGTTCGCGCACGCCGGAGACTTCGCGGCCGCCGCGGCGGTGCGCTGGAACGGCGCGTCATGAGCGAGGCGTCGCAGGGGGCCGGGCAGCCCGGCGAGACCACGGAGTTCGACGTGATCGTCGTCGGTGCGCGCTGCGCCGGGGCCACGCTCGGCGCGCTCCTCGCGCGTCGGGGTCTGCGGGTCGCCGTGCTCGACCAGGCCACCGAGATCCGCTCGACCCTCTCCTCGAACATCCTCCAGGCCGACTCCCTGGCGTTCCTCGACCGCCTAGGTGTGATGGACCAGCTGCGTGCGGCCGGGGCCACCACCATGAGCCACGTCGACATGCGCCTGGAGGAGTTCCGCTGCCGGGCCGCGTTCCCTCAGGAGCCCGGCGACGTGGGCGGCGCGGCCTGCATCCGCCGCGAGGTCCTCGACCCGGTCCTGGTGAACGCGGCCCGCACGTCCGGCGCCGAGGTGCGTCTGGGCACCCGGGTCGTCGGGGTCGTCCGTGAGAGCGGTCGCGTCGCGGGGGTCCAGGCGGTGTCGGGCGGTGTACGGACGCGGCTGCGGGCCCGTCTGGTGGTCGGCGCGGACGGGCGGAACTCGAAGGTCGCCGAGGCGTGCGGGTCCCGCATGTACCACGTGAGTCCCGGTGAACGCAGCTACTACTGGACGTACTTCGAGGGCGCGGACACCGGCCCACGGCCGACGTTCGTCTTCCACCGCTGGGGCGACCGGCACATGCTGGGCGGCCCCGCCGACAACGGCCTCTACATCGTGGGCGTCTCCCCGCAGCAGCACGAGCGGGAGAGCTTCCGTGCCGACCTCGACGGCTCCGTGCGCGCCCACGCGATGCGCTGCGCGCCGATCGCCGAGGCCATCTCGGGCGCCACCAGGGCGAGCAGGATCTACGGCATCCGGCGCTTCTTCGGCTACTTCCGCGAGGCGGCGGGCGCCGGCTGGGTGCTGCTCGGCGACGCCGGACACTTCAAGGACCCGGCGGGCGGGCGCGGCATCGGCGACGCCTTCCACCAGGCGGAACGGCTCGCCGACGCGATCGGTGACGCCATCGGGCCGGGCGTCCGGCTCGACCGCGCCGTCGCGGATTTCGGCCGCTGGCGGGACCGCACCTACGCCGAGTACTACGGCCTGGCCGCGGACCTCGGGGTGGCCGGGCCCATCGCGGGTCTCGTCCCGCGGGTCGTGCGCGGCCTGCACGCGCGCGGAAGGGTCGACGGCGTCCTGAACCTCCTGAGTCACCGTGCGTCCGTGCTCGAGGTCCTCACCCCGGCCCGGGTGCTCGGCGCCACGGGCGGGCACCTGTTGCGCGCCCCCGGCGGCCGCCGGGCCGCGCTGGCCGAGTTGCGGCAGCTCGCCACCACCGAGATCCGGCGCAGGAACGCGATGCGCAAGCCCGTCTTCCAGAGCGGCCCGCAGCCGCGCCCCGTACAGCAGGACACGCCCGAACCGGAGCTGAGCCGATGACCAGCACGATCCCGCACACCGGCGCCCCCGGCCAACTACCGCCACAGGGCGTCGAGTTGACCTTCGAGCAGACGGTGCCTCGTTCCCTGGCCCACCGCAGGCAGGTCGGCGAGGTGTTCGTCACCGACTCCGCGCAGGGGTCCGACGACGACTTCCACCTCGCCTTCCAGATCCCCCGCGCCCACAGTCTCTGGTCGGACCAGCGGGCCGACTTCCACGACCCGTTCGCGTCCGCGGAGGCGGCGCGGCAGTCCATCTTCGTTCTGCTGCACCGCCATGTCGGGGTGCCGGTCGGGCTGCCCTTCAGCCTCCAGCGGATCACGCTGCGGGTGACGGATCCGCAGGCGTACGCCCATGACGGGACATCGGCGCTCCAGGGTTATGTGCACTACCGGGTCGCCGAACGGCAGGGCAAGGGCTCCGATGTGGTGAGCATGGTCCTCGAAGGCGTCATGGAGATCGGCGGGCGACCGGCGATGACCCTGAGCGCGGTGCTCGCCTTCATGTCGCAGGACGACTACGACGTCTTCCGGGCTTTCCAGCGGGCGCAGAAGCCGGTGGCGGACGCCCGCCCGACCCCGGCCCGGCGACTCGACGCGGGCCTGGTCGGGCGGGAGAACCCGCGCAACGTCGTCATCGGTCTGCCGGGGGACGAGGCGCAATCGGCAGGCGGCGTGTTCCGCTGCCTGCTGGCGGCCGATCCGCACCACCCCGCCTTCTTCGACCACGAGTACGACCACGTGCCGGGCCCGTTGATGGTCGAGGGCATGCGGCAGGCCGCCGTGGCCGCGGCCTGCCGGGCCGGGGCGATCGCCGACGGGCGCGCCCTCGCCGTCGGCTGCGAGGCGGCCTTTCTGGACTTCGCCGAGTTCGAGGCCGACCTGGTCCACGAGGCGGAGGTCGGTGCCCCCGGCGCGGACGGCCGCGTCCCGGTGACCGTGGTCCTGCGGCAGTTCGGCAAACCGATCGTCGAGGGCCGCATCGACCTGCTTCCCGACGCCACCCCGCGTCCCCCATCGACCGCGCGAGCGCACGGAGTCTGATCCATGGCAATGGCACACGCAGGTGAAAGTGCAAGCAGGCGGCGGCGCGTGGCGGTGGTGGGGTCGGGCATCTCCGGCCTCACCGCGGCGCTCCGCCTCGACCTCCTCGGGTACGACGTCGAGGTCGTCGAGGCGTCCGGGACCCTCGGCGGCCGCTTCGGCCTCGACAAGCTCGGCGACCGGCAGGTCATGACGGGCGGGAAGAACATCGGCCGCCGCTACCACACGTTTCGCTGGTTCACCTCGGAGCTCGGCGCGGACGCGTACGAGTCCTTCGGCTACAACGCGTCCCGCATCAAGGACGGCGAGATTCTCACCCTCGACAGCGAGCGGCGCAGCCAGACCCTGAAGAACATCCGGCGGATGGGCTCGGCCCGCGACTTCGCGCGGATGGCGGCGATGGCGGCACGTATCCGCGCCGACGAGCGCAACCGCTTCCTCGGTTCGCGCTACTTCAGCGGCGTCTCGCGGCGCCACGACCACGCGCCGCTCAGCTCGTTCTTCGGGCGCGAGATGACGGACATGCTGGTGCGGCCCATGGTCATCCGCAACAACGGGGCCGAGCCCGAGGAGGTCTACCCCGGCACCTTCGGCACCAACCTGTCGATGCTGATGGACCATTACGATCAGCTCGCGGGTGGCATCCAGCCGGTCCTCGACGCGTTCGCCAAGCGGGTCCCGGTGCGGCTCAATGCCACCGTGGAGGGCCTGGAGGTCCGCGACGGCAGGGTCACGGGACTGCGCGTCTCCGAGGACGGTGCTCCCGCACGGACCAGCGACTACGACGGTGTGGTCCTTGCCACCCCGGCCTACGCGACCGCCGAGATCGTCCGCTCCGCGCGGCCCGCCCTCGCCCGGCGTCTCGCGGACGTGAACTACTTCCCGTCCACCGTCGTGCTCGTCGAGTACGACCGGCCCGTCTTCGGCCACGACGTCCGCGCGCTCGCCATGGACGACGGGCCGTGCAGCAACGCCGGTTCGTACGGCATGGAGGAACGGCACATCGTCCGCTACACCTACAGCGGCCGCGAGGGGCGCCTGACCGACCTCAGCCCGGAGAACATCGACCGGTTGACCGGGGAGACCGAGGAGCGCCTGGTGAAGTACCTGGGGGCGCCGCGCGCCGAGCGCGTCAACCTCCTGGTCAAGCACTGGAAGGCGGCCTACAGCGGCTACCTCCCGCACCACGCCGACTTCCTCGCCGAAGTACGGGAGAGCGTCGCGGGCGTGACCGGCCTGGAGCTCGCGGGCGACTACATCCAGGGCGTCTCGATCGAGGCGTGCGCCAGAACGGGCCGTGCCGCGGCCGGCCGGCTGGCCACGCACCTCACGTCGCCCTCGGCCGCGGCGTGAGCGGCCGCGCCGACTGGGCGGTGGTCACCGGCGCCTCCTCCGGCATCGGCGAGCACCTCGCCCGCGGCCTGGCAGCGCGCGGGTACGGTCTGTGGCTCGTCGCCCGCTCCACCGACGCCCTCGAACAGCTCGCCAAGGAGCTGCGCGAGCAGCACGGCGTGCCGGTGCGCGTGCGCACCTGCGACCTCGCGGACCCGGCCGCGCGCCGGGCGCTCGAACAGGAGCTGGCCGGGCAGCCGGTCTCCGTCCTCTGCGCCAACGCGGGCTTCCCCACCTGCGGGCCGTTCAGCGAGAACGACCCCGCCCAGGAGAGCGCCGAGGTCCAGGTCAACGTCGTCGCGCTGCACGCGCTGACGCAGGCGGTGCTGCCGGGCATGCTGGCCCGGCAGAGCGGCGGGATCCTGGTCACCGGCTCGACCGCGGGCTGCCAGCCCGTGCCGACCGCGGCCACCTACTCGGCCAGCAAGGCGTTCGCCAACACCTTCGCCGAGTCACTGCACGTCGAACTGCGCGGCACCGGGGTGAGCTGCACCCTGCTCTCCCCGGGGCCCGTGCGCACCAACTTCTACGCGGTGGGCGGCATGTCACGGCTCCAGGAGCACAAGTTCCTGGCCTGGCTGACTCCCGAGCGGGTCGCGGAGGCGGGCCTGCGCGGCCTGGCACAGGGGCGCCGCGTGGTGGTCCCCGGGCCGGTCGCCAAGGCCCAGTACCTCGCGGGCCGCCACACCCCGCGCCCCCTGCTCTTCCCCGTGCTGCGCGCGGCGGTACTGCCCGTCTTCCGCGGCGCGCGGCTCAGCTCGCGCAGCCAACCGTCAGTCGGCATCTCCGACTTCCGCAAGTGAGAGGCACTGGTACATGGACGGCAGAAAGCACCGTTGGTTCATCCTCGGGGCGTCGCTGATACCGCTGGTCGCGGTGTTCGGCGCGATGGCCCTGCTGTGGAACGAGATCTTCGGCTGGTCGGACGTGGTGGTCCTGGTCATCATGTACGCGGTCTCCGGCTTCGGTATATCGACCGGCTACCACCGGATGCTCACCCACCGCTCGTTCGAGACGTACAAGCCCATACGCGTCGCCCTGGCCACCGCCGGCGTGATGGCCGGGCAGGGCCCGCCGCTGATCTGGGCCGCCCACCACCGCAAGCATCACCGCGTCGCCGACAAGGCGGGTGACCCGCACAGCCCCCACCTGGACTTCGAGCCGGGCTTCAAGGGCACCATGGCCGGTCTCTGGCACGCCCACCTGGGCTGGCTCTTCGACGTCAACCTCACGTCGGACCCGATGCGTTACTGCCCGGACCTGGTCCGCGAGAAGCCGCTGCGCTGGCTCAGCGAGAACCTGATGCTGGTCACCGCGTCCAGCGTCGTGCTGCCCGGCCTCATCGCCTACGCCATCACCGGCGGCGACTGGCGCGCCGGCCTGACCGGCATGCTCTGGGGCGGCCTGGTCCGCATCTTCCTCATCAACCACATGACCTACGCGGTGAACTCCGTCGGCCACGTGTTCGGCCGCCGCCGCTTCGAGACCACCGACGAGTCGCGCAACGTCGCCTGGCTCTCCATCCCCTCCTTCGGCGAGGCCTGGCACAACAACCACCACGCCTTCCCGCGCTCGGCCCGGCACGGCATGAAGTGGTACGAGGTCGACCTCTCCGCGATCCTCATCTGGAGCCTCGAGAAGACCCACCTGGCCTGGAAGGTCGTGCGCATCGACCCCGAGCGCATGGAGATGCGCGAGGCGGGCGTCAGCCGTGTCACCGCCGGCTCCGTGGACAAGAAGGAACTCCTGGAGACCCAGCAGAACATCGCGCCCATGGCGGAGCGCGGCCGCGAGACCCGTGAGGCCGACGCCTCGCTGGTGGACGTGGAATAGCACGCCCTCTGGACGAGCAGACGAGTAGACGGGGATCACGTACATGGAGTTCTTCCGCGCCCTGACCAACGGGGCTTCGAACGGCGTGCTGCACGAGTGGACGGGCGAGGAGTTCGAGCACACCCCCTGGAGCGATGTCGTCAGGGATGCCCACGGCATGGCCGCCCAGCTGCGGGCCCTCGGCGTCGGCCCCGGCACCCGGGTCGCCGCCATCCTCACCAACACACCGGACACGGTCCGCGGCCTGCTGGCGGTCTGGCTGGCCGGCGGCGCGGTGGCCTCGCTGCCGCTGCCGACCCGCGGCCAGAGCCAGGAGGCGTACGGCGAGCAGCTGGTGGCGCTCTCGGCGCGGCTCGACCCGACGCTGCTCCTGGTCGACGACTGGCTGACCGCCATGGTCCCCGCGGAGCTCAGCAAGGAGCTGCCGGTGCACGGCTGGTCGGCGCTGCGCGGCGGGGGACGCATCGAGCCGAGCCCGCCCGGCCGGGACGACGTGGCGTTCATCCAGTACTCGTCGGGGTCCACCAGCACGCCCAAGGGCTGCGCCCTGACCACCCGCGCCATCGAGCAGCAGTTGCAGATCATCCTGCACCTGACCGGTGGCCGACCCGGCGCCGACACCGTCGCCTCCTGGCTGCCGCTCTCGCACGACATGGGCATGTTCGGCTGCCTGCTGTACTCGTGGGCGTACGACTTCGACTTCGTGCTGTCGTCGCCGGAGCGGTTCGGGATGTCGCCGCGCACGTGGTTCCGGGACATGGCGGAGTACGGGGCGACGATGACGGCGGGCACGAGCACCGCCGTGTACCTCGCGGCGCGGGCACAGGGCCGCGGTGGGTTGCCCAAGGAGCTGAAGCTGCGGGCGGCCGTGATCGGGGCGGAGCGCGTGGACTGGGACACGCTGGTGGCGGCGACGGAGAAGTTCCGGCCGTTCGGCCTGTCCGACACGGCGTTCCAGCCCGCCTACGGCATGGCCGAGGCGACGCTCGCGGTGACCGGGAAGCCGTGGGCCCAGGCGCCCAAGGCCCTCGCCTTCGACGGTCCCGCGCTCGTCGAAGGCTCGGTGATCGAGGTGGCGCCCGATCATCCGAAGGCGGCCCGGCTGGTCTCCAACGGCCTGACGCTGCCCGGTGTCTCGGTTCGGGCGGGCAGCGGCAGCGGCATCTCGGAGATCCTGGTGTCGTCACCGAGCCTGGCCGACGGCTATTACGCGGACCCCGCCCGCACGGCCGCTCGTTTCCAGGAGGGTTGGCTGCGCACCGGAGACCTCGGCTTCGTGCGTGACGACGAGTTGTACGTCCTCGGCCGGGCCGACGACATGCTCTCGGTCGGTGGCCGGAAGGTCTACGCCTCCGAGATCGAGTCGGCGGTCGACTCCCTGAAGAACGTCCGCAAGGGCTGCGCCGCCGTCGTCGACGCGGGCGACTCGGGCATCTCCCGGCTCGTGCTGATGGTGGAGCCCCAGGGCAATCCGAAGGACTTCCGCCCCATCGCCGAGGAGGCCGCGACGCTGGCCCTGGAGAAGGCCGGCGTCGCGCTCGCGGAGTGCCTGTTCCTGGCGCGCGGCGTGCTTCCCAAGACGCCGAGCGGCAAGATCCAGCGGTTCCGCTGCCGCGCGCTCCTCGACGAGGGACGGCTCGAGCCCGTGGCCCGGGTGACGTTCGCCTGAGCGGAGATCAGGACCCGTACGCGCTCGTCGGCATGGAGCGCCCGAAGTACGTGTACGGGTCCTCGGAGAGCCCCCCGTGGCGTGCCCCATCCGGCAGAATCCAGCACATGAAGATCTCCGAGCACCTTGAAATTCTTGATGCGGAAGGCAAGTTGCTGGCCCGCACCGCCGAGGCGGCCGGGCCGGACGCCAAGGTGGCCAACTGCCCCGGCTGGGCCGTGCGCGACCTGCTGCGCCACACGGGGACGGTGCACCGCTGGGCCGCGGCGTTCGTCGCCGAGGGGCACATCGCGCCGCGGCCCATGGACGAGCCGCCGGAGCTGGACGGCGCCGCCCTGGTCGGCTGGTACCGGCAGGCGCACGCGGACCTGGTCGCCACCCTCCGCGCCGCCTCGCCCGATGTGCGGTGCTGGGCGTTCCTGCCCGCGCCGTCCCCGCTCGGGTTCTGGGCGCGGCGGCAGGCGAACGAGACGACGATCCACCGCGTGGACGCCGAGTCCGCGCTCGGGGGCGCGTCGTCGCCGATAGGCGCGGAGTTCGCCGCGGACGGGATCGACGAGTTGCTCCGCGGTTTCCACGCGCGCTCGCGCAGCCGGGTGCGTACGCAGGAGCCGCGGGTCCTGCGCGTGCGGGCGACGGACGCGGGCACGGACGCCGTGTGGACCGTGCACCTCTCGCAGGAGCCGCCCGTCACGGAGCGGGGCGAGGACGGCCGGGCCGAGTGCGAGGTGTCGGGTCCGGCGGAGCTTGTCTACCTCGCGCTGTGGAACCGCGCGCCGTTCCCGCACGTCAGCGGCGACACCGCGCTGAGCGCACTGTGGAGCGAGATGTCGGGCGTCTGAGACCGGTCGGCGCCATCCGGTGGGGGCCGGTCCGCGCTACTCGGATCCGGTCCCCGCGAGCATCCGCTCAAGCACCGCGCGCTGCAACGGCCGCACCTCCGTGTGCAGGTGGCGTCCCTTGTCGGTGAGCACGACCCGCACCCCGCGCCGGTCCTCGCTGCACATGGCGCGCTCCACCAGACCGTCCTTCTCGAGGCGGCCGATGAGGCGGGACAGTGCGCTCTGGCTCAGGTGCACCCGGCCCGCGATGTCCTGCACGCGGTAGGCGCAGTCGCCGTCCGCCGTGGCGCCCTCCGACAGCACGTCGAGGACTTCGAAGTCACTCGCGCCCAGGCCGTGCTCACGCAAGGCGCCGTCGAGTTCGCACAGGGTGCGCGCGTGCACCGCGAGGATGTCGCGCCATTGGTCCACGAGCCTTTGCTCGGCCGTCTTGAGCCCTTGCTCGGCCTTCTTCGCCGCCATGACATCGCACGGTAGCAGAAAAGGCCCTCTTTGTTGCATCGGAATTAAATGCACTTGCACTCAATGCGCGTGCATGTACCGTGCTGCGCATGACTTCTCCGCTCACAGCTGCCTCCGCGTCCCCGGAGCGCTGGTCCCCGCGCCTGTGGGGCACTCTCATCGTGCTCTGCGCCGCGATGTTCCTCGACGCACTCGACGTGTCGATGGTCGGCGTCGCGCTGCCCTCCATCGGCTCCGAACTGAACCTCTCCACCTCGACCCTCCAGTGGGTCGTCAGCGGCTACATCCTCGGCTACGGCGGCCTCCTGCTCCTGGGTGGCCGAGCGGCCGACCTGCTCGGACGGCGCCGCGTCTTCCTGATAGCACTCGCGGTCTTCGCCCTCGCCTCACTGCTCGGCGGGTTCGTCGACTCGGGTCCGCTGCTGATCGCCAGCCGCTTCATCAAGGGCCTGAGTGCCGCGTTCACCGCGCCGGCGGGCCTTTCCATCATCACCACGACGTTCGCCGAGGGCCCCGCCCGCAACCGCGCGCTCACCATCTACACCACCTGCGCCGCCACCGGCTTCTCCATGGGCCTCGTCCTGTCCGGACTGCTCACCGAGGCCAGCTGGCGCCTGACGATGCTGCTGCCCGCGCCCATCGCCGTCATCGCGCTCATCGCCGGACTCAAGCTGATCCCGCGCAGCGCCCGCGAGAAGAACATCGGCGGCTACGACGTTCCGGGCGCCGTCACCGGCACGGCGGCGATGCTGCTGCTCGTCTTCACCGTCGTCGAGGCACCCGAGGCCGGCTGGGCGTCGGCCCGCACACTCCTGTCGTTCCTCGCCGCGGCCGTGCTGCTCGCCGTCTTCGTACGCATCGAACTGCGCACCGCGAGCCCGCTGATCCGCCTCGGAGTCCTACGCTCCGGGCCCCAGCTCCGGGCGCAGGTCGGCGCGATGACATTCTTCGGCGGCTATGTCTCCTTCCAGTTCCTGGCCACGCAGTACTTCCAGACACTGCTCGGCTGGTCCGCCCTGGAGACCGCTCTCGCCTTCCTGCCCGCGGGCGCGCTTGTCGCCCTGTCGTCCACGAAGGTCGGCTCGGTGATCGACCGGTTCGGTACACCGCGGGTCATCGTGGCGGGCTTCGTCCTGCTCGTCGCCTCGTACGCGCTGTTCCTGCGCGTGACCCTCACCCCGTCGTACGCGTCCATGGTGCTGCCGTCCATGATCCTGCTCGGCTTCGCGTGCGCCCTGGTCTTCCCCTCGCTCAACATCCAGGCCACCAACGGCGTGCACGACGACGAGCAGGGCATGGTGTCGGGCCTCCTGAACACCTCGATCCAGGTGGGCGGCGCGATCTTCCTCGCCGTCGTCACGGCCGTGATCACCGCGTCTTCGCACGGCGGCGACGCCTCGCCACAGGCCGTACTCGACAGCTACCGGCCCGGCCTGATCGTGGTCACGGCCATCGCGGTCGCGGGCCTGCTCATCACCCTCACCGGAGTGCGGACGAGGCGTACGCACGAGACGGTCGTCGTCACGAAGTCGACGCCGCAGGAGACTGCGGAGGCTGCGGAGAGGAAGCCGGTGGCTGTCAACGACTGACCGCACAGCCGATCAACAGGTCGCTCCCGGCGCGCAGTTGCTTGCCCGCCGGGAGCGCACACCGCACACTTCGAGGATGGGGCGAAGGACACAGGCCGAGCGCGACGCGAACACCGTGGAGATCGGTTTCGCGCTCTTCGCCGCGACGTCCCTCGCGGGGGCCACGATGCTGGCCGTGGCCTCACCGGCGTTCTTCTTCGGTGTGACGTCACCCAGCGAGGGCACGCTGGTCCGGACCGGTGTGATCGCGGGGGCCGTCGTCTTCGTCGCTGTCCTGGTGACGATCCTCGTACGCCACCGGCGCGAGACGCGTCAGCCCAGCCACCCCGGGCGCACCAAGCCCGACTCGTAGGCCATCACGACCAGCTGGGCGCGGTCGCGAGCGCCGAGCTTCACCATGGCCCGGCTGACGTGCGTCTTCGCGGTGAGCGGGCTGACCACCAGACGGCGGGCGATCTCGTCGTTCGACAGGCCGATGCCGACCAGCGCCATCACCTCCCGCTCCCGCTCGGTGAGTTCACCCAGCGGCTCGGCGCCCGCGGGCTCCTTGGAGCGGGCGGCGAACTCGGCGATGAGGCGGCGCGTGACGCCGGGCGAGAGCAGCGCGTCGCCGTCGACCACCGCGCGGACGGCACGCAGCAGTTCCTCGGGCTCGGTGTCCTTGACGAGGAAACCCGAAGCCCCGGAACGGATCGCCTCGAAGACGTACTCGTCCAGTTCGAAGGTGGTCAGCATGACCACCTTGACGGCGTTCAGGTCCGGCTCGTCGGTGATCCTCCGGGTCGCCGCGAGCCCGTCGAGCAGCGGCATGCGGATGTCCATCAGGACCACGTCGGGGCGCAGTTCCCGCACCCTTCGCACGGCTTCCTCACCGTCGGCCGCCTCTCCCGCGACCTCGATGTCCCGCTGGGCGTCGAGCAGCGCCTTGAAACCGGCCCTGACCAGCGACTGGTCGTCGGCGAGCAGTACGCGGATCACTGGTCCTCCTGAGGTGCCGTGCGGGTGGGCAGTACGGCGGTGACCCGGAAGCCCCCGTCCGGGCGCGAGCCCGCGTCGATCGTGCCATTCAGGGCAGCGGCGCGCTCCCGCATTCCCGCGAGACCGTTGCCGCTGCCGCCCGCGTCGGCGCCGGTGGCCGGGCCGTCGTCGTCGATGCGCAGGGTGAGCGCCGCGGCCTCCTGCCGCACCAGCACGCGCGCGTGCCGTGATCCGGAGTGGCGTACGACGTTGGTGAGGGCCTCCTGGACGATGCGGAAGGCGGCGAGGTCGACGCCGGGCGCCAGCTTTCTTCGGGTCCCCTGGGTGTCGACGTCGACCGTGAGCCCCGTACGTGCGGCCTGCTCCACGAGTTCGGGCAGCCGGTCGAGCCCGGGAGCCGGGGCACGTGGCGCGTCACCGGGCGTACGGAGGGTGTCGAGGACCTGGCGGACCTCTCCCAGGGCTTCCTTGCTCGCGGCCTTGATGGTGGTCAGGGCCGTGCGGGCCTGTTCAGGGTCGGAGTCGAGCAGCGCGAGGCCGACGCCCGCCTGGACGTTGATCACGGAGATGCTGTGGGCGAGGACGTCGTGCAGCTCGCGGGCCATGCGCAGCCGCTCCTCGTCGGCCCGCCGCTCGGCGGCCCGCGCGCGCTCCGCGCGCTCCTTCATCCACTGCTCGCGCCGTACGCGGGCCAGTTCGGACACGGCGATGATGGCGACGACCCAGACGGCGACGACGGTTTCCTCGCCCCAGGTCCGTTCATTGTCGCCGTCCGGCGGCAGCCAGTGGTAGAGCCAGTGCGCGACCAGCAGATGCCCCGCCCACAGCATTCCGACGGCGCCCCACGCGGCGCGCCGGTGCCCCGAGACGACCGCGGCGAAGCAGCCGACGGCGACGGTGATCAGGACGGGTCCGTACGCGTACCCGGCGCCCAGGTAGAGCAGTGCGGTCCCGGCGGTGACGTACGCGACCGGGACCGGGTGGCGGTGACGCAGCAGGAGCGAGGCCGTGCCCGCGAGCAGGAGGAGCCGGGCGTAGGTGTCGAGCGGCTCCCGGTCCAGCTGGCCCTCGGCCGCGTACTTCGAGCCCACCTGTACGAACACGGTGATCGCCAACGTCGTCAGCCACGGCAGCCTGCCGGCGCCCCCGGCGTCCTCCCGCCGGTTCCACCAGGGCGGACCCTGCCGCCACATCGCCGGTCCGCCCCAGGGCAGGGCCGGCCCGCCGCGCCCACGTTCGCGCTGTTCGTCCATGGCGGCAACGCTAGACCGCACGGTGGGCGGCGGGCATCAGCCGAGCGTTGCGATCACACGTACTTCCGTTGGAGTACCTCGGGTTCCATGCTGCTCTTCGGGGTCCTTACTGCTCCTCGGGGTCCTTACTGCTCCTCGCGCTGCCCCGCGCACCCCCGGCCCATGCCTTCGCTCAGTCCGACTCCGTGGGCGAGTTGTGTCGCCGCGTACGAGAAGAACTCCGCTCGGTTCTCGACGACGCGGTTGAACTGCCCGAACACCTCGAAGCCCACGAGCCCGAACAGCTGGGCCCACGCCGCGACCATCGCCGTGATCACGGCCGGCGGCAGGTCCGGCGCGAGATCGGCGGCGATCCGCTCGGCCTCCGTACGCAGCCCGCCCGGCACCGGCCGCACGGCGATGCCGCGCCCCTGGTGGGCGTCGCGCACGATCCCGATGAGCAGCAGCCCGACGCGGGACGCGGCGTCGACCGTGGTGGCGGGCGCGCTGTAGCCGGGGACGGGTGAGCCGTAGATGAGGGCGTACTCGTGCGGATGCGCGAGCGCCCAGGAACGCACGGCCTCGCACACGACCGTCCAGCGCCGCACGGGCTCGGCCGACGCGACCTCGGCGTGCGCCGACTCGGCGGCGGCACCGAGGGAGTTGTAGGCGTCGATGATGAGCGCGGTCAGGAGTTCGTCGCGGCTGGGGAAGTAGCGGTAGAGGGCGGAGGACACCATGCCGAGCTCGCGGGCCACGGCGCGCAGCGAGAGCTTGGCTGCTCCGTCGGCCGCCAGCTGTCTGCGTGCCTCGTCCTTGATGGCGGCGGTGACTTCGACTCGGGCGCGGGCCCTGGCCCCGCTGGTGGCGCTGCTCATACGGGCAGTGTGCCACGAGTTGAGAGCGGTGCACCAGAACGAGATCGCCGCACCACGAAGTGAGCGGCGCACAATTTAGAGAGCACTGCTCTTGAAACAGAGCACCCGTCTCGTGCACACTGCTCTCAAGCGAGAGCAGTGCTCTCGGAAGCTTCCCCGACTTTGGCGGTCACCATGACTTCGTCCTCCTCGTCCTCCTCCGGCTCCCCCACCCCCTACTACCTCAAGGGCAGCCCTCTCGCCGTCCGCCTGAACGGAGTCATCGGCTGGCTGGCGCGGCACGGGATCAGCCTGATGGGCTCGGCCGAACTCTCCGTACGGGGTCGCAAGAGCGGACAGATGCAGCGCATCCCGGTCAACCCGTTCACGTACGAAGGCGCCCAGTACCTCGTCTCGGCGCGCGGGCACTCGCAGTGGGTGCGCAACATGCGCGTGGCGGGCGGGGGCGAGCTGCGCGTGGGCCGCAAGGTGCGCGCGTTCACGGTCGAGGAGGTCCCGGACGCGCAGAAGCTGCCGCTGCTGCGCGGCTATCTGGAGAAGTGGGGCTGGGAGGTCAACCAGTACTTCAAGGGCGTCACCGCCAAGTCCACGGACGCGGAGATCGAGGCGGCCGCGGGCGACCACCCCGTCTTCCGCGTCACCGTCACGAAGTGACTTCCGCCGGGCGTTACTTGTCGAGCGCGGAGAGCGCCCGCCCCGCCAGCGGATGGTTGCGCACCAGCTCGCCGAGCGTCGTCGAGCCGCGGGTGATCCTCGCGAACGCGTTCCACGCGGGCCGGAACCCGGTGATCGCCGCGTGCAGCACGCCCGGACGGCGCTCGAAGAGCGTGAGCATGCGTCGCCCCACGCTCATCTCCACGCCGAGGCCCGCCTTGACGGCGAAGGCGTAGTTCAGGGCCTGGCGGCGGGCGTCGACCGCGTCGTGCGCCTCACCGATCCGCACCGCCCACTCCCCCGCGAGCCGCCCCGAGCGCAGCGCGAACGAGATGCCTTCGCGCGTCCACGGTTCGAGCAGCCCCGCCGCGTCACCGCACACCAGGACCCGGCCGCGCGAGAGCGGCGAGTCGTCGCTGCGGCAGCGGGTCAGATGGCCGGAGGAGATGCTCGGCTCGAAGCCCGCGAGTCCGAGACGGGCGATGAAGTCCTCCAAGTACCGCTTGGTGGCCGAACCCTCGCCGCGTGCGGAGATGACACCGACGGTGAGCGTGTCGCCCTTGGGGAACACCCACCCGTAACTGCCCGGCATGGGGCCCCAGTCGATGAGCGCGCGGCCCGCCCAGTCCTCGGCGACGCTCCGCGGCACCGGGATCTCGGCCTCGAGGCCCAGGTCCACCTGGTCCAGCTTCACGCCGACATGTGCTCCTATGCGGCTCGCGCTGCCGTCCGCTCCGACGACCGCGCGGGCGAGTACCGTCTCGCCGCCCTGGAGAACCACCGCGACGGTCCGCCGGTCGGGCACCACGGAGCCGTGCTGCTCCACGCGGGCGACGGTGACGCCGGTGCGCACCTCGGCGCCCGCCTTCTGCGCGTGCTCGACCAGGCGCTGGTCGAACTCGGGGCGGTTGATCAGCCCGAAGAGCATCTGCTTCGAGCGGCGGGTGCGGGCGAACTTGCCGTCCAGGGAGAACGTCACCGCGTGCACCCGGTCCCTGAAGGGCAGCTCGAACCCCGGCGGGAGCGCGTCACGCGAGGGGCCGATGATGCCGCCGCCACACGTCTTGTACCGGGGCAGTTCCGCTTTCTCCAGGACGAGGACCCTGCGTCCCGCGACGGCTGCCGCATAGGCCGCCGACGCCCCCGCGGGCCCTGCTCCCACCACGACGACATCCCACACGTACTGCGCGTCGTCCGCTGAGTTCTCGCTGCTCACGTTGGTCTACCGCTCCCGATCCAGCTGTTGGCCGCGCTTTCCCAGGCATCCTACGGCGGGCACCTGGGTCACCCTCCTGTGGGAGGATCACAACACCCACATACGTGCAACGTCGCACCCACGAGGAGCGTGCCCATGTCGCCGAATCCGATCACCGAGACCGTCGCCTCGCTCATGCCGAGGGCGAAGGTGGAGCTCACCGAACTGGTGGCCTTCAAGTCGGTGGCGGACTTCGATCAGTTTCCCAGGAGCGAGAGCGAGGCCGCCGCGAACTGGGTGGCGGACGCACTGCGCGCCGAGGGGTTCCAGGACGTCGCCCTGCTCGACACCCCGGACGGCACCCAGTCGGTGTACGGCCTGCTGCCGGGCCCCGAGGGCGCTCCCACCGTGCTGCTCTACGCGCACTACGACGTGCAGCCGCCGCTCGACGAGGCGGCGTGGACCAGCCCGCCGTTCGTGCTGACGGAGCGCGACGGCCGCTGGTACGGACGCGGCAGCGCCGACTGCAAGGGCGGCGTCCTGATGCACCTGCTCGCGCTGCGCGCCCTGAAGGCGAACGGCGGCGTCCCGGTGACCGTCAAGGTGATCGCCGAGGGTTCCGAGGAGCAGGGCACGGGCGGCCTTGAGCGGTATGCCGAGCAGCATCCCGACCTCCTCGCGGCCGACACCATCGTCATCGGCGACGCGGGCAACTTCCGCGTCGGCCTGCCGACGGTCACCGCCACGCTCCGCGGCATGACGCTCGTACGCGTCCGTATCGACACCCTTGAGGGCAATCTGCACTCGGGACAGTTCGGCGGCGCGGCCCCCGACGCGCTCGCGGCGCTGGTGCGGGTGCTCGACTCGCTGCGCGCGGAGGACGGCTCGACGACGGTCGACGGGCTCACCGGCGACGAGGTGTGGGACGGGCTTCAGTACGAAGAGGGCGACTTCCGGAAGGACGCCAAGGTTCTCGACGGCGTCCGACTGATCGGCAAGGGCACGGTCGCCGACCGCATCTGGGCGCGCCCCGCGGTCACGGTGCTCGGCATCGACTGCCCGCCGGTGGTCGGCGCGACCCCGTCCGTACAGGCCGCCGCGCGGGCGCTGATCAGCCTGCGGGTGCCGCCGGGCGTGGACGCGGCCGAGGCCACCAAGCTCCTGCAGGCGCACCTGGAGACGCACACCCCCTGGGGCGCGCAGGTGACCACCGAGCAGATCGGGCAGGGCCAGCCGTTCCGCGCGGACACCACGAGCCCGGCGTACGCGGCGATGGCGGAGGCGATGGGCGAGGCGTATCCGGGCGAGGAGATGCAGTACGCGGGGCAGGGCGGCTCGATCCCGCTGTGCAACACCCTCGCCGCGCTCTATCCCCGTGCGGAGATCCTCCTGATCGGCCTGAGCGAACCCGAGGCACAGATCCACGCGGTCGACGAGAGCGTGTCACCGCAGGAGCTGGAGCGGCTCTCGGTCGCGGAGGCGCTGTTCCTCCAGAAGTACGCGGCGAGCTGAGCCACCGTGCGGGCAGGGCAGGGGGAGCAATCCCTCTGCCCTCGGCTAAAAACCCTCGCCCGCCGCAAGGGCGTTTCCTACGGTCGGCTCATGGACGTCATCAGGGTTCATCCCGCACTCTTCCCCGAGCTGTACCTCCTGCGCTTCCCCGTCGGGCAGGCCTATCTCTGGCGTGACGGTGACGCGCTGACCCTCGTCGACGCGGGCCCGCCCGGCGCCGGACTGCGGATCGCGGACGCGGTCACCGCTCTCGGGCTGCGCCCCGAGGACGTACGACGCATCGTGCTGACGCACTTCCACGAGGATCACGTGGGCGGCGCGGGCGAGTTCGCGCGGCTGAGCGGGGCCGCCGTGTACGCGCACCGCCTGGAGGCGCCGATCGTCCGGGGCGAGGTGATGGGGCCGCCCCCGGTGTTCGAGGACTGGGAGGTGCCGCTGCACGAGGACGCGATGCGGAGACTGGGACCTCCGCCGTCGAATCCGGTGCTGCCCGAGGAGGTCAGGGAGCTGTCGGAGGGCGACATGCTGGACTTCGGGGGCGGTGCGCACGTGGTCGGGGCCCCCGGCCACACGGACGGCAGTATCGGGATCCATCTCCCGGAGCGGGGCGTGCTGTTCACCGGTGACGCCGTCGCCGTTTCGCCGCTGGACGGCCAGGTGATGCTCGGCGTCTTCAACCTGGACCGCGCCCGGGCTCTCGCGTCCTTCCAAAAGCTCGCGGCGCTCGATGCGGAGGTGGCGTGCTTCGGGCACGGGGATCCGGTGACCGAGAAGGCGTCGTCCGTGCTGCGTGCTGCCGTCGACGGGTACGCCGAGGGCTGATCCCCGTCGGTCATTCGGGGCCGACGGGGGCCCCCGCCTCCAGGTACAGGGCGACCCCACGCGCCCGCGCGCGCAGGGCCCAGCGCAGCCGTTCGTAGCGCACGGAGGGCAGCAGCAGGGCCGCCTCCTCCTCGGTGACGAAGCGGCAGTCGCGCAGTTCGGGGCCGGGCAGCAGCATCTGACGCGCCTCACCGCTGTCGAGGCGCCCGCCGTCGAAGAGGAACCGCATGCCTCCGTAGCCGGGCGGCCTTGGCGGCTCCCAGTCGACGACGAGGAGCCGCGGGACGTCGACGAGCCGGATGCCGGTCTCCTCGGCCACCTCGCGCATGCCCGCGCGCGCGGGCGCCTCGCCCTGTTCGACGACACCGCCGGGGAACTCCCAGCCGGCCTTGTACGTCGGGTCGACGAGCAGCACCCGGTCCCGCTCGTCGAAGAGCAGCACGCCGGCGGCGAGCGTCTCCGCGGTGGGCTCCGGGGTCTGCACGATGTCGCAGACGGACGCGGCCCCGGTGCGTACGGCGTCGGCGATGCGCTCGGCGGTCTCGCAGGGGGTCAGCGCGCCGGTGTCGATGCGGTGGGCGTCGGCGCCGAGCCAGCCCGCGAGCGCGGCGCGGTACGGCTCGATGTGGTCGAACGACCACTGCCGCACACGCGTGTCGCCGCCCGGCACCTCCGGGACGGGGCGCCCTGATATTCGCTCGCGCAGGATCGTTTCATCCGGTGTCAGGACGACGTGGCGTACGGCGATCCTGCGCGAGGCGAGCCCGCCGAAGATCTCGTCTCGGTACTCCTGCCGCAGCAGGGTCATGGGCACCACGAGGACGCCACCGACCTCGGCGAGCAGGGCTGCCGCCGTGTCCACGACCAGCCGCCGCCAGAGCGGCAGATCCTGGAAGTCGCTCACCTCGGCGAGGCGCTTGGCAGGCAGCAGTTCGTGCAGCGCGCCGCCGATGACCTCGGGGTCGAAGAGTGTGCTGTTCGGGATCAGCTCGATCAGTTCCCGTGCGGCGCTGGTCTTGCCCGCACCGAACGCGCCGTTGACCCAGACGATCACGGTTCCCCCCTCTTCTGTTGGCCCCCTGTGGCTTGCCCGCAACACCCTGCCACGGAAACCAGGCCCTGATGAGGTGGCCATCGCCTGGGCCGAAAAACGCCATAAACTGTCAAGCAATTCGCATGCACTTCACCCCATCGGGTGGCAGTCACCCTGCATGAATCGTTCCGTCACTGCAGGACAGGCCCTCCCCCGCTAGCGTGATCCGCCAGGCGCCCCAGCCCCTGGTGACCTCCTGAATCCGGCTCTTCCGATGGGCCCCGCTCACAGGACCCGGCCGATGCTCGCCCCTGGGGGACACGTGCAACTCGATGCACTGAACGAATTCGCCTTCGACTCCGATCAGCAGCCCCATGTGTACGGCCGCGATGGCGCGGTCGTCGTAGAACTGTGCGGTGAGATCGACCTGTTGGCCTACCAGCAGATCGTTCCACTCCTCGACCCCATCACCGGCGGCACAGCGGCCACCGTGGTCATCGACCTGACCCACACCACGTTCTTCGACTGCTCCGGCCTCGGTCTGCTGGTGCGCGCACGCCGCCGCACGAAGGCGCGAGGCGCCCGCCTCGCCGTGGTCTGCACCCACCCCCTGACCCTCCGCGTCCTGCGGCTCACGGGCCTCACTCTCCTGCTGTCCCCGGTCCCCACGCTGGAAGAAGCGCTGCGGCAGAAGTGAACCCACACCAGCGGCGGCGGGCTCTTCGCAGCCGCTGGAGGGGCTCCGGAACGCTGCGGGGTCCGGGCAGCACCCAAAGCCTGCCCCGCTGACGCCGTCGCCGGGAGCAGGCGCGCGCGGTGCGTCTACGCATTTCGTTCGCACCCCGTGTGAAACGCGCGCTCACCGTGGCTTCGCCACAGGACGTGCCGTGCGGGCACGGTTGGGCCACCTGGTCCGGGTGTAGGCGTGGAAGTGGTCGCCGGCGTGACCCTGCCCGAGAGTGCAGTGCAGGACATCACCGGGCCTCTCGTCCCAGCACAGGCCGGGAATGTCACGCGCGTACTTCGGGGCTTTCATGCGGAGCGCTCCGTCTGCTGAGTGTTGTCGGTGGCCACGCCCCGACACTCTCAATCCGGCCGGCCGACGCGGGGACATGACGGCCCGTGACACGGAACGGATCATGCGGACGGCCGCCACCCCGCCCACTCCTCACACCGGCCGACGCGGGCCGGACGCGGAGGCGAGGTTCCCTCACCCCTTGCTCGACCCCAGGGTCAGCCCCGCGATGAAGTGCCGTTGGAGCAGCAGGAAGACCAGGACCGTGGGGAGCGCCACCAGGACCGAGCCCGCTGCCAAGAGGTTGTAGTCCGTGAAGAACTGGCCCCTCAGGTTGTTCAGGGATGACGTGATCGGGAGTTTGTCGGGATCGGAGATGAAGATGAGGGCCCAGAGGAAGTCGTTGTAGATCCAGGTGAATTCCAGTGTGCCCAGCGCTGCCAGCGCGGGGCGGCACAGGGGGAGGGTGATGCGCCAGAACTGCGTCCACACTCCCGCGCCGTCCACGATCGCCGCCTCCAGGATTTCCTGCGGCAGCGTCCGCATGAAATTGGACAGTACGAAGACACAGAAACCGACCTGGAAGCCGACGTTGACGATGATGATCGCCCAGTACGAGTCGTACAGGGTGAGCGAGTCGGACATCCACCAGGGGAGGGGGATCTTGAGGAAGAGGACGTACAGGGGGTGACGAGGACCTGGGGCGGGAGCAGGTTCCCGGCCGTGAAGAGCATCAGGAGGACCATTCCGCCGCGGAGCCTCAGCCGGGACACGGCGAATGCCACGAACGCCGCGAGGAAGAGCGTGATCAGGACCGCGGGCACCGCTATGAGCAACGTATTGGTGAAGTACTTGCCCATGCCGGAATCGCTGTAGGCCTGGCGGTAGTAGTCGAACGACAGGCTCTTGGGAAACGAGAAATAGCCGTGCTCCGCCGTTTCCTCGTACGGGCGCAAGGAGGCGTAGACGGCGAGGAGCAGGGGCGCGAGGAAGCCGAGCGTCACCGCCGTCAGGAAGATGTGCACCCCGAAACGGCCGGGGCGGCGGCCGCGGCGTACGGGCTTCTCGGTGACGGGTGCGGGTCTTTCGTCGAGCGGCGTGGTGTGGATGTCGGCTGTCATCGGTCGCGCGCACCTCGCAACTCTTGGACCAGGAACGTCACGATGAATCCGACCGAGACGGTCAGGAGTACGACCGCGATGGCGGAGCCGAAGCCGATGCGGCTCGCCTCGCCGATGATGTTGTCGGTGATGAGCACGGAGAGCAGTTCCAGGCCGTTGCGGCCCTTGTTGACCGCGTAGACGATGTCGAAGGCGCGCAGCGCCTCGATGACGGTGATGACGCCGACGATGACATTCACGGGGCGGAGTGTCGGGAAGACGATGCGGAAGAACGTCTGGCGGGCGTTCGCGCCGTCTATCTGTGCGGCCTCTTTCAGGGCGGGGTCCACGGATTTCAGCCCGGCCAGATACAGGATCATGACGTAACCGGTGTGCCGCCAACTCGCGGCCAGCATCATCATCCAGATGTTGATGTCGGAGTTCCCGAGCCAGTCGATCGGGTCGTTCTGGTTGTCGAGGATGGTGTTGACCACGCCTTGGTCGGTGCCGAGGATCAGCTGGGCCATGAAGCCGACCACGGCGAGCGAGAGCACCACCGGCATATAGAGCACGGACTGGTAGAAGCGGCTGAAGCGCACCCCGCGGTCGATGACGACCGCGAGGAGAAGCCCGAAGGGTGTGGCCACCAGGCCGAGGAAGGCGATCCACAGCAGGTTGTGGCGGACGGCCGGCCAGAACGCCGGGTAATTGTCGACCAGGTTCCGGTAGTTCTTTCCGCCCACCCACTGGATGTCGCCTACGCCGTCCCAGGAGGTGAAGGACAGGCCGACGGAGGCCAGGGCCGGGCCCCAGATGATGAAGATGTCCAGCAGGACGGGAATTCCCAGAAGCACGCCGAGCACGGCGATGTCACGGCGCGTGAAGCGCCGTGGTCCCCGCCGTCCGGCGCGCCGCGCGGTTTTCTGCGGCACGGGGCGCGATCCCTCGCTACTCAGCTGACGTCGGAGGAGAAGATGTCCTTCTTCTGGCGCTCGATGCTGTTGACCAGGCCGTCGACGTCCTTGGGGTTGTCGATGAAGTCCTGCAGCGCCTTGATCATGACGGTTTGCGCGAAGTCGGGCCGGGTGTCCCGGTCGAGGAACTGGGATATCTGCGCGGCGCCGGCGACGAGTTCGGCTGATTTCTTCTGCAGCGGGCTGTACTTACTGGTGTCGGCGCCGTCGTTGACCGCGACATTGTTGGGGTCACCGGCCAAGTAGACGTCCTCGGCCTTCGGTGTGCCGAGCCACTTCAGGAGTTCCTTGGCGCCGTCGACGTTCTTCGACTTCTTCGCCACCAGGAATCCGTCGATGGGCGCCTCCACCGCGTCCTGACCGTGCGCCGGATCGATCTCGGGGAAGGCGAAGAAGTCGATGTCGTCGCGTTCGTCCGCCGGGAACTGCTGGCCCGGGTGCGGCATCCCGAAGACGGCCATGGAGGTCTTGCGCTGCTGGAGCCCCTGGCCCGCCTCTTCCCAGGTGCGGCCGAGGGCGCCCTTCTGGTAGTACGGCATGAGTTCACGCCACAGGTCGAAGACCTTCTTCACCTTCGGGTCGGTCCAGGCTTCCTCGCCTGCCATCAGGCTCTTGTGGAACTCGTATCCGTTGAGGCGCATGTTGATGTAGTCGAAGGTGCCCATGGCCGGCCAGCCGTCCTTGTCGCAGAAGGCGACCGGTATGCCGTCCTTGCTCGTCTTCTTGGCGAGCGCGATGAACTGGTCCCACGTCTTGGCCTGTTCGTAGCCCTGCTTCTCAAAAAGGCTCTTGCGGTGGAAAACGGCCCATGGGTAGTAGTAAAACGGCACGAAGTACTGCTTGCCGTCGTGAGTGGACTGCTCCCGCAGCGCGTCCGAGAAGCCCTTGAATCCCTTCCAGACATCACTGATCTCGGTCAGCAGGCCCTTCTCGGCGAAGTACTGCATGCGGTAGCCGGCGAACCACATGAAGACGTCGTCCGGGCTTCCCTGCAGGTAGCGCGTGATGTTCTGCTGGAACTCGTTGTGCTCTGTCGTGTTGACCTTGACGGTCTTCCCCGACTTCTTCTCATAGGCGTCGAAGGCGGCGGCGAACGCCTTCTTGGGCACCGCGTCCGAGGAATTGGACCCCATCGACACTTCGTCCTTGCTGCCGCCCGGGCCGTCCCCACAGGCAGTGAGCAGGGCCGGAAGGGTGACCGCTCCGGTTCCGGCGGCGGCACCACGCAGGACGTTCCGTCGGGACATCCGATGTCCTGACACGCTGCGAGGCGTGGCAGGACCCGTGAACGATGACTGTGCCATGTCCCCCTCCTCGGGGTGCAAACGAACACAACCGAACGCAAGGGTTGCGATCCCACTCCCAAGCGCCACCGCAGTCAAGGGTTTCGGCGTCCGGGTACTCGAACCGTTACGGCCCCTCTTCCAACAGAGTCCAACACGGCCTAACGTAAGCGCGCACCTCTGACACGTACATGCAGCCCCCAACTTCTGCGAGTACGGAGGAATGTAACGATGCGTCCACTCTCATTCCGCATCTCGTCCCGCACCACGCGTCGAAGAGTCGTCGGGTCGCTGGCCGCAGCACTGCTGTCCGCCGCGGGTCTCGCGGCTCCGGCGGCGGCGCGCGAAACGGGCGGCGGGAACGGCGCGGGCGGCGCGAGTGACACAGGCGACCGGAGCGTGGCCGCAAGGCCCTCCACCACCGGGGCGAAGCTCCCCGAAAGCGTCGGGGCCAAGCCGCCCGGAAGCGCCGCCGCGAAGCTTCCCGGCAACCTCGCCCTCACCCCGCCCATGGGCTTCAACAACTGGAACTCCACGCACTGCAGGGCCGAGTTCGACGAATCGATGGTCAAGGGGATCGCGGACATCTTCGTCGAGAAGGGCCTCAAGGACGCCGGCTACCAGTACGTGAACCTCGACGATTGCTGGGCGCTGCCCGAGCGGGACGCGAACGGCAAGCTGGTGCCCGACCCCAAGCGATTCCCCAACGGAATCAAGGCAGTCGCCGACTACGTGCACGACAAGGGGCTCAAGTTCGGCATCTACACCAGCGCCGGCACCAAGACCTGCAGCGACATCGGTTTCCCCGGGGCGCTCGGCCACGAGGTCAGCGACGCGCGGCAGTTCGCCGACTGGGGCGTCGACTACCTCAAGTACGACAACTGCAACAACCAGGGCGTCGACGCCAAGAAGCGGTACATCGCGATGCGCGACGCGCTGAAGGCCACCGGCCGCCCCATCGTCTACAGCATCTGCGAGTGGGGCCAGAACAAGCCCTGGGAGTGGGCCGCGGACGTGGGCCATCTGTGGCGCACCACCGGCGACATCAGCGACAACTGGTCGTCGATGCTGTCGATCATGAAGCAGAACCTGCCGCTCGCCGAGCACGCGGGCCCGGGCCACTGGAACGACCCGGACATGCTGGAGGTCGGCAACGGCGGCATGACGGACACCGAGTACCGCACGCACTTCTCGATGTGGTCCATCATGGCCTCACCGCTGCTCATCGGCTCCGACCTGCGCAAGGCCACGCCCGAGACCTTCGAGATCATCGGCAACAAGGAAGTCATCGCCGTCGACCAGGACCCGCTGGGCAAGCAGGGCGAGGTGCTGTCCTCGGAGGGCGGACGCTGGGTCGTCGCCAAGGAGATGAAGGACGGCAGCCGGGCGGTGGCGCTCTTCAACGAGACGGGCACCGCCCAGTCGATCGCCACGTCGGCGAAGGCTGTCGGGCTCCCGGAGGCCGACGGATACACGCTGCGGGACCTGTGGAAGCACAAGAGCTACAACACGGCGGGCAAGATCTCGGCGACCGTCCCCGCGCACGGCACCGTACTGCTGCGCGTCTCGGCGGACGGCAAGTGGGCCAAGAACCCGCCCGCCGTCGAACTCGGCCTGGACGGCGACCTCTTGGTGGAAGCGGGCCGATCCACGAAGCTGACGTCGAAGGTCACCAACCTCGGCCGCACCCCCGCGCGGAAGGTGTCCGCGACCTTCTCCGGCCCCTCCGGCTGGCGGATCGAGGCGACATCACCCTCTGCCGCGAGCTCCCTGCCTACGGACAAGACGCTGAGTACGTCGTGGTCGGTGACAGCACCGCGGGGCACGGCCCCAGGTGCGTACGACCTCACGCTCAGGACCACCTACCGCTCCCCCGCGGGCACCCGCTCCGAGACCGTTCTGCCACTGACGGCGCATGTCGTCGTGGCGCCGCCCGCGGGCGACTCGGCGGTCAGCGATCTGCCCTGGATGTCGACGGTCAACGGCTGGGGGCCGGTCGAGAAGGACACCAGCAACGGCGAGAGCGAGGCGGGCGACGGCAATCCGCTCACCATCGGCGGGACCGTCTACGACAAGGGGCTCGGGGTGCACGCCGACAGCGCCGTCGAGTACTACACCGGCGCGTCCTGCGAGAAGGTCACCGCGCGGGTGGGCGTGGACGACGAGAAGGGCGAGAAGGGGACGGTCGTCTTCGAGATCTGGGCGGACGGCGAGAAGGCCGCGTCCACCGGCGTCCTCACCAACGCCGATGCCGCGCAAGGCCTCTCGGCCGATGTGTCCGGCGCCCAGGTGGTGCGCCTCGTCGTCACGGACGGCGGTGACGGCAGGGACTCCGACCACGCCGACTGGGCGGAGCCGGTTCTCAGCTGCTGAGAACCGCGGCGACGGGCCGAGCCTCGTGGGCCGTTGACCGCCGATTCGACCGCTGATTCGCGTGGACCATGAACCGCGGGCCGGGCCGAAGCACTTCGGTCCGGCCCCCGGCCACGGAAGGCGAAGCCTCGGGCAAGGAGCGGTCAACTCCCCACAGCGGGCCGCAGCTCCGCACCCCTTTCCTCCTGCATGAGCGCCGCGGCAGCGGCCCCCACCAGCCCGGCATCCGTCCCCGTCAAGGCAGGGGCCACGGTCAGCTGACGTACGAACGAGAGCGTGGCGTACTCCTTCAGGGAGCGTCGCAGCGGGTCGAAGAGCACGCTCCCCGCCTTCCCCACCCCGCCCCCGATGACCGCGATGTCGATCTCGACGAGGGTCGCCGTGGCGGCGATCCCCGCGGCGAGCGCCCGCGCCGCCCGTTCGAAGGAGGCGACGGCCACGGGGTCCCCGGCGCGTGCGGCGAGGGCCACCGCGGCGGCGGACGTGTCGCCGTCGGTCCCCGGCCGCCACCCGCCCTCCAGCGCACGCCGGGCGATGTTGGGCCCGCTGGCGATGCGCTCCACGCACCCGCGTGCCCCGCACGGGCAGGGGTCGCCGTCCAGGTCGACGCTGATGTGACCGATGTGCCCCGCGTTCCCGGTGGGACCGGGGTGCAGCTTGCCCCCGAGGATCAGTCCGCCCCCGACTCCCGTGGACACGACCATGCACAGGGCGTTGTCGTGCCCCCGAGCCGCGCCCTGCCAGTGCTCGGCCGCCGTCATCGCGACGCCGTCCCCGACCAGCTCGACCGGAAGGCCGCCGGTCGCCGCTCGTACCCGCTCGACCAGCGGGTAGCCGCGCCATCCCGGGACGTTCACGGGACTGACCGTCCCCGCCGACGCGTCGACGGGGCCCGCGCTGCCGATGCCGACCGCGCGCGCCCTGCCCCACATCGCCGACCGCGTGAGCTCGCCGATGACCTCTTCGACCGCCCGCATCACGGTGTCGCCGTCCTCGCGCGCGGGCGTGGGCCGCTGGGCGCGCAGCAGGATCCGGCCACGCCCGTCCACCAGGGCGCCGGCGATCTTGGTGCCGCCGATGTCGAGTGCGGCGACGAGGTCCGTGTGCATCAGTGTCAGATCTCCTGGTGAAAGGGCAGGCCGCTCTCCTGGTGAAAGGGCAGGCCGGAGAATGTGATGGACAGTCTCTCTTGCATCTGACAACGTTGTCCAGGTTCTATGCTCGACGCCACATCACTAAAGCACCACTTCCAGCTCACCTTCGTCGACGACAGGACAGCGCACCGTGGCCGAGACCGCCAGCCGACCCGAGCGACCCGAATCCCGCTACGGCAACCGTCCGACCATGAAGGACGTCGCCGCCCGCGCCGGAGTCGGCCTCAAGACGGTCTCCCGCGTGGTGAACGGCGAGGCGGGCGTCACCCCGGACACCGAGCGCCGCGTACAGGAGGCCATCGACGCGCTCGGCTTCCGGCGCAACGACAGCGCGCGCGTACTGCGCAAGGGCCGCACGGCCAGCATCGGCCTGGTCCTCGAAGACCTCGCCGACCCCTTCTACGGTCCGCTCAGCCGCGCCGTGGAGGAGGTGGCCCGTGCCCACGGCGCGCTCCTCATCAACGGTTCGAGCGCCGAAGACCCGGACCGGGAACAGGAACTGGTGCTCGCGCTGTGCGCGCGGCGGGTCGACGGCCTCGTGATCATCCCGGCCGGTGACGATCACCGCTATCTGGAGCCGGAGATCGCCGCCGGTGTCGCTACCGTCTTCGTCGACCGGCCCGCCGGAAAGATCGACGCCGATGTCGTGCTCTCCGACAGTTTCGGCGGCGCGCGCGACGGCGTCGCCCATCTCATCGCCCATGGCCACCGCCGCATCGGCTTCATCGGCGACCAGCCGCGCATCCACACCGCCATAGAGCGCCTGCGCGGGTACCGCGCCGCCATGGAGGACGCGGGCATCCCCGTCGAGGACGAGTGGATGTCCCTCGGGCCCACCGCCCCGGACCGCGTGGAGCAGGCCACCAGGACGATGCTGGGCGGCTCCGACCCCGTCACGGCGATCTTCGCGGGCAACAACCGCGTGACGGTGACCGTCGTCCGGGTCCTGGCCGGGCTCTCCCGTCCCGTGGCCCTCGTCGGCTTCGACGACATCGAGCTCGCGGACCTGCTGCAGCCGGGCGTGACCGTCGTCGCCCAGGACGCCGCACAGCTGGGAAGGACCGCCGCGGAGCGCCTGTTCCGTCAGCTGGACGGCGCGTCGGACGCCCCGGAGCGCATCGAACTCCCGACGCGGCTCATCAAGCGCGGATCGGGCGAACTGCCGCCCGCGGGCTGACGGTCAGGGGGTGGCGGTTGGCGTCGCGATCACGGTCAGCAGACCGGGAGGCCGGGCAGCGGTTCGTCGTTGTCGCCGCCCTTGATGTAGACGTCGCTGATGAAGACGCCTGTGTTGCCGCTGTCGTCGTCCGTCTTGGCCCACCAGACGTTCGTCCACTCGCCGTGCGTCTCGCGGCGGCCCAGGTTCTGCTGGCAGTAGAAGTAGTTCGTGCCCGCGTTCAGCACGCCCGCCTCGGCGCCCGACGCGGTGTACGACGTCGCCGTACGCCAGACCGAGCAGTCGTACTTGCCGCCGCCCGCGGCGTGGCAGGCGGGCTCGGGGGCCGGATCGCCACCGCCGTCCGTCGTGCCGCCGGAGCCGTCAGAACCGCCGCCTGTCGCGCCGCCGTCGCCGGAGGGCTTGGTGGAGGGTTTGGGGCGGGCCGCCGGTCTGTCCGTGGACTTGGGGTCGTCGTCCTTGCCGGTGGAGGGCTTCGCGTCCGGCTTCCTGGTCTTCTCGTCCCCCTGCTTCGAGGGCTTGGGGCCGTCGGTGCCGTCCAGCGCGCCACGGCTGCTGTCGGACTCCGGCTCGGCCGCGTCCCCGGAGGAGGCGGGCCGCTGGGCCTGGCTTCCGCTGTCCCCTTGGCCGTTGAGGAGGGCGACGGTGACGCCGGTGGCGGCAAGGACGACGGCCACGGCCACGGCGGCGAGCAGCGCACGGCCGCGGCGCGGTCGTCGCCCGGCGGGCGGTGTGGCCGCCGGTCCGGAGGGGTGGGCCGGCGGGGGCGACGTGGCGAGCGGCGGCCCGAAGCCCGGCGGCGGCGCGCTGGGGATGCTCCGCTCCGTGGCCTCCCTCGGCCGCGGCGCGGGCTCGCGCGCGGCGGCCGTGACGGCGCCCCCCGCCGCGTCGGCGAGGACCCGTGCCGCCTGCTCCGCGTCCGGGCGTGCCTGCGGGTCCTTGTGCATCAGCTGCTGCAGGACGGGGGTCAGAGGACCTGCCCGCAGCGGCTCGGGCAGCGGGTCGGTGACGATCGCGGTGAGCGTGGACCACGTCGACGTACGGCGGAACGGGGACGCGCCCTCGACCGCCGCGTACAGCGTCGCGCCCAGGGCCCAGACGTCGGACGCGGGGCCCGGGTCCTGGCCCTGGGCGCGTTCGGGCGCCAAGTAGTCCAGGGAGCCGACGAGTTCGCCACTGCGCGTGAGGTGCGTGGCGGAGCCGTCTGCGGGGTCGTCCATCGTGGCGATGCCGAAGTCGGTCAGGACGACGCGCCCTCCGGTCTCCAGGAGGATGTTGCCGGGCTTGACGTCGCGGTGCAGGACTCCGGCGCGGTGGGCGGCGGCGAGGGCCTCCATGACCTTGGCGCCGATGGCCGCCGCCGCGCGGGGGTCGAGGGTGCCGCTCTCGCGCAGGACGTCGTCCAGGGAGGGCCCTTCGACCAGCTCCATGACGATCAGGGGCCGCCCGTCGACCTCCGCGACGTCGTGCACGGCGACCACTCCGGGGTGGCGCACCCGGGCGGCCGCGCGGGCCTCGCGCTGCATCCGTACGCGCAGGTCGGCCAGTTCGGGCCCGGCCGCGTCCGTGTACGTCCGCAGTTCCTTGACGGCGACCTCGCGGCCGAGCACCTCGTCGACGGCACGCCATACGACGCCCATGCCGCCGCGTCCGAGCTGCGCGGTCACGCGATAGCGCCCGGCGAGCAGGCGCCCGACGCCGCCCGTCTGTTCCTGATCCCCCGAAGCCACCGCTGCCCCGTTCCTGTGACACCACTGTGCGTGGCTCACAGACTACGGGGCAGGGGTGACAGCGCGTGCCGGGAGTTACTTGCCGTGCGGTGTGAGGTCCCCGCGGCGCGGGCCCGAGAAGCTCTGCAGGCGAGCCAGTGTCAGGCCGGTGAGCCGGGTGACCTCGCCGACGTCGAGGGCGCCGCAGTCCAGGCCGCGCAGCAGGTACCCGGCGAGCGCCTTGGCCGACGCCGGCTCGTCCGCCACGTCGCCGCCCTCGCGGTGCGCGGCGTACGCGGACAGGCGCGCGGCGGCCTGCTCGAAGCCCTCGCGGTAGAAGGCGAACACGGCGGCGTAGCGCGTGGGGATGTGGCCGGGGTGCATGTCCCAGCCCTGGTAGTAGGCGCGGGCCAGGGCGCGGCGGGTGAGGCCGTAGTGCAGCCGCCAGGCGTCGTGGACCTTCTCGGTGGTGCCGATCGGCAGGACGTTGGTGGAGCCGTCCGAGACGCGTACGCCGGTGCCGGCCGCGGCGACCTGCATGATCGCCTTGGCGTGGTCGGCGGCCGGGTGGTCGCTGGTCTGGTAGGAGGCGCTGACACCGAGGCAGGCGCTGTAGTCGAAGGTGCCGTAGTGCAGGCCGGCGGCGCGGCCCTCGGCGGCGCCGATCATGCGGGCCACGGTGGCGGTGCCGTCGGTGGCGAGGATGGACTGGCTGGTCTCGATCTGGATCTCGAAGCCGATCCGGCCGGGCTCCAGGCCGCGTACCTTCTCGAACTCCTCCAGGAGGCGCACCATGGCGGTGACCTGCTCGGGGTACGTGACCTTGGGCAGCGTGAGGACGAGGCCGTCGGGCAGCCCGCCCGCCTCCATGAGGCCGGACAGGAAGATGTCGAGGGTGCGGATGGCGCGGTCGCGCACCGCCTCCTCCATGCACTTCATGCGGATGCCCATGTACGGGGCGGCCGTGCCGTTCTTGTAGGCCTCGGCGATCAGGCGGGCCGCGCGGGCGGCGTCCTGGTCCTCGTCCGCGCCCTTGTAGCCGTCCTCGAAGTCGATGCGCAGATCCTCGATCGGCTCGCGCTCCAGCTTGGCGCGCACGCGGTCGTAGACCGGCGCGGCCAGGTCGTCGGCGAGGCCGAGGACGGCCGCGAAGGAGGCGGCGTCCGGCGCGTGCTCGTCGAGGGCCTTCAGCGCCTGGTCACCCCAGTTACGGATGGTGTCGGCGCCGAAGAGCTCACCGGGGACGTACACGGTGTGGACCGGCTGGCGGGTGCCCGGGTCGCCGGGGTAGCGGCGCTCGAGCTCCGCGTCCACCGGGGCGAGGGAAGCGCTGATGCCCTCGCTGACCGCGCCCGCGAGGCTCGTCGCCACCTTCTCTTGCTGACCCATTCCTGCACCCTCCACACGCTCGGGGCCGCACACCCAGCCCACTCAATGTTTCCGCTTCACGGAATCAACAATCCGTATGGCGAAGTTATCCGGCGACCTTCCCGCTGGTCAACACCCTCTCGTCTGCCGGACCTCGTCCGTTCATCCGTGTCTCAGATCCTGCTTCCGCACTCGCGTGCCCGCACCTCATCCTGACCGCCACCCACTGAAGGAGACCGCGTGCCGAATGACACCCGAGTAACGCGCCGCTTCGGCCTGCAGACCGCGCTCGCCGCGGTGGCCGTGCCCCTGTTCACCACCGCGCTGGCCGCCTCGCCCGTCCACGCGGTGGAGCGCGCGGGGCGCCGCCTGGAGGTGATGTCGTTCAACCTCCGCTACGCGAGCACCACGCCGCCCAACACCTGGGCCGACCGCCGCCCGGTGACCCGGGAACTGCTGCGCCGCGCGCGCCCTCACGTCATCGGCACCCAGGAAGGCCTCTACCAGCAGGTACGGGACATCGCGGAGGACCTCGGCCCGCACTACGACTGGATCGGCACCGGCCGGGCGGGCGGCAGCCGGAACGAGTTCATGAGCGTCTTCTACGACACCCGCAGACTCGCGCCGATCGAGTACGACCACTACTGGCTCTCCGACACCCCGGACGTCATCGGGTCGAACACCTGGGGCGGCGGCTCCATCCGCATGGTCACCTGGGTCCGCTTCCAGGACCTGCGCACGGACACCGAGCTGTACGTCCTCAACACCCACCTCGACAACGCGAGTCAGTACGCACGCGCGCGTGCCGCCAATCTGATCGCCGAACGGATCCCCCGCCTCGACCGGTCCCTGCCGCTCCTGGTCACAGGGGACTTCAATGTCGCGGCCCACAAGAACCCGGTCTACGACACGATGCTGGGCGCCGGTCTTGTCGACACCTGGGACGCGGCGGACGAGCGCAGCAAGGCGTACGCCACCTTCCACGGCTACAGGCCGCTGGTGCCGGACGGTGACCGGATCGACTGGATCCTGGCGACACCCGACGTGCGGGTCCACTCGGCGGCCATCAACACCTTCTCGAAGGGCGGACAGTTCCCGAGCGACCATCTGCCGGTGCAGGCGTCACTGAGCCTGTGACGCAGCGAGGCCCTTGCCCCGCGCGCGACGCGGGACAAGGGCCTCATGCAAGTCGATGAGATCAGCCCTTGCGGGTGTTGACCTCTTCGGTGAGGGCGGGGACGACGTCGAAGAGGTCGCCGACCACGCCGTAGTCGACGAGGTCGAAGATCGGGGCCTCGGCGTCCTTGTTGATCGCCACGATCGTCTTGGAGGTCTGCATGCCCGCCCGGTGCTGGATCGCCCCCGAGATGCCCGAGGCGATGTACAGCTGCGGGGAAACACTCTTGCCGGTCTGGCCGACCTGGTTGGAGTGCGGATACCAGCCCGCGTCCACCGCCGCGCGCGAGGCGCCCACGGCCGCACCCAGGCTGTCGGCCAGCGACTCGATGAGGTGGAAGTTGTCCGCCCCGTTCACGCCACGCCCGCCGGAGACCACGATCGCGGCCTCGGTCAGCTCCGGACGCCCGGACGACTCCCGCGGGGTGCGCGCGGTCACCTTGGTACCGGTGGCGGCCTGGGAGAAGGACACGGCCAGCGCCTCGACGGCGCCCGCGGCCGGAGCGGCCTCCACAGCGGCGCTGTTGGGCTTGACCGTGATGACGGGGGTGCCGGTGGTGATACGGGACTTGGTGGTGTACGACGCGGCGAACGCGGACTGCGTGGCGACCGGGCCCTGCTCGGAGGCCTCCAGGTCGACGGCGTCGGTGATGATGCCCGACTTGATGCGCACCGCCAGCCGGGCGGCGATCTCCTTGCCCTCGGCGGAGGAGGGCACCAGCACGGCGGCCGGGGACACGGCCGCACAGGCGGCCTGCAGCGCGTCCACCTTCGGCACGACCAGGTAGTCGGCGAACTCCGGCGCATCGGCGGTCAGCACCCTGACCGCACCGTGCTCGGCCAGCACGGCAGCGGTGTCGGCGGCGCCGTTGCCCAGCGCCACGGCGACGGGCTCACCGATGCGGCGGGCCAGCGTCAGCAGCTCCAGGGTGGGCTTGCGGACGGCACCGTCCACGTGGTCGACATAGACCAGAACTTCAGCCATGAGACTTCTTCTCTCCTGCGGTACGAGGGATGAGGGATGGAAGGGGGGAGCCGAAGCTTCAGATGAACTTCTGGCCCGCGAGGAACTCGGCGAGCTGCTTGCCGCCCTCGCCCTCGTCCTTGACGATCGTGCCCGCCGTGCGCGCGGGACGCTCGGTAGCCGAGTCGACCTTCGTCCAGGCACCCTCCAGACCCACCTGCTCGGCCTCCAGGTCCAGATCGGAGAGGTCCCAGGCCTGCACCGGCTTCTTCTTCGCCGCCATGATCCCCTTGAAGGACGGGTAGCGCGCCTCACCCGACTGGTCGGTGACCGACACCACCGCCGGCAGCGAGGCCTCCAGCTGCTCGGAAGCGGCATCCCCGTCGCGGCGGCCCCTGACGACACCGTCCGCCACCGACACCTCCGACAAAAGCGTCACCTGCGGCACACCCAGACGCTCGGCCAGCAGCGCGGGCACCACACCCATCGTGCCGTCCGTCGAGGCCATCCCCGAGATCACCAGGTCGTAGCCGGCCTTCTCGATCGCCTTGGCCAAAACCAGCGACGTACCCAGCGCGTCCGTGCCGTGCAGATCCTCGTCCTCCACATGGATGGCCTTGTCCGCGCCCATCGACAGCGCCTTGCGCAACGCGTCCTTGGCATCCTCCGGACCCACCGTCAACACGGTGATCTCCGCGTCATCCGCCTCGTCCGCGATCTGCAACGCCTGCTCGACCGCATACTCGTCCAGCTCCGACAGCAGGCCATCGACGTCATCCCGGTCGACGGTCAGGTCATCGGCGAAATGCCGGTCGCCGGTGGCGTCAGGCACGTACTTCACGGTGACAACGATCCTCAAGCTCACGCCGGCTCTCCTACTGCATCGTCTTTGCTGGGCTGCTGCCTTGCTCTGGCCACTGCCTTCTTGCAGGCAGCATAGGCGCCTGAAGGGGCGGATCCCGGTCGGGGCGGCCCGCGCTCCGACCAGAATATTACTCGCCAGTACACCCAGTACATTCCCACTAAGCAAGCGCTTTGAACTGTGACCTTCCCAACGCTCCGTAATCGGGCCCAGAGCGGGTCATTCGGGAACCCTCAGTCGCGCAGAGCGTTGAAGCGGCCCTGGTGGTAAAGCAGGGGACGGCCGGCGCCCGCGGGGTCGCCCACCACCGCCTCCGCGAGGACGATCCGGTGGTCACCGGCAGGCACCCGCGCCACGACCCTGCACACCAGCCAGGCCAGCGTGCCGTCGAGCACGGGAACTCCCTCGGGCCCCTCGTACCAGCGTGTCCCCTCACCGAAGCGGTCGGCGCCGCTGCGCGCGAAGGTCGTGGCGAGGTCGAGCTGGTGCTCGCCGAGTATGTGGACGCCCACGTGTTCGGCCTCCGAGACCGCGGGCCAGCTGGAGGCCCCCGTACCAATGCCGAACGAGAGCATCGGCGGCTCGGCGGAGACCGAGACGAGCGAGGTGGCGGTGAAGCCGACAGGCCCGGAGGGGCCCTGAGCGGTGATCACCGCGACCCCCGCCGCGTGCTGCCGGAAGACGGAGCGCAGGAGGTCGGGGGAGGCGAGCTGTGGGGTGCGGAGATCGGGGGTGGCCGTCATGGAAGTGTCCTTCTGCCGGAGGTACGAGCGGTTCCGTGGCTGCTCAGCAGCCCGGACAGCGCGCACTTGCATGACGGGCGAGGTCCACGTGGACGCGCTCGTAGAGAAGGAGCTCCGGAGGCATGGGAGCAGGCTGGCGACAGGTGTCGGGCGCAGTCAAATCCGTTCCGCGATGTGAAAGACGGCCTTGCCGATGCCGGCGATCACGTCGGCCTTGCGCGGCTGGCCGGTCGCGCGCAGCACGACCTGTCCGTCCGCGTCGAGCACCAGCACGGTCGGCGTCTTGAGGATGCGCAGTTCCCGTACGAGATCGAGTTCGGCCTCGGCGTCGATCTCCACATGCGTGACACCGGGGACCATTTCGGCCACCTCGGCGAGCACCCTGCGCGTCGCGCGACACGGCTGACAGAAGGCGCTGGAGAACTGCACGAGCGTGGCGCGCTCCCCCAGTTCCTGCCCCGCCCACGCGCCCGCCACGGACGCGTCGATCCAGACCCCCGCCTCGCGTATCCGCACGTCAGCCTCCCGTCCCGCCTCATGATCCAACTGTCCCCGCCTTCAGCGTCCGGGCGCCCGGATGCATTCCCGACGTGACGAGAATCTCGCGCTCGCGGGGAACGATGGGTGGTCAGCCGTCCGTTCTTGGGGCACGATCTGCGCAACGCCGAAAAACCTACGGCTGCGTAACTTCCCGCCGGGAGCCCCCTCCCATGGCAGACACGAAGGGCCCTCCCCACCCATGGCAGAGCTTGTCTACCGTCCGGTCATCGGTGCCGCTAAAACGCTGTTCAAGGCATGGGACCTGAAGATCGACTGCAAGGGGTCGGAGAACATCCCTCGCACCGGCGGCGCGGTGCTGGTCAGCAATCACATCAGCTATCTCGACTTCATCTTCGACGGTCTCGCCGCCCTGCCGCAGAAGCGCCTCGTGCGCTTCATGGCCAAGGAGTCGGTGTTCCGGCACAAGATCTCCGGTCCGCTGATGCGTGGGATGAAGCACATCCCCGTCGACCGCAAGCAGGGTGAGGCCGCGTATCAGCACGCGCTCGACTCGCTGCGTTCCGGGGAGATCATCGGCGTCTTCCCCGAGGCGACGATCTCCCCGTCGTTCACGCTGAAGACCTTCAAGTCCGGCGCCGCGCGCCTGGCCCAGGAGGCCGGCGTCCCGCTGATCCCGATGGCGCTGTGGGGCACGCAGCGGCTGTGGACCAAGGGGCAGCCGCGCAACTTCAAGCGCAGCCACATCCCGATCACGATCCGGGTCGGCGAGCCGGTGGAGGCTCCGAAGGACCAGTTCGCGGGCGCGATCACGCGGCGGCTTCGCGAGCGCTGCCAGGAGCTCCTCGAGGCAGCGCAGCGCGCCTATCCCGTACGCCCCAAGGGCCCGGACGACACGTGGTGGATGCCGGCGCACCTCGGCGGCACCGCGCCGACGCCGGCCGAGGTGAAGGCCGCCGAGGCGAGCTGAATCGATTACTCCGGGCGCTCGGACGCCCGCTCCGGCGCGTGGACGGTGAGCCGCGCGCCGGGGCTGAACTTCGCAAGGAGTTCGGCCAGCTCGGCGCCCGCTTCCTCGACGCCGGAGTCCGGCCCCATCCCCTCGAGCAGGAAGATGGCGTTGATCGACTCCTCCGTGAGGCGGGTGCGCGGCCCTTGGCGCCAGTTCCAGCGGCGGCAGGTGACGCCCTCGTCGTCGCACCAGACCACCTCACCCGCGTCCGGGTGCTCGACGGCCCGCTCCCCCGCGGCCATGGTGACGAAGTCCTCGGTGCCGTCGGCCCGCAGCAGACGCATGCCGCCCTTGATGTGGTCCAGGTCCTCGCCGCCGACCGGGATCAGGTGGGCCACGCTGATCGCGTTGTAGACGTCGACGAGGGTGTTGATGCGCGGCAGACCGCCGTCGGCGAGTGCGCGCTTGGCCAGCGCCTCGGCGGAGTTGCGGGTGCGGGACGGCTTCGCGCCGAAGGCGGTGTACGCCGCGCGCCAGGCCACCATGTGGGGGTCCTCGTGCGGGGCGCGGCCGCCGAGCCGCTCCGCGAGGCGGCGTGCGGCGTCGTCGAGGAGGGCCGAGGTCTCGTCGGTGCTGGGCCCGTTGACGAGTCCGTGGGCCTCGATGGCGACGTGGGTGAAGCCGGGCGCGAGGGCGCGCACTTCGTCGGTCACGGTGATCTGGAAGGTCATCGGCTGCCTTGCGTCGGGGGTATGGCGGTGTAGGCGCACGGTTCCGGGCCGCGGTTCAGAGCGCGTCGGGGAGGTGCTCCCACAGGTACGGCCGGTCCGGTGCGCTCTTCAAGGCGCGGAGAACTACCGCGTGTGGTGCAGCATAGAGTACTGGATAGTCCACCTCACTGGACTCGACATCCGCCATGAAGGCCAGCCGCTCACCACCGAGGGAGAACTGGGCGTCGACGCCGGGCTTGTTTCCCCGTGGGTCCTGTCGGTGCCAGGCGCCGTTGAACCGGACCGCGACGAGGCCGTGCACGCAGTACCCGGTGCCCGCGTCGTACGCCAGTCGCTGATAACAGAGGGCGGTGGGGATGTCCTCGGCCCGCAGCAGCGCGGCCAGCGCGTGGGCCTTGGCATGGCAGATACCCGTGCCCTGCTCCAGGACGTCGGAGGCGCGCCAGGTCACGCGCGGATCGCCGCTGTCGGCGGAGTGCGGAACGGTGTCCCGCACGAACTCGTAGGCGGCCTGAGCGTATGCGTATGAATCGGCGGCATCGGCGGCGAGGCGCGCCGCCGTCTCGCGGACGAGCGGGTGATGGTGGTCGATGACCTCGTCAGCGGCCAAGTAGGCGGACAGGTCAGGGTTTTCCTGGATCAGCTGCATGCCACAGGAGCATAGAAATGCGATCGACCGCACGTCAATAGCTTTACGGTCGATCGCATACCTATGCAGTTGTTTCCGGAGAGGCGTTACCGCGCCATCTCCTCCTTGAGCGCCGCGACGAAGCCGTCCACGTCCTCCTCGCGCGTGTCGAACGCGCACATCCAGCGGACGTCGCCCGCCGCCTCGTCCCAGAAGTAGAAGCGGTACTGCTTCTGCAGTCGCTCGCTCACGTCGTGCGGCAGCCGCGCGAAGACCGCGTTGGCCTGGACCGGGTAGAGGATCTCCACGCCGTGGACGGCGCGGACCCCCTCGGCGAGGCGCTGCGCCATCTCGTTCGCGTGCCGGGCGTTGCGCAGCCACAGGTCCTTGGCGAGCAGGGCCTCCAGCTGCACCGAGACGAAGCGCATCTTGGAGGCGAGCTGCATGGACATCTTGCGCAGGTGCTTCATGTGGCTGACGGCGTCCTGGTTCAGGACGACGACGGCCTCGCCGAAAAGCGCGCCGTTCTTCGTGCCGCCCAGGGACAGGATGTCCACGCCGACCGCGTTCGTGAACGTCCGCATGGGGACGTCGAGCGACGCGGCGGCGTTGGATATCCGCGAGCCGTCGAGGTGCACCTTCATACCGAGTCCGTGCGCGTGGTCGCAGATGGCGCGGATCTCGTCGGGCGTGTAGAGCGTGCCCAGTTCGGTGTTCTGCGCGATCGAGACGACCTGCGGCATCGCCCGGTGTTCGTCGTCCCAGCCGAACGCCTGCTTGTCGATCAGCTCGGGCGTGAGCTTGCCGTCGGGCGTCTCCACCGTGAGCAGCTTGAGGCCGCCCATGCGCTCGGGGGCGCCGCCCTCGTCCACGTTGATGTGCGCGGACTCGGCACAGATCACCGCGCCCCAGCGGTCGGTGATCGCCTGGAGCGCGACGACGTTGGCCCCCGTGCCGTTGAAGACCGGGAACGCCTCGGCAGTCGGACCGAAGTGACCGCGGATGACCTGCTGGAGGTTGGCGGTGTAGTCGTCCTCGCCGTACGCGATCTGGTGACCGCCGTTGGCGAGAGCGATGGCGGCGAGCACCTCCGGGTGGGCGCCCGCGTAATTGTCGCTCGCGAACCCCCGTACATCCGGATCGTGGTGGCGGCGTGCGTCGGTCTTCGGAGGGTTCACGGCTTCTCTGTCGCGGGTGTCGCGAGCGGTCACGGCTTCTCGGTCAGCCACAGGCGGGTTCCGTTCACTTCTCCGGCGGGCCGCTCCCAGACTCCGGCGATGGCCTCGGCCAGCTCCGTGACGTCCGTGAAGCCCGCGAACTTCGCGTTGGGCCGCTCCGCGCGCATCGCGTCGTGCACCAGCGCCTTGACCACCAGGATGGCAGCCGCCGCGGTCGGGCCCTGCTCGCCCCCCGCCTTGCGGAAGGCGTCACCGAGGGCGAGGGTCCATGCCTCCGCCGCCGCCTTCGACGCCGAGTACGCGGCGTTGCCCGCCGTCGGCTTGGAGGCGCCGGCCGCGCTGATCAGGAGATAGCGGCCGCGGTCGCTGCGCTGCAGGCCGTCCTGGAAGGCGAGCGTGGTGTGCTGCACCGTACGGATCAGGAGCTTTTCGAGCAGGTCCCAGTCGGCGAGGTCGGTCTCGGCGAAGTTCTTGCTGCCGCGCCAGCCGCCGACGAGGTGGACCAGGCCGTCGATGCGCCCGAACTCCTTCTCCGTGCGGGCGGCCCACTGCCGGGTCGCCGTCAGATCGAGGAGATCGACCGTGTCGCCGATGACGGTGGCACCGCCGTGCGCGTACCGCGCGGCGTCCACGGCCTCCGCGAGGCGCGCCACGTCGGCGTCGGACGCCACGACCGTGGCACCGGCCTCGGCGAGCCTCAGCAGCGTGGCACGGCCTGCCGGCCCGCCTGCCCCCGCGACCGCGACCACGGCTCCATCGAGTGCGGACATCGTCCTCGCCTCCTTGGTGGTGCGGTCGCTCATGCGGCGACCTTCTCGGCGCTCGACGCGGTGATCCCCTTGGTGGAGGCGATCACGTGCTTGAGCTTCTTGGAGAGCGCCTCATAGAACATGCTGAGCGGAAACTCGTCGGGAAGCACCTCGTCGACGAGTTTACGTGGCGGAAGCTGCACATCCAGGGCGTCGGGGCCCTTGGCCCAGCGCGATCCGGGGTGCGGCGCGAGGTACTGGGACACCAGGTCGTAGGCGGCGAACCAGTGGACCAGCTTGGGGCGGTCGATGCCCGCGCGGTAGAGCTCCTCGATCTCGGCGCACAGCTGGTTGGTGACCTGCGGCGCGCGATCCCAGTCGATCTTGAGCTTGTTGTCGGTCCAGCGGACGACGTCGTGCTTGTGGAGGTACGCGAAGAGCAACTGGCCGCCGAGCCCGTCGTAGTTCTTGACACGGTCGCCGGTGACCGGGAAGCGGAACATCCGGTCGAAGAGGACGGCGTACTGCACGTCGCGGGCCTGCGGGACGCCCTCGGCCTCCAGCTTCACGGCCTCCTTGAAGGCGGTGAGGTCGCAGCGCAGCTCCTCCAGGCCGTACATCCAGAACGGCTGGCGCTGCTTGATCATGAAGGGGTCGAAGGGAAGGTCGCCGTGGCTGTGGGTGCGGTCGTGGACCATGTCCCACAGGACGAACGCCTGCTGGCAGCGGTCCTGGTCGCCGATCATCTCGCGGATGTCCTCGGGGAGTTCGAGGCCGAGGATGTCGACGGACGCCTCGGTGACGCGGCGGAAGCGGGCCGCCTCACGGTCACAGAAGATGCCGCCCCAGCTGAAGCGCTCGGGAGCCTCGCGCACGGCGATGGTCTCCGGGAAGAGCACGGCCGAGTTCGTGTCGTACCCGGCGGTGAAGTCCTCGAAGGTGATGCCGCAGAACAGCGGGTTGTCGTAGCGCGTGCGCTCGAGCTCGGCCAGCCACTGAGGCCAGACCATGCGCAGCACGACCGCTTCGAGATTGCGGTCCGGGTTGCCGTTCTGCGTGTACATCGGGAAGACCACGAGGTGCTGCAGGCCGTCCTCGCGGTGCGCCGCGGGCTGGAAGGCGAGCAGCGAGTCGAGGAAGTCCGGCACCTGGAACCCGTCGTCGGCCCAGCGCCGCAGGTCCGCGCCGAGCGCCTTGTGGTATGCGGCGTCGTGCGGCAGGAGCGGGGCGAGCTGGTCGATCCCGGAGATCACGCGGTCCACGGCGAGTTCGGCCACGGACCTGGCCGGGGCGCCCTCCCTGTCGAAGTCGATCGAGCCGTCCGCGGACTGCCACGGGCGGATCTCTTCCACGGCTTCCTTGAGCATCGGCCAAGCCGGGTGCTCCACGACCCTTCCCATGGGGGCACCCCCGCTCGCGGGAGGAACCGCGTCTTCCGTAACCCTCTGCACAAGAATTTCCGTCACTTGTCAACCTCCCCGGGAGAACCTCGCGTTAGAACACCGTATGTGTCCGAGGTTCTCCACCACAAGAGGAGCCTCGGGAAATTATCCTGTGACACCCCCAACATCACCGCTGTTTTTCCTGCGGTACACCGTTGCGGCGACTGCTTCTGCCGCTTCCGCCATCGCAGTCCGCGCATCGTCCAGGAGCCGCGGGAAGCCCAGGAACCCGTGGAACATCGCCGGGTAGTGCCTCCGTGTCACCGGGACCCCCGCCAGCCGCAGCTTGACCGCGTACGCGGCGCCCTCGTCGCACAGCGGATCGCAGCCCGCCGTGACGATGTGCGCGGGCGGCAGCGCGGCGACGTCCGCGCCCACGGGTGAGGCGTAGGGGTGGGTGCCGTCACCGTCCGGGCCGAGATACTGCTCCCAGAACCAGCGCAGGTGCGCGGCGGTGAGGAAGTAGCCCTTCGCGTTCGACGTATACGACTCGCCGGCCTGCCCCGCGTCGAGCACGGGGTAGATCAGCACCTGGAGCGCCACGGCGGGCCCACCCCGGTCCCGCGCCATCAGCGCCACGACGGTGGCGAGCCCGCCCCCGCTGCTGTCCCCGGCCGTCACCAGGGCGCCCGGATCACCGCCGAGCTCACCCGCCCGGATCTCGGCCGCGACCCAGGTCAGGGCCGCGTACGCGTCCTCGGGGGCCGCGGGAAAGGGGTTCTCGGGCGCGAGGCGGTAGGCGACGGAGACCACGACGGCGCCGGACTCCGCGCACAGGGCGCTGACCGTGGCGTCGTGGGTGTCGAGGCCGCAGAGGGCGTAGCCGCCGCCGTGGAAGAACAGGACGGTGGGACGGGCGTGGCTCACCGCTCCGAGGCGGCGCGCCGCCTCGGGGCGGTAGATGCGTACCGGCAGGTCAGGAGCCCCGGCAGGGCCGGGGATGTCCCGGTCCTCGACGCTCCCCACGGGCGGCACGGCCTTGCCGGGGGAAGGCGTCGCGGCGAGGACGCGGCGGGCCTCGGCCGCGTCGGTGACGGCGCCGCCGAGGTCGGGGAACGCGGCGCTCAGCGCGTCGACGAGGGGCCGTGCGGCCGGGGCGAGGCGGTCACCGTCCGCGCTCACGACGTGCGGGCGCGAGGCGGGGTCCCGTTGGTCGCCGTCCGTGCTCGCCGCCATCACCCCGCCTCCTGGGCGCGAAAGTAGGGGATGACCTTCTCGCCCCACTGCCGCAGGGTCTCCATGCATGCCTCCTGCGGGACGGTGCCCATCTGGATGAGGCACATGATCTCGTCGGCGCCCGCGTCGCGGAGCCGTTCCACGTACGCGATGGCGTCGTCGGCGGTTCCGTAGGCGTGATCGGCGTTGAAGGTGGCCGTGGAGGTGGGCCGTACCGGAATGTCGTGCTCGTGCAGCCGCGCGACGACCTGCTCGGCGGCCTCCCGCATCGCGGCCGCCTCGTCGGCCCCTTCGACCACGGCCTCGTCGGGGATGCCCGCGCCGCCGTACCAATGCCCGATGGACTGAGCGAAGAACCGCTGCCCGCGGATGCCGACGCGCCGGGCGCTCTCCCGGTCGTCGAGCACGATGGTCGGACAGAGCACGGAGAAGTGGTCGTTGACGACGCTGGACACGAGGCGCGCGTCACCGCGGCCCGCGATCGCCGTGTCGTACGCCGCCCGCATCTCGGCGATCGACTCGGGCCCCGCGAAGCCCATCACCAGCGCGCCGACGCCGAGTTCCGCGGCCTGCCGCAGGGTCTCGGTCCTGCTGCAGGCGAGGAAGAGCGGGGGGTGGGGGGTCTGCCGCGGCCGGGGCAGGATGGGGTGCGGATCGATGTCGAGCAGCGCGCCGTGATGCTCCAACTCCTCGCTCTCCCAGGCCTTCCCGATGATCTGCAGCGCCTCTTCGACCTCCTGGGTCGTACGTTCCTTGTCCACGCCGCACAGTGAGGTCTCCTGGAGCGTCCCGCCGCGCCCCGCCCCGAGGTCGAGCCGTCCGCCGGACAGCAGGTCGAGCATGGCGGCGCGCTCGGCGACCCGCGCCGGGTGGTTGAAGGCGAAGGGCATGCAGACCACGCCGTGTCCGATGCGGATGGTGCTGGTGCGCGCGGCGACCCAGGTCAGGAAGATCTCCGGGGCGCTCATGTGGGCGTACCACTTGAGGGAGTGGTGCTCGACGGCCCACACCCGGTCGAACCCCATCTCCTCGGCCCGGACGGCCTGTTCGACGCAGTCACGGATGAGTTGGTGCTCGCGCTCGACGGTGGGGTCGGCGAGCTGCGCTTCGAATATGACGGAGAACTTCACGTGCCCTCCAGGGAGTTGTGCCGCTGCGGTGTGCCGCTGTGCGCGCGGGCGCCCTTGTTTCGATTAGCCATATGACTAGTCGTCAGGTGTCGAATCCGCAAGAGGTCGCGCGCGGCGCCGGTGACGGTCTTCGGCATGTTTCCCAGGCAGCACGAAGACTTCCCCGGCAGGGCCGAAACGGCCCTGCCGGGGAAGCGCTGTCCCTCAGGTGCGGGGGGTCAGTTCGTGTTGAGCGTCAGGCCGTAGTGCCGCAGCGTGTCGTCCAGCGGCTGGAAGTACGAGGAGCCCTGGTCGTTCACCCCACCGCACGACTGGTTCGTCGGGCCGCCCGAGGTCATGCCTTGAGCCTGGTTGCCCGCGATGTACGCGCCGCCGCTGTCGCCGCCCTCCACGCACACCGTGGACCGGCCCAGGCCACTGACCACGGTGTCCGGACCGCCGTTGCGATCGGTGTAGGTGACGGTCACGTTGTACGCACCGACCCGTCCGCACGTCCAGCCCGTCGTCGAGCCCGACTTGCACAGGGTCGCGCCGACCGCCGCACGCTGACCGCCGCGCACCGCGACCGAGGCGCCGTTGCCCCAGGTGCCGACGGCCGTGGTGATCGAGGAGCCCGCCTGGATCGTCGCCAGGCCCATGTCCACGCTGTTGCGGCCGACCGCGAAGCGGGTCGTGGAGCCGGTCGCGAACTGCGAGCCGTTGAAGTAGAGGCCCGGGTTGCCGACCACGCAGTGGCCCGCGGTGACGAGGTACTGCCGGCCCGCGGCACTGCGTGCGCCGAAGCCGACCGAACACCACGAACCGGGCTGGTTGTTGATGTTCATGCGGCTGCCCGGAGCGACGGCCGCCTTCGCCTCCAGCTCCTGCCCGTTCTTGACGATACGGACGGCGTCGCCGTATCCGCGGGCCTTCTTGAGGAAGGCGCGCGCCGCAGGGGCGGTGGAGTCGGCCACCGTGACCTTGACCGTGTCGGAGGCCAGATCGGCTTCCCAGGAGGCTATGCCGCTCGGCACTCGCTCGGCCGCCGCCGCGTCGAGTGCGGAGGTGACGCGCGTCAGCTCCGCCTCTCCCCGACTCGGTATGCGCGCGGTCAGGCCGGTGGCCTTCACCTGCGCCGCCGCACGGGACGCGCGGACGTTCACGGTCAGTTCGCCCTTCGCGTCGAAGAACGCACCGTCCGTCCGGACACCGTCCCGGTGCAGCCGGTCCAGTCTCCGCTGCTGGCTCGCCTGTTCGTCCAGACGCCGTACGGCGGCGCTCTCGCTCACACCGAGCGTGTCCGCCAAGGCCTCGATCATCTGCGGCTCGTAGCGCGGCGTCGGGGGCACGTCGGCGTGCGCACCAGTGGCACCCGTCGTGACAACCAGGGCTCCGGCTGCCGCGGCAGCGAGGAGGTAATGCCGAACATGCGCCATGGGAATGCCTTCCAAGGGTAAGTGGGGGGTGGCATAGGGACGTTCGGCGCACCGGGGTGGGGTCAATTGGTGCACCGAACATCCATCGACGCCGTACCCGGGATTTCCCGGACCGCGCCGTTGGGCGAAACCTTCCCGTCACTTCGGTGGCCGCACAAGGCATGGCGAAGCACCGGCCCTTAAGGCGAAAGGGGTAAACACTTAATGCGCGCCCGCAGGCCTGGAGCGTGGGAAGAGGAGCCTCCTGCGCGTGCACAGCGGAACGCCGGGAGGCGGGAGTTGACGGCCCCTGAGCTGCTCGGCGTGAACGCCCGCACCGCGCCTCTTTCGACGAGGGCCGATGCCGGCGTGCCGATCGGTCCGAGCCCGATACGTGACGCGGAAGCGGCGTTACGGATATTGACGTACGCGGCCCGGCGGGGTTTGGTAGGCGAGGCGTCAGGCCGGGAATTCTTTTGTCCGTCGCCCGTGTCCGGCCATGTCCAGCGATGACACACAACGGCATTCATCGGGCAGTTGCGCCTGCTCCGTGAGTGCGGCTCGTCATCTGTCATGCCGGGAGGCGAAATTCGTGACGGTCACATCCGGGCTGACGTCGGACAATTCGGAATCCGGTACTGGGACGGTCTTTTCGACGGATTCCCCCGCTCCGTTCGCCGTGGCCCTGCGCGAAGCGGTGCGCCGCCGCGGGCTCCCCCTGGACCGGATCTGCGAGCGACTCACCGCCCGCGGCATCCGCCTCACGCCCGCGACCCTCAGCTACTGGCAGCGCGACCGCACCCGCCCCGAACGCTCGGACTCCCTGCGCGCCGTGGTCGCGCTGGAGAGCATCCTCGACCTGGCGCCCGGAGAACTCTCCGGTCTTTTGCGACCCCAACGTCCGCGCGGACGCCGCCCGGCCGTACGCATCGACGAGCACGCGACCCGCCGTCTCTATGGTCCCGCGTCCCGGCAGGAACAGGCACTCGGCGATGCCTTCCCCCGCTTCAACCAGGGGATCGCCATTCTCCTCACCCGCGAGGTCCTGCACCTGGACCGGCGGGGCTGCGTCAGCCGACTGACCATCAACCACCTGGTCCGCGCCGTCTGCGACGGTCCCGACCAGCTGATCAATCTGCACTTCCTGGACGATCCCGACGCCGGACTGCCCGAAGCGACCGTCCACTGCGGACAGCTGGAATCAATGCGGCAGGACGCGGCCTCGGGCGGTGTGATGCTCCAGATCGGCTTCGGCCGTCCGCTGTCGTTCGGCGAGACCACGACCGTCGACTACGAGATCCGCACCGCCTCGCAGGAACACCCGACGACACTCCACGAGCGGGGCATCCGCGGCAACCAGGACGCCTATCTCCTGCAGGTGCACTTCCCCCACGACCGGCCACCGGCGATCTGCCACTCCTACTACCGGGAGAACGCCTCCGCCCAGCAGCGCAAGGTACGCCCCCTGACCGTGGACTCCTCCGGCGCGGCCCACCTCTACGCGGCGCAGTGCCGCCAAGGCATCTACGGCATGAGCTGGCAGTGGCCGGACGAGGACTCCTAGGCCGGGGCCCGCACCGCTGGGCGCGGGCCCCGGCCCCGGATCACGCACCGACGTGCGCCCTGTGGATCAGAGGCCGAACTCCTGCGGGGAGAGGCCGAGCGCCGCGCACGCTTCGCGCAGGACCTGCTCCTCGGCCGGGGCGATGTACCCGTCAGCTCCGGCGACGACGAAGCCGGTCTGCACGACCGCCTTGGCCTCCATCGGCTTCTTCGCCGCCTTGGCGATCTCCTGCATGACCTCGGTCTTGCCCTGCTGGAAGTTGAACGACAGCTGGTCGACGTGCTTGTTGAACCGCTGCTGCAGCTGCTCGGGCGGGAAGTTCTTCAGTACGTCGTTCTGCAGGATCAGTGACTCCACGTGCCGGCGCTCGGCCGGGTCGACCGTGCCGTCGGCGGCGGCGACCAGGGCGCACATGGCCATGCTCGCGTCGCGATAGGCACCGCTCTTGAGCTCCGTCTTGAGGGAGGAGAGCTGGGACTTGAGCACGCCCACGAGCTGCGCCTTGGACCCGCCCGACCCCGACCCCGACCCCGGTCGTCCCTGACCGCCGGAGCTGCTGCGTGCCCCCTGCGACTGCTGCAGACCCTTGGCCTGGTCCTTGATCCGGTCCCACATCGCCATGCGTGCCACCTCGGCTACCTGTTAGCTCGTCCGCGCGCGTTCCACGCGTCTTTCTGCCAACGCCTCCCCGCCCCGCGAAGTTCCGTCGTCCACGGCGCCGGGGGACGGCTCGAACCAATGAACACCGATCAGGAACGAAGAAGCACCCAACGCCCCGCCCCGCCTAGCGTGATGGACATGGCAAACATCGCATCCGTCACCCTCGACGTGGCCGACCCCACGGCAGCCCAGCACTTCTACACCACGGCCTTCGATCTGGAGACGCAGCTGCGTCTGCGGGCCTCCGAGGAGCCGAGCACCGGCTTCCGTGGGTTCTCTGGGGCTACGGCGGCGTCATACAGGCCCCGGACGGGACGATCTGGAAGGTCGCGACCTCGGCCAAGAAGGACACCGGCCCCGTCACCCGGCTGATCGACGAGATGGTGCTCCTGCTGGGCGTCGCGGACATGACCGCGAGCAAGCGGTTCTACGTGGAGCAGGGCTGTGCCGTGGCGAAGAGCTTCGGACGCGTGTACTGCGAGTTCCGGGCCGGGGCGAACGCCTTCAAGCTGGCGCTCTACCGGCGTCGCGCCCTGGCCAAGGACCTCGGTGTCTCCCCTGACGGCACCGGCTCGCACCGCCTCGTGATCAGCGGCGACGCCGGGTCCTTCACCGACCTGGACGGCTTCGCCTGGGAGGCCGCGGCACCGGCACCGCGCGCCCACTCCGCGTGAAGCGGCCAGGTGTGCATGGGCCCGCGGGTCGTCGACGTCACCGCCAAGGCGCCTCGGCCAACGGCATCCCACCGTCCGCGCGTTGAGCCCGACCCGTCCTCAGCCGACCTGCGTGTGGAACTGCACGAGGCGTTGCTGGACGAGGTTCACCGTGCCGCGCTGACGGCCCGGCACGCGGCGCCGCAACGCGACCAGGGCCGGGCCGAGTTCGCGGACGGTGTCCGGGTCACGGATTTGCTCCCACTGGTGGTGGGCCAGGTCCGCGGCGGCCTCGACATCGGGGGCGTCGGGGGCTTGACCCGCGGTGAGCCTGGTGGAGACCACGGCGAGCCAGATCTCGCAGCTGCGTTCGGGGTCCTTGGCGAAGATCGCCAGATGTCCGCGAACCTCCATCCAGTGCACCACCTCGGGCGAACAGGGCCCGTACGTCCGCAGCGCCTCCTGCTCCCAGGCGGCGGCCATGGCCGCCGCCTCGCCATGGCGTCCCGCCTCGACGGCCTGGGTGATCGCCGCGTGCGGGTCCGCGCCGGGAGCCCCCGGCGCCGCCGCAGCCGGCACGTCGGAGGTGGGCGCCTGCTGCTGGGCGGGGACCGGTGCCCGGCCGCGCGGGCCCGCGGGTGCGCCGGTGGGGAAGGCGACGAGGGCGGGGTCGACGGACAGCAGCATGACGTCGGTCGCGCCCTCCTCCGCCGTCTGGGCCGCGACGTGCTGATGCAGCTCCGGCAGCGGCGGCCGGTGCCCGCTGCGCAGGACCGTCGCCAACGCCTTCATGTACGAGGGGGCCGCGACGGCACGCCGGCCGGGCGGCGGAGCGATGCGTCCGTAGAGCGCCACGCCCGCCCCCACTTCCAGGGGGCGCTGCGCCAGCTGCTGCCAACTGTCGGCGTCGGCATGCAGGTCGGCGACGACGGTCGTGCTGCCGGGCGGGCGCAGCCGTAGCTCCTGGGCGATCCAGTGCCAGGGGAATCCGGTGTAGCGCACCGTCGCCGCCGTGGTCCGCGCCAGGGCGACATGTTGCAGTCGCTGACGGCGATCGAGACTCAGCTGTCCGATCAGGTACACCGTCAAAGGCCCCGGCGCCATGGCGGCCGCACGCAGCCGAGTCAGCACGGTCTGCGGGTCGAGCGGGTCCGCCAGCTCCACGACACTCGCGGTCGCGGTACCGGCGAGCACCGCCGGAGACACCGCGGCGAGTACGGGCAGCACGGAAGCCGCGTCCACCATACGGGCCTTGCCGACCGGCGCCGCCGCAATCAGCAGCGCGGTCCCGGGCACCGTCCCCTCCCCATCAGTCACCAGAGCACCGTATCCGCTGCTCACCTCGGGGGCGGCAGCGGTGCTCACCATTTCACCTCGCCCGGCCCCACCGGCTTGCCTCCAGGGCTCCCTGACGGCGCGGGTGTCGGGCCGTACAGGGCGGGTATGGAGGGTGTTGCTCGGGGCAGCGGACGGTGTTGCCGGAGCCTGCGGCCGCCGCCGGTTTCGGCGGCGGCGGCCGCGGCGCTCCTGGGGGCGGGCTCCCCTTGGTGCCCCAGGAGCGGGTGTCCGCACCGGCCGGCGACCGGAGGCCGCGGGAGTGGCCCCCGACGCGACAGCCGGCGGGACGAGCCGGTGTCCATGCGTCCGCTGCAAGGAAGTACGGAACCGGCAGCCTGAGTTGCCGCTGTGCCTGCCGCTCGGCGTCAGAGCCTGAGCCGAGCGGTCGGGCCGGTCCGGGGGCTGGGGGCGGGCCTCGGCGCCAGGGTAGAACGAGCGGGCGGGGGCGGACAACGCCTTCTCCCTCCGGAACGACCTTGCCCTGGGCGCGAAATGGCCCGGCCGCCGAGGCGGGCGCGTCGGAGGTCCGGTGGCCGGTTCGGAAGGATGACCGATTACTTTCCGCGAGAGCTCCGGTCAGAACCCCCGTAACCGCGAAAATGAAGCGGCGACCACGACCGAATCCTTCAGGAGAGTTCCAGATGCGTACGTTGATCAGCACCGCTTTCGTCTCGCTCGACGGCGTCGTGGAGGCCCCGGGCGGCGAGCCCGGTTACCGGAACTCCGGATGGACCTTCAAGGACATCGAGTTCCTCCCGGAGGCGTTCGAGATCAAGGGCCGGGAGCAGGAGGAGGCCACGGCGATGTTGTTCGGCCGGGTCAGCTACGAGGCGTTCAGCCCTGTGTGGCCGGGCATGGAGGAGTTCGCCGCTTACAAGGAGATGCCGAAGTACGTCGTCTCCACCAGCCTCACCGAGGGGGACCTGGTGTCGGAGTGGGGCGAGACCACGATCCTGCGCTCCTTGGACGAGGTGGCCGCGTTGAAGAAGACCGAGGGCGGCCCGATCATCATGCACGGCAGCGCCGCCCTGAACCGGAACCTCTCCGACGCGGGTCTGATCGACCGCTACCACCTGCTCGTCTTCCCGCTGCTGCTCGGTGCGGGCAAGCGCCTGTTCAGCGACACGGACAAGGACGCCCAGAAGCTGCGGCTCGTGGAGCACGAGGCCTACGCCAACGGCCTGCAGAAGAACGTCTTCGACGTCGTCCGCTGAGGCCGTGGCCACCGGCCGCCAGCCCACTAGCCGCCCCGTACGACACAGTCCTCGGGCTGTGGCTTTCCGGTGGGCCAGGCCAGCTTCACGTACTCCAGCGTGCCCGGTCCCGCCTTCGTGCCGGGCTTCAGGGCTACGACCGCGAGCGGCTTGTCGTACGGGTTGCCCGCCTTGGTGAGGCAGATGCGGCCGCTGGTGCCGTTCACGCGGTTCTTCGACTGCATCGTGGCCCAGCGGTTGCCCACCTGCTCGGCGGAGGGGACGGCTTCTCCGGTGGGCTTCGCACCGCGGATCGCCTCGACCGCGGTGCGTACCCCGTCGTGCACCATCATGGTGCGGGAGTCGCCCAGTTCCTGTTCCGTGGTGAGCAGCGGCATCCGCAGGAGCAGCACACCCTGGCCCGCCCGGCCGCGCGGGGCCAGCCGCCGCCAGTGAGGCGGGTCCTCCTGGTCCGGACGGTAGTCGGCGAGTTCCTCGGTGCGCGGCTCGTCGGCCAGGAACAGTGGCCGCGCCATCCGTTCGCTCGCCACGAGCACCGTGCGCTCGCGGTGGCCGTCGGCCCGGTCGGCGAGCGTGGCCGCCAAGAGTCCACGGCCCACCGGCCAGTTGGCGTGTTGCAGCAGCACGGCGGGGCGGCCGACGCGGGTGAGTGCGGCGCCGATGCCGGTATAGGCGGCGTCCAGGTCTTCCCGCAGGGCGCGGAAGAGGAAGCCCTCGGCGAACTTGCGCTCCTCGCCGCCTGTTGGAAGTCGTGGGCGAGCAGCCGCAGTGCGGTGCCCGCGCTTCCGGCAGCGCCGGGATAGTCGCCGTAGGTGGCGCGCACCGGTTCGGCGCCGGTGCGCGCCAGCTTTTCCAGGAACTCCGTCAGCGTGGCTCCCACGAGGGGCGCCGCCGCGGGGGCGACGACCCCGGCGAGGGAAGAAGCCCTCGTCGTCGATGAGCCCCTCGAAGCCCAGTTCCCGGCCCATCCGGCTTACCCCCGTGCCGTGCGTGGCCGCAGCGCGGCGAGTGGTCAATGTCGCACGGAGCGTACTTGCATGGCTTCCGAATACATCAACTTTCCTGCATGAAAGGTCAGTTGGCGTATTCCCTGCGTGCGGGCCCCTCGGCTTCACTTGGTCGCGATGTGTCCGAGGGGGTCGGGCGCGGCCGCCAGCGCTTCGCACTCCACCTGCCAGGCGGGGTCGCCGGCACGCAGCTCGCTGCGGAGATAGGCGCAGGTGAGCCGCTGGACGGCGGACACGCGTGCGGGGTTCTCGTCCGTGGTCTCGGCGACGTCGTATCCGGAGATCCCGCCGAGCCCGTGCTCCGCGCCGAACAAGGTGAGCAGCGCCTTGCGGCCCGGCGAGAGGACGTACGGATCGGTGTGCCAGTCCGCGCCCGCGACCGTCATGTGGGCGGACTCGTCCTTGTCGCCCGCGACCACGAGCGTCGGCGTCGCCATCCGGGAGAAGTCCGCGGTCGAGAAGAAGGGCCAATTCCTGGCCACCTCGCCGGTGAGTGCGTCACCGCCCCTGCCGGGCGCGGCAAGAAGGACGCCCGCCTTGACGCGCGGGTCGGCCAGGTCCACCTCCGTTCCGTCCTGCGGGTCGGTGAGCCGGGCGCCGAGCAGCAGGCTCGCGGTGTGCCCGCCCATCGAGTGCCCGGCCACGGCGACCTTGCCGCGGTCCATGCGCCCGCGGAGCTGCGGGACGGCGGTCTCGACGGCGTCGAGCCCGTCGAGGACGCGCTTCATGTCCTCGACCCGCGACCGCCAGTACAGGGGCGCGCCGGGGGTGTCGGGGTCCAGGCTCAGCGTCCGCGAGCTCAGATGGGTGGGCTGGATCACGACGAATCCATGGGCCGCCCAGAAGTTCGCGAGGGGGGCGTAGCCGTTCAGGGAGGAGAGGTGGTGGGAGGGGCCCTGGCCGTGTGAGATGAGGATGACCGGCAGGTCGGTCCCGGTCACCGGCGCGGAGACCCGGATCTCCAGATCCACGGGCCGGTCGGGGGCCGGCAGCGCCACGGGGCTGACCGAGAGAACGGGGCTCGGCGAGCCGAAGACGTCGGCGTCATCGGTTATGGCGTTCATGTCACTCATGTCGGCCATCGGACTCTTTGCACTCATGGTGCGCGTTTCCCTTCGGTGGCCTCCACTGCCGGTTCCTTGCGGACCGGCAGCCAGGGAGGCGGTGAGGCAGCGAGGCGGTGAGGTAGACAGCCAGAAGCGTCCGGCTTCGGATATGCTGCAAGCGGAACGTTGTTCCGATTACGTGATGACGATACGGAACATCGTTCCGCTTTGTCAACGACCCCTGACCCGAAGGAAGGAGAGCGTGATGCCCACCGCAAGCAACTCCGGAGAGGTACCGGCCCGCAGCGCGCCCCGAAGCAAGCGGGCCGACGCGCGGCGCAACGAGCGGACGCTGCTCGCCGCCGCCGCCGCGGTGTTCGTCACCTCCGGCGTCGACGCGCCGATCCGCGAGATCGCGGCCAGGGCGGGTGTCGGGGTGGGGACGATCTACCGCCACTTCCCCACCCGGTCCGATCTCGTCGTCGCCGTCTACCGTCACCAGGTCGAGGCGTGCGCCGAGGCGGGCCCGGCCCTGCTTGCGGACGCCGAGTCCCCGCTGGCGGCGCTGCGCCAGTGGGTCGATCTCTTCGTCGATTTCCTGGTCACCAAGCACGGGCTCGCCCACGCGCTGCAGTCGGACAGCAGCGGCTTCGAGGCGCTGCACACGTACTTCCTCGACCGCCTGGTGCCCGTCTGTGAGCAACTACTAGAGGCCGCGGCCGACGCCGACGAGATCGAACCCGGTACGCGCGCCTACGAACTCATGCGCGGCATCGGCAACCTCTGCATCGGCCACGACAGCGACCCCGACCGCTACGACCCCCGCCGACTGATCGAACTGCTCCTTCAGGGACTGCGGCGGCCTCAGCCGTCCTGACTCCTGCCGGTCACGGCAACCACGGCGCCCCGGATTCAGCAAGCCGCCAAGGACAATTCAGTACGGCTTCTGGAAGTCGCCGGCCGAGCCTCAGACGTTCCGGCCGTGCTCACTCACCGCGACCCTGGCCAGCTTCGTCAGCATCATGCCGTTGCGGACCCCGATCACGTAGTCCACGGGGAGCCCGTGCATCCGGGTGCCGGGGCCCCTCAGAGGGTGCCAGTCCAGGATGAAGAGGGTGTGTTCGCCCCAGGGGATCAGGTTCATGGCGATCCGGGCCGCTCCGAGGGGGCCCGCCTTCGCCTCCAGTTGCAGGCGGCTCTCCGGTTCGCTGATGCGGACGACGCAGGTGTCGTCCAGGGCCAGCGGACCGACACCGACCCGGACCTTCAGGCGGGCGCCCACCGCGGGCCAGTGCGGGTCCACGGCGAGAACCTCCTGGGTTCCCGTCACCCACTCCCCGTACCGGCGGCCGTCGGACAGCAGACGCCAGACCTCGGTCGGCGAGGCCAGGATCAGACGGCGGCTCCGGGACACACTGACCACGCTCCTCCTGAGGGGTATGTGCCGATTTTTGCACTTTGCCGTCTGAGGTACCTTCCGGAGCGGCCGCTGCCGGGCGCCACGCCTTGTGCGAAGGTGACCGAAAGGGTGATCCCGTCCCTCGGACGCCTCGATCGCCTCGAACACTTCGATCGCCTCGACCGCAAGGAGCCGCATGCCCACCGCAGCCACCTCAGCGAGCCTGGCCCTCGACCTCACCTCGGGGCTGAAGACGCCTGACCTGGAGAAGCTGTACCAGGATCTGCACCGCCACCCCGAGCTCTCCTTCCAGGAGCACCGCACGGCCGGGATCCTCGCCGGACGGCTGCGCGGCGCCGGATACGCGGTCACCACCGGCGTCGGCGGCACCGGGGTCGTCGGCGTCCTGGAGAACGGCGAAGGGCCCGTGGTGTGGCTGCGCGGCGACATGGACGCGCTGCCGGTCACCGAGACCACGGGGCTCACGTACGCCTCCACCGTCGACGGTGTCATGCACGCCTGCGGCCACGACATGCACGTCACCTGGCTGACGTTCGCCGCCGAAGCCCTCGCGGCCGCACGCGACACCTGGTCGGGCACCCTCGTGGTGATCGGGCAGCCCGCCGAGGAGGCGGGCGGCGGAGCCCGGGCCATGGTCGTCGACGGGCTCCACGAACGCGTTCCCCGCCCCGACGCCGTCTTCGGCCAGCATGTCGCCCCCGGCCCCGCGGGCCTGGTCTCGCACACGCCAGGGCTGATCATGTCGGCCGCCGACGACGTGCACATCGTGGTGCCGGGGGTCGGTGGCCACGGCTCGCGGCCCGAGGCGGGCGTCGACCCGGTGGTGACGGCCGCGTACATCGTCACCCGATTGCAGAGCGTCGTGTCCCGTGAGGTGTCCGCGGCGGACTCGGTGGTGCTGACCGTGGGGCAGTTCCACGCGGGCCAGCGGCCCAACATCATCCCCGCGGAGGCCCGGCTCGGCCTGAACCTCCGTACGCAGGACGTGAAGGTGCGCGAGCGGGTGCTGGCCGCCGTCCGCCGCATCGTCGAGGGGGAATGCCAGGCCGCCGGGTGCCCGACGCCGCCCGAGGTGAACACCGGTGCCGGCTTCCCGGCCACGGTCAATGACGCGGCGCTGGACGCGGAGATCGCGGACGTGCACCGCGAACTGCTGGGCAGCGGCGGCGTGTTCGACTTCGGGCCCGCGATGGGCAGCGAGGACTTCTCCCTCCTCGTGCCCACCGGGGTGCCCTACGACTTCTGGTTCGTGGCCTCGACACCGCGGGCCGCCTGGCACGCCGCGCCGGGCGAGGAACTCGGTGAGAAGATCACCTCGGTGCCGGGCAACCACAGCCCCCTGTTCGCCCCGGACCTCTCGGTCCTGCTGCCGGGCGTACAGACCTTGGTGGGCGCCGCGCTGCACAAGCTGAGCGGCTGAGGCCCCGGGTGAACGACCCTCAGCGGACGGCCGCGTGGCCGGTGAGGGCCTGGCCGAGGGCGAGCGTGTGCGTCCCGCTCGTGCCCTCGTAGGTCGGCACGGCCGCGCCCGTGACACCTCCGACTATGCCGTAGCGCGCTTCGAGGCGGACGGTGCGGGTGGTGCGGGTGGTGCGGGTGGTGCGCTCGAACGCCGGTGACCTTACTACGCCGGTCAGCGGCTTGAGACCCCGCCGCTACCGGCAATTCGTCTGATCGTCTTCCGCTGGCCGCGCCGGTATGGGAGAACGCTCTGATGTGCGATGACGAACTGATGCCGCCCCGGGCGGACTTGACCGAACAGCAGTGGCTGCGGGCCGACGCCCCGCTCGCGAGGGACCTCGCCGCCACGTGGGGCCCGCGAGCCCTCGCCCCGCACCGGCGCACCCTGCTGGGCGGTGCCGCCGCCGGGGCCGCGCTCGCCGTGCTGCCGTTCGGCGTGGGGCAGGCCGCGGCGACGCAGGGCGCGGCGTCCCGGGGTGCGGCGCCCCAGGGCGTGGCGAAGTACCCCCTCCCCGACGCTCCGAACCCGAAGGGGGAGTTCGCCGTCCTGGTGACCGGGGACGCGGGAACCGGCGGCGAGGAACAGTTGGCCGTCACCGAGGCCGCCCGGCGGGTCTGCCGTGACGAGGGGATCTCCCTCGCCGTCGGCCTGGGCGACAACATCTACGAGAACGGGCCCGAGTCCGACCACGACTCCGAGTTCCGGGACAAGTTCGAGACGCCCAACACCGGCATCGACGTCCCCTGGCTCATGGTCCTCGGCAACCACGACTGCTCGGGCCTGATCCCGGGCAGCGGCGGTGACCCCTCGCGCGGCGACCGCGAGGTCTCCTACGCGGCGACCTCACCGCGCTGGTACATGCCGAGCCGCTATTACAACGTCGCCCTGCCGTCGCCCCAGGCCCCGGGCGATCCGGTGGTGGAGTTCTTCGCCCTCGACACCAACCCCGTGGCCTCGACCGTCGCGCAGACCTCGCCGCACTACCAGTGGGACGGGCCCTACATGCGCGCCCAGCGCCAGTGGCTGGACGCCGCGCTCTCCGCGTCCCAGGCCCGCTGGAAGGTGGTGCTCGGCCACCACCCCTACCTGAACAACGGGAAGCACGGCAGCGCCGGTTCGTACGACGGATTCCTCATCGGCCACTACACGCGGGGGATCCACCTCAAGGAGCTGTACGAGCAGGTGGTGTGCGGCCGTGCCGACCTGATCCTGTCCGGGCACGACCACACCCTGCAGATCCTGGAACCGACGACCCGCACGGCGGGCACCCGGCAGATAGTCTGCGGGGCCGCCGCCAAGTCCGGTGACGGCAGGGCCCACTTCGACCACCCCGCTGCCTGGCAGAACTTCTCCGACGTGGGGTTCATGGTCCTGAAGGCCTCCGAGCGGGCCATGACCGTGGACACCTACACGGTCGACGTCCCCGCCCGGACCGCACGTCTGGCCCACTCCACGACGACGTCCACCACGGTCGCGGGCCGCAGCGGCGTGGGCGCCGCGCGGGCCTGAGCCCTCGCCCCGAAGGCGCCGCCACGCACCTCGGTGGCGGCGCCTCACGCCTCACAGCAGCCGTGCCCCGCGCTTGGCGAGATAGCGGACCGGATTGACGTCGGAGCCGTAGCGGCGCTTGGTCCGGATCTCCAGGTGGAGATGGGGCCCGGTGGCCCGCCCCGTGGACCCGCTCCTGCCGAGCCGTTCGCCGGCGCGGACGCGCTCCCCCCTGCGCACGGAGATGCGGGAGAGGTGCGCGTACACGGCGTAGTGCCCGTCCCGCAGGCGCACCGTCACCGCCTTGCCGTACGCGCCCGACCAGCGCGCGAGGACCACGGTGCCCGCGCCGACGGCGTGCACCGGGGTTCCCGTGGGGACCGCCAGGTCGATGCCGGTGTGGTGGCCGGCGAGCCAGTTGCCGCGTATCCCGTAGCGGGCGGAGACGCGGAAGTCCCGGCGGATAGGCAGGGCGAACTTGCGCCGTGGTTTTTCCGGGTCGCGCGCACGGTCCTCGGGGATCGCCTCGTCCGCGTCGGCGAGGGCTTCCTCGAACTCCGCGTCGTAGCCGAGGCCGCAGCCGCCGTCCGGTTCCGATTCCGCGGCGGCCTGCGGCACGGGGCCCGCCACCGCCGTGAAGGCGCCGCCGGCCAGGAGGACCGCGGCGACGCCCAGTACGTCGCGTCGTGTGCTGCCCGCTTCACGCGGGCTGTCTATGTCGTAGCCCATGAAGGCCAGCACACCGGCGACGGGCCCCGCGCGCACCCCGAGTGCTCCGCTTGGCGTAAAGCCTCTCGGGCTCGTCCGCGCTCAGTCGAGGGTCGGCCGGTACACGGTGAGGGCCTCGGGGAGCTTGTCGAGGAGCAGCGCGGCGGGCGCCGGAGCGAGTTCGCCGTCGTACGCCATCTGTGTGCCCTCGGGAAGGCCGGAGATGACCAGACGCTGGGCCTTGGCGGAGGCGTACAGGCGGGTCTTGGTCAGCTGGCCGACGACCGCCGCGGCCAACAGGCGGCTGCGCGCGAAGCGCCCGCCGTGCGCGATGCGGATGTCGAGCAGCCCGTCGGCCAGGTCGTGCCTGCGCACCGGGGCGATGCCGCTGCTGCGGTAGGCGCCGTTGCCCGCGAAGAGCAGCCACATCGAGCGGGTCTTGCCGTTCACCACCGCGCGCAGCGGCCGCCCTGTGTGCAGGATCTGGGCGACGCCGAGCAGGGTGGCGGGCGGACCGCCGATTTTCGGGGACCACTCCTCCCTGATGCGTACGAGTTCGGGGTAGGAGCCGAGGCTGAACGTGTTCAGGAAATACACCGGCTCGGAGTGCGTCCTGCCGTGGGGGCCGGTGCCGACCAGGGGCTTGATCCGTCCGACGTCGGCCCGTACGGCACTGCCCTCGGCGAGGGCGACGCAGGCGTCCGCGACCGTGTCGACGCCGAGGTCGGCGGCGAAGTGGTTGAACGTTCCGCCGGGCAACACCATCAGCGGCACGTTGAAGTGCAGGGCCGCTGTCACCGCGGCGTTCACCGTGCCGTCTCCCCCGCACACGCCGAAGACCCCGCCGCGCCGGGCGGCGTCCCTGGCCGCCTCCTCCAGGACCTTGGGCAGCGGCCCCGCTTCCTCCTCGTACAGCACCACCTCCGCACAGGGCAGGATCGTCTTCAACTGCCTCACCGGGTCCATGAGTTGTGGCTGAGTTCCGGAAGAGGGGTTCACCACCACGATCAGGCCCTCGCCCTCGGGCAGCGCGGGCGCGTCCGCCCGGGGACGCGCGGGTGGCGGCATCTGCGACCTGGAGGGGACCATCCCGCGCACCGCGTAGGCGGCGCCCGCGCCGAGGGCCGCGCCGACCAGGACGTCACTGGGGTAGTGCACGCCCGTGTAGACGCGGGAGAAGGCCACCGACGCCGCGACCGGGGCCACGACCGCGCCGAGGCCCCGCGATTCCAGGGCCACACCCGTGGCGAAGGCCGCCGCCGATGCGGAGTGTCCGGAGGGGAACGAACTGGTGATCGGCTGCCGGGAGAGGTGCCTTATCACCGGCACCGTGTCGAGAACCGGCCGGGTGCGGCGCACCGCGCTCTTGCCCAGCGTGTTGACCGTGGCCGACGCGAGGGCCAGCGAGGCGACGCCGCGCACCGCCGCACGCCTGCCGCGCGCACCGCCGAGCGCCCAGATCCCCGCCGCGATGCCGAACCACAGCAGCCCGTGGTCGGCGCTCCGGCTCAGCCGGGGCAGGACGGGCTGCGCCGCCGGCCAGGAGCGGGCGGCCACACGGTGGAACACCAGGCGGTCGGTGGCGCCGAGCAGCCTGCGGATGTGCGACGTCGGGAGATCACTCATGAACCCCGTATACCCCCGCACGCTCTTCGCACCGCACACATCTTGCGCCGGGACCGTGACGTTCACTTCAATCAGTCATATGGCAGGTCCCCGCCCCACCTCACCGCAGCGCCCGGCCGCTCCACGGGGGCCCGCCGAGCTGCCGCCGACCGCGTGGGCCGTGCTCGGCCTGCTGTCCTTCCCCGGGGAGCGGACGGGGTACGAACTCAAGAAGTGGGCGGACGCCTCACTGCGCCACTTCTACTGGGCCCCCGCCATCAGCCAGATCTACGCGGAGCTGCGCCGCCTCGAAGCGCTCGGGTACGCGACGTCCCGGCGCTCGGGGCCCGAGGAGCCTCGCGCGAAGCGGTCGTACTCCATCACCGCCGAGGGCCGCGCCGCCCTGGTCGGATGGGCCGGGGGCGCCGAGGACGCGGGCCCCGCCGTCCTGAAGCACCCGCTGCTCCTGCGGGTCTGGCTCGGTCACCTCGCGGCGCCGGAGCACCTGCGGGCTCTGGTGGCCGAGCACATCGCGCACACGCGGGGCGAGCTGAAGGAGGTTCACGACGCGCTCGCGCGCGCGGACGGGGAGGCGGCCTGGACCCACCCGCAGATCGCCCTCCGCTGGAGCGGGCGGCGGCTCGAGGCGGAGATCGCGCTGGCGGAGGCGATGCTCGTCGATCTCACGGAAATGGCGCCGCCGACGGCCGCCCAGCACACGGAGGGGGGCGCCCGCACTCCCCTAGGTCAACCCCCGGGGGACTCGCCCACCCGCGGGTGACGTGGCTCGCGGCCCAGGGGCTCGAGCCGGTAGGACGGGCGGGGTCAGCCGACCCCGCCGTATGGAGCAGTGCAGCCGTGACCACCCGCGCCGTCCTTGTCGCCGCCGTCATCACCGGTCTTCTGCTCGGGATCGTGGGAAGCGATACGGACGACTCCGGTTCCGCCGGGCACCCCCGTACGGGCGGTTCCTTCGCGGAGGCGGGCCGTTAGGCTGCGACATTGCCGCGTGGCACCTCCCCGCGGCCACCGAGCCGCCGTCGACGGAAGCGAGTGAACCTTGAACTTCCTCACCATCGGTCACCGCGGGGTCATGGGTGTCGAACCCGAGAACACCCTCCGGTCCTTCATCGCCGCGCAAGCCGCGGGCCTCGATCTCATCGAGCTCGATCTGCATCTGAGCAAGGACGGCGCCCTGGTCGTCATGCACGACGCGGACGTGACCCGTACGACCGACGGCAAGGGACCGATCGCCGAGAAGACCCTGGCCGAGCTGCGGGAGCTCGACGCGGGGCGCGGTGAGCGCGTCCCCGTCTTCGAAGAGGTCCTGGACGCGGTGAAGGCGCCGCTGCAGGCCGAGATCAAGGATGTGGCCGCCGCCCGCGCCCTCGCCGAGGTGATGCACCGGCGCGACCTGGTCGCCCGCGTCGAGGTGATCTCCTTCCACGACGAGGCGATCGCCGAGATCGCCCGCCTGGTCCCCGGCGTACGCACCGCTCTCGTCGCGAGCCGCTACGGCACCGACGTCGTGGAGCGTGCCACGGCCGTCGGTGCCACCACCCTCGTCCTCAACATCAGGCGGTTGACGCTGGAGATCGTCGAGCGTGCCAAGAAGGCCGATCTGCGGATCATCGGCTGGGTCGTGAACACGCAGGACGATCTGCGGCTGGTGCGCGCGCTGCAGCTGGACGGGGCGACCACGGACTACCCGGAGATCAAGCGGACGGGTCGCTTCACGGCGTGACCCGGGCCCCGCTCAGACCAGCGGCTTGACGAGCAGCTCGAACTGCAGGTCGTCCCGCTGCGGAATGCCGAACCGCTCGTCGCCGTACGGGAAGGGAGTCATCTTTCCCGTACGGCGGTAGCCGCGCCGCTCGTACCAGGCGATGAGGTCGTCGCGTACGGAGATCACGGTCATGTGCATCTCCCGCACGCCCCACTCCTCGTGGACCCGCCGCTCGGCCTCCGCCATGATCACCTTGCCGAGACCCGCGCCCTGGAGCGCCGGGCTCACCGCGAACATCCCGAAGTAGGCGTGCTCCCCGCGGTGTTCGAGCTGGCAGCAGGCGACGATCCGGCCGTCCCGCTCGACCGTGAGCAGCTTGCTCGCCGGTGACTCGATGACGTCGACAACACCCTGCGGGTCGGTCCGCTGCCCCTCCAGGATGTCCGCCTCCGTGCTCCAGCCGGCCCGGCTGGAGTCACCGCGGTACGCCGACTGGATCAGCGAGACGAGTACGTCGACGTCCGCGTCGGTGGCGTCCCGGAAGGTGAGGTCGCTCGTGCTGGGGCGCGGGGCGGTGTCCATGGGGCGGGTTCTCCGATCTCTTGGGCCCACCGCTGCCGGACGCGGCGTGGGCGGGGCACCGTCGAGCGTATCCCCCCACTAAGGTGCGGCTGCATGGTGCATGTACTGAGCAGCAGGACCCTTCTCCGGCCCACCGACCCCGAGCGCTCGCGCGCGTTCTACGGCGAGGCGCTCGGCCTCGCCGTCTACCGCGAGTTCGGCACGGGCCCCGACCGCGGCACCGTCTACTTCCTGGGCGGCGGCCACCTGGAGGTCTCCGGCCGCTCGGAGGTCCCGCCCGCGCCCGGCCTCCAGTTGTGGCTCCAGGTGGCGGACGCGCGGGCGGCGCACGCGGAACTCGTGGCGCGGGGCGTGGAGGTGGTGCGGGAGCCGCTGAAGGAGCCCTGGGGGCTCGTCGAGATGTGGATCGCGGACCCCGACGGCGTCAAGATCGTCATCGTCGAGGTGCCGGAGGACCATCCGATTCGGTACCGGCCCGGGATCTGACGTAAGAATCCCTGACCTCTTGTTCTCTCTAGACCGGTCGGTCTATTGTCTCCCTGTGACCAAGACACGCGGAGAGACCCGCGCCCGCATCCTGCGCACGGCCGCCGATCTGTTCCAGCGGCAGGGCTACGGCGCGACAGGGCTCAATCAAGTGCTCGCGGAGAGCGGCGCCCCCAAGGGGTCGCTGTACTTCCACTTTCCCCGGGGCAAGGAGCAGTTGGCCGCCGAGGCCGTGGCGCTCGCCGGGGGTGAGATGGGCGCCCGCATGGCCTCTGTCGTCGGCTCCGCCGGTGGCCCGGAGGAGGCCGTTGTCGGGGTCGGGGAGTTGCTGGCGCGGGGGCTGCGCGAGTCCGGCTTCCGGGACGGCTGTCCCGTCGCCACCGTCGCGCTCGAACAGGCGGGGGGCGAGGGGCCCATCGGCGATGCCTGCCAGGTCACTTACGACGCGTGGCTTGCGGGGCTCGCGGAGGCGTTTCGCGGGTGGGGCGCCGCCGACGACGAGGCCACCGAGCTTGCCGAGCTCGTGATGTCGTCGTTGCAGGGGGCTCTTCTCCTCGCACAGGTGCGGCGTGACACCTCGGTCGTCTCGTCGGTCGCCCGGCGCGTCGGCTCGGTCGTCGCGCGGAGCCTGGAGAACGAGAAGGAGACGGGGAGGAACGCGTGAAGGTTCATCACCTCAACTGCGGGTCCATGCTGAAGATCGAGCCCACCTACGACGGGCCACCGCCACTCCACGCCGTGTGCCACTGCCTGTTGGTGGAGACCGACACGGACGGGCTCGTGCTCGTCGAGAGCGGGCTCGGGCGGGACGATGTGCGCGGGCCGCACGTGACCCTCGACCCGGAGTGGACCCAACTCGCCGCTCCTGAGCTCGACTTCGCCGAGACCGCGCTCTCCCAGGTCGAACGGCTGGGGTACGCGGCGTCCGACGTACGGCACATCGCGCTCACCCATTTGGACGTCGATCACAGCGGCGGTCTTCCCGACTTCCCCGAGGCGCGCGTGCATCTCATGGCCGCCGAGCTGACCGCGGCCCTCACCGAGGCGCCCAGCCGTCGCTACCGGCCCGCGCACTGGGCGCACGGCCCGCGCTGGGAGACGTACGAGGAGAAGGCCGGCGAGGAGTGGGCCGGATTCTCCGGGGTCCGGCAACTGAGCGGTCTCGGCGAGGAATTCCTGATCGTGCCGCTCGGCGGGCACAGCGCCGGGCACGCCGCCGTGGCGGTGCGCGACGGCGAGCGGTGGCTCGTGCATGCCGGGGACGCGTACTTCTACCACCGCGAGATCGCGCCGGACGCCCCGCACTCGCATCCCCTCATGGACATCATCCAGCTGGACGCCCAGGTCGACGCCGAACTGCGGGTCGCCAATCAGGGGCGGCTGCGGGAGGTGGCCACCCGGACGGAGGAGTTCACCGTCCTCAACGCGCACGACCCGTGGGACTACCTGCGGCTCGCAGGGGCAGGCGCCTGACGCGACGGTCCGGGGGTATTCGTCCGGCGGTCGCGGGGTACTCGGATTCCTCGCCCGGCGCACCCGACGTGCGCCGGGACGCCCCTCGTCGGAGGATTGACCGGACCCCTCGCCCAACCCTGGAGCGATCTCGTATGCAACGTCCCCGGATTCTGATCATCGGCGGTGGCTTCGCCGGTATGGAGTGCGCGCACAAGCTGGAGCGGTTGCTCAAGGCGCAGGACGCCGAACTGCGGCTCGTCAGCCCGCAGGACCACCAGCTGTATCTGCCCCTGCTCCCCCATGTCGCCTCGGGCGTGCTGACCCCGCAGTCGGTCGCGGTGCCGCTGCGCCGGATGCTGCGCCGTACGGCGATCGTGCCGGGCGGAGCCATCGGCGTGGACCCGAGCTCGAAGGCCGTGATCGTACGGAAGATCAACGGCGAGGAGGTCGTGGAGCGCTACGACTACCTCGTCCTGACCCCGGGCAGCGTGACCCGGCAGTTCGACATCCCCGGTGTGGACCAGCACGCCGTGGGCGTGAAGACGCTGGCCGAGGCAGCCTGGATCCGCGACCACGTGATCTCGCAGCTCGATCTCGCGGCGGCGAGCTCGGACCGCGCCGAGCGCGAGTCGCGGCTGCAGTTCGTGGTGGTCGGCGGCGGGTACGCGGGGACGGAGACGGCGGCGTATCTGCACCGCCTGACGAGTGCCGCGGCCGAACGGTACCCGGGGCTCGATCCAGCGGAGATCAAGTGGCACCTGGTCGATGTGGCGCCGAAGTTGATGCCCGAACTGGGTGACCGGCTCGGGGAGAAGGCCCTGGCCATCATGCGGCGGCGTGGCGTCGAGGTCTCGCTCGGTGTGACGGTGGACAAGGCCACCGAGGACACCGTCACCCTCACCGACGGGCGCGTGCTGCCCTGCCGGACACTGATCTGGACCGCCGGTGTGGCGCCGAGCCCGCTCATCGCCACGCTGGGCGCCGAGACCAACCGGGGCCGCCTGGTCGTCGACCCGGAGCTGACCGTCCCGGGCATGGACGGTGTGTTCGCGCTCGGCGACGCGGCGGCCGTGCCCGACCTGGCCAAGGGCGGCGACGCGATCTGCCCGCCGACCGCGCAGCACGCGATGCGCCAGGGATGGGCCGCGGCGAAGAACCTCACCGCGGCGGTGCGGGGCACGTCCCTGACCTCCTACCGGCACAAGGACATGGGCCTGGTCGTGGACCTCGGCGGCACCCAGGCCGTGTCGAAGCCGCTGGGTGTGCAGCTGACCGGGCTGCCCGCACAGATCGTCGCGCGCGGCTACCACCTGGGGGCGCTGCGCACCGTCACCGCCCGCTTCCGTACGGCCGCGAACTGGGGGCTCAACGCGCTCGCCGGCGACGACTACGTACGCACCGGGTTCCAGGCCCGGCGGCCGGCCACCCTCAAGGACTTCGAGATGACGGACGTCTATCTCTCGCCGGAGGAGATCCACGCGAGGATGACGTCGGAGGTGGCGGCACGTTCGATGGCCCCGGAGAAGCCGCTGTTCCCGTAGGGCCGTCGACAGGGACCACACGAAGGCCGGTGCTCGCCAGCTGCGGGCACCGGCCTTCGCGCGGGTGCACGACCCGGTGACGCGCGCACGCCGGAGCAGCGGATTCCTCCCTGGTCGTGCGGGCGGGCGGCGACTACCTGTGGTGGGGTAGGCGCCGCTTCGACGTGCCGAGGCGCTGGGCGGGGCGACGAAAGGCCGGTGCTTCAGGGCTCCGGAACGGCGCGGGGGCCGTCTGAGGACCGACGCCGCCGCCCAGATGCCCGACAGACGCCCCGGAATCCGCCGTCTGATTGATCACGGCGCGCGTCACGTCCGTACTACGCATCACCCGCCTGTCGCCACACGAAGGACTCCACCACCATGCGTATCGGCATCGATGTCGGTGGGACGAACACCGACGCCGCCCTTCTCGGGTACGACGACCACGTGATCGCGGCCGCCAAGTCACCGACCACCCCCGACATCACCTCCGGCATCACCGCGGCGATCCGGGGCCTCGCACCGCCCGTCGAATCCGTCACCGCCGTGATGATCGGCACCACGCACTTCCTCAACGCGCTCGTCGAGGGCGCCCGGCTCACCCCCGTCGCCGCCGTGCGCCTCGGCCTTCCCGCCACCGCCGCCCTGCCGCCCATGGCCGACTGGCCGGCGCGGCAGCGGGCCGCCGTCGGCGGGCACGGCTATCTCTGCCACGGGGGACGGGAGTTCGACGGGCGGCCGCTGTCGCCGCTCGACCCGGAGGAGTTGCGGCGGACAGCCGCCGACATCGCCGCGCGCGGCCTCACCTCGGTCGCCGTTTCGTCGGTGTTCTCGCCGGTCGCGGAGGAAGACGAGTGGCGCGCCGCCGACATCCTGCGGGAGGAGCTGGGCGAGGGCGTGCACTTCTCGCTCTCGCACGATCTCGGCCGGGTGGGGCTGCTCGCGCGGGAGAACGCCACGATCATCAACGCCTCGCTGCGGGATCTGGCCACCGTCATCGTCGAGTCGTTCGGCAAGGCACTGGCCGAGATGGCGATCACGGCGCCGTTCTTCCTGTCGCAGAACGACGGAACCCTCATGGACGTCGACTTCGCGCGCGCCTGTCCCGTCGCGACGTTCGCGTCGGGACCGACCAACTCGATGCGGGGCGCGGCGCTCCTCTCCGGGCTCGAGGACTGCGCGGTCGTCGACGTGGGCGGCACGACCGCCGACATCGGCGTGGTGACCGGGGGCTTTCCGCGGGAGGCCGCGGGCGAGAGCCTGACCGCGGGAATCCGCACCAACTTCCGTATCCCTGACGTCCTTTCCCTCGGCATCGGTGGCGGGTCCTTGGTGTCGCGCGACGGTGAGACGGGGCCGCGGTCGGTGGGCTACTCGCTGACGCGCGAAGCGCTCGTCTTCGGCGGTACGCGGCTGACGGCGACGGACCTCGCGGTGGCCGCGGGCCGCGCGGACCTCGGGGACAGCTCGCACGTGGCCCATCTGAGCCGTGAGTTCACCGGGCGCGCCCTGGACCGCGTGGCCGAGCGGCTCGCCGAAGGCGTGGACCGGATGCGGACCTCGGCGGCGGCGGTGCCGGTGGTCGTCGTGGGAGGCGGTTCCCTCCTCGTGCCCGAGGCGCTGCCCGGCTTCACCGATGTGCGCAGGCCGGACCACTTCGACGTGGCCAACGCGGTGGGTGCGGCGACAGCGCAGGTCGGCGGCGAGGTCGACCGGGTCTTCAGGGTTCCCGAAGGGCACCGGGACACAGTGCTCGCCGCGGCCCGCGAGGAGGCCGTCGGGCGTGCGCTGGACGCCGGGGCGCGCGCCGGGAGCGTACGCGTCGTCGACATCGAGGAGGTGCCGCTCGCCTATCTGCCCGGCGGTGCGACGCGCATCCGCGTCAAGGCCGTGGGCGATCTGGACCTGGGGCGTCCCGGTGAGGCCACCGCGTCCGGCGCCGGGATGGTCGCCCATGCGTGAGATCACCCTCGACAACCTCGACGACATCGCGCGGGGCGCCGGCATCCTGGGCACGGGTGGCGGCGGCGACCCGTACATCGGCAAACTGCTCGCCCGCGAGGCGATCCGCGCGCACGGCCCGGTGCGGGTCGTCCACATCGACGAGGTCGACGCGGACGCGACCGTCGTCCCCATCTCCGGCATGGGCGCGCCCACCGTCCTCCTGGAGCGGCTGCCGAACGGGCGGGAGGACGTGGCCGCGCTGCGTGCCCTGGAGAGACGCCTGGGGCGCCGGGCCACGCACCTGACGCCGCTGGAGGTCGGCGGGGTCAACTCGATGCTGCCAATCGCGTGCGCCGCGCGGGCCGGGCTTCCCTTGGTGGACGGGGACGCGATGGGGCGGGCGTTCCCCGAGGCGCAGATGGTGCTGCCCGGTCTCGCCGGGATCGCCAACTCGCCGATGGCGCTCGCCGACGACAAGGGAAACACCGTCGTCGTCGACGCCGTCGACAACCACGCCGCCGAGCGGATCGCACGCGCGGTGTGCGTGGAGCTCGGCTGCCAGATCAGTTGCGCGGACACGGTGCTGCGCGGCGATCAGCTCGCCGACGGCCTGGTCCCGGCGACGCTGACGCTCGCCGGGCGGCTGGGCGCCGCGGTCCGCGAGGCGCGTGCCGCGCACGGTGATCCGGTGGCGGCGGCGCGGTCGCTGCTGGCCGGCATCCCCCTCCTGACGGGCACGGTGGCCGACGTGGCCCGTCGCACGGAGGGCGGCTTCGCGCGTGGACACGCCCGCGTCGAGGGGACGCGGGGTGACGCGGGCCGGGTGCTCGAACTCGGCTTCCAGAACGAGCACTTGCTCGCCACTCGCGACGGGGTGACCGTGGCGACCACGCCCGACCTGATCTGCGTACTGGACAGCGAGACCGGTGACCCGGTGACCACGGAGGGCCTGCGTTACGGCCTGCGCGTCAGCGTCATCGCCGCCCGCTGCGATCCACGCTGGATCACTCCGGGCGGCCTCGCGCTGACCGGGCCCCGCTGCTTCGGGTACGAGGTGGACTACCTGCCCTTCGGGTCGGCCGCCTGATGCGCGGTGCTGGACGGTCGCAGGGTGATCGTCCGTCGCGTGTGCTTCTCCACCGCCTGCCTGGAGTAGAGGAGCGGGAAGGAACCGTCGGCGGCCCAGCTCGCGAACAGGTCGTCGTAGTGCGGGCTGCCCGGAAGGCCGGACTGACCCGGCGAGTTCATCGCCACGGAGTCGTCCCAGGAGCCGACGTCCACGACGATCCGAAAGGTGGCCCCCGCGGTCTGCCGGAACCCGGGCCCGTAGGCGGCGGCTCCCACGGTGTCCCCGCTGCCGCCACGCGGGACCGGGCCCACGGCGGCCCACTCCGGGGCGGTCCCGTCGAGCAGAGCGGCGATGGGGTGGTGCGGGTGGGCGTGGTGGAGGGCGCCCCAGGACCAGGTGGCGGGGTCGTCCCCCAGGAGCCCGGTGAGCTCGTCCACGGCCGCGGCGAGCGTGCCGAGCAGCAGCGCGGGGTCCGGGTCGCCGTCCAGGAGCTCCAGATCGACGCGGGCGTCCGCCGCGGCGTCCTCGGCGGGCAGGACGCACGTCAGGGCCCGCTCACGCCGCTCCTCGCCCACGACCCCGCGAAGGGCACGCGTCAGGAGGGCGGGCCGCAGATGCCGCCGGTACCAGACCTCGAAGAGGGCGGCGGCCGGGGACTCGGCGGTCAGGCGCGTGTCCCAGTGGCGGAGGAGGGAGAGGGCGGTGGTAAGGCGGGCGGCGGGTGCCGGGGTGTGGCCGGTGACGCTCGCGTCCGCCGGGATGCTCGCGTTCGCTGGACTGCCCGAGTCTGCCGGGATGCTCGCGCCGGTGCCGGTAGCGGCCGCTGGAATGCCCGAGACGGCCGGGATGTCCGCGCCGGTGCCGGTAGCGTCCGCCGGAATGCTCGCGTCCGCCCGGACGTCCGCGTCGGCGTCGGCGTCGGCGTCGGCGTCGGTAGCGTCCGCCGGAATGCTCGCGTCCGTCCGGATGTCCGCGCCTGTGCCGGGAGCGGTCGCCGGAATGCTCGCGTCCGCTGGGACGCTCGCGTCCGCTGAATTGCTCGCGTCCGCCGGAATGCCCACACCTGCGCCGCTAGCGGCCGCCGGGTCCGCGCACACGCCGTCGCCGGGCCCGCTGACCCCGTTCGCTCCGTCTTCGGAGGCGACCTGGCCGGGGGCGGAGGTGTCGGCAACCGAGGTGTCAGGCGCGTTGGATCCAGACATCTCCGGCACGCTGGATCCGGGCATCGCTGGGTCGCGGGCCGGGGCATCGGCGTCCACCAGCGCCGTGAGCAGCCTCTGTATCCGCCGCGCCGGCAAGCTCACGTAGTCCGTCTGCAGTCGTACGCACTCCTCGACCGTCCAGGACTCGTGTGCGCCGAGCTCCTCCGCGATGCGGTCGTGGCGGGTCGGTGCGTACCAGTCGTACGTCACCGTCTTCTCCGCGTTCGGGTACGTCGGCGGCAGGTTCAGCTGGTTGGCCGTGGCGAACCAGCCCTCGGCCGGGTCGCGGACGGAGGGAAGCTCCTCCACGTCCAGGAAGCCGTCCCATTCGTAGCGGCCGTCGCCCGGCACCGGGAGCGTGCCGTCCCAGCCAGGGCGGACGGGGACGCGGCCGGCGGGCCGCCAGCCGATCGTGCCGTCCGGGGACGCGTAGACCTGGTTCTCGCCGGGGGCGCCCCAGCGGCGCATCGCCGCCACGAACGCGTCGGGACTCGCCGCCCGCATGTAGTCCATGCTGCCCAGGTAGGGGGCCATGCCAGGGCCGAGCCAGGCGGCGCGGACCGCGAACGCGGCGTTCTGCTCGGGGAGTTCACGGATGACCGGACCGTGACGCGTGAACCACAGGTCGGCAGCGATCGCCTCGCCGTCCCGTACCGGAATCGTCTCCGTGACATGCGTCATCGGCTCCCAGCGTTCCTGATACCAGTACTCGTGCGGGTTCTTCGGGTTCGTGCGGTAGACGTACAGATCCTCTTGGTCGATCGGGAAGATCGTCAGGCCGAAGGCGACGTGACCGTTGTGGCCGATCGAGATGCCGGGCAGGGCCGGTTCTCCCGCGCCGATGGCGTCGATGCCCGGCGCCGAGAGGTGCGCGAGGTAGCGCAGCGCGGGCAGCGCGATCCCGCGGTGCGGGTCGTTGGCCAGGAGGGGGCGGCCGGTGGCCGTCCTGGACGGGGCGATGACCCAGTTGTTGGAGCCGTCCAGGCCCTGGCGGGGCGCCGCGTCCGCTGCCCACGGGGGCGTGGTCGCCATCTCGTACACGCGCAGGACGTCGGCCGGGATGACGGAGAGGTCGAGGCCCTCGGGGACGCGGAGCCGGTGCGGGGCGGGCTCGCGGCGACGGCGCAGCTCCTCCGCCTCGGGGCCGTGGTCGCGGAGGGTGAGCGCTCGGACGACCTCGTCACGGAGGTTGTACTGCAGGCCGTGGCTGCGGATGCGGGCCACGTCCGAGGGATGCCAGTACGCCGGCCGGTAGCGCAACAGGGCGAACTCGGGCGGCAGTTGTGCCGCGTCCGCGCGGCACAGCGACACGTACGCGTTGATGCCGTCGACGAAGGACGTCGTCACCCGCTCCGTGTCGTCTCCGTACGCGCGCCACTCCTCGGCCATGTCGCCGCGGTAGAGGAAGAGGCGGGCGGCGCGATCGTGTTCGGCGTACCGCTCCCCCAACACCTCGGCGAGCAGGCCGAGTCCGCGTCGGCGCCACAGGTCGAGCTGGAAGAGGCGGTCGCGGGCCGCGTTGAAGCCCTGGGCCAGGAAGAGGTCGTCCTGGGACGCGGCGTACAGGTGCGGGACGCCCCACCGGTCGATCCGGATCTCCACGGGCTCCTGAAGACCCGGCACCTCAAAGATGTCCCTGTCCCGCCTGTCCCGCCTGTCCCGCCTGTCCTGCCTGTCCCGCCTGTCCTGCTTGCCCTGCCTGTTCTGCTTGTTCTTCATACATGCCTCACTCACGCGGGTCAGGTGAAGTTACGCTCCGGTCGCGGCCGGAGGTGTGGGGGTGCACCGGCCGGGGCATCCGCACCCGGACGGCCGAGAGGTTTAGGGTTCAGATGTGAGCAGCGAGCAACCGCGTGAGACCTACGTCCCCCGCGCCACCGTCGTGGTGGCTTCGTCCGCAGGCGGCATCGAGGGGCTGCAAGTGCTGCTCAGCGGCCTTGGCGCCGATTTCCCGGCGGCAGTGCTGGTGGCCCAGCATCTCCGCCGCGCCCGTGAGACGCACATCGTCGCCATCCTGTCCCGCCACACCGCGCTGGCCGTCAAGCTGGCCGAGGACGGCGAGCGCCCCGGACCGGGAACCGTGTACATCGCCCCGCCCGACCACCATCTGTGCGTCCGGGAGGACGGCACACTGCAGCTGACCCGGGAGCCCCCGGTCAACCGGTCCCGTCCCGCCGCCGACCCACTCTTCCGTACGGCCGCCGAGGCGTTCGGGCCCCTGCTGATCGCCTGTGTTCTCACCGGGGCCGACGGCGACGGCGCCCGTGGAGTGGAAGTGGTGAAGTCGGGCGGCGGCACCGTCATCGTCGAGGACCCCGCCTCGGCCAAATTCCACGGGATGCCCAAGGCCGCGATCGAGACCGGACGGGTGGACTACGTGCTGCACGCCGAGGACATCCCCGCCCGCATCCAACTGCTCGTGCGGCGACACCAGGGCTGAGCGGCCGGTCACCGGGCCTCTGCCTGTGTCGCGTGCTCGTCCGGTACCGCCGGGGCGGTGGCGGTCTTTCCGGTGGGACCTGGGCCCGGGGCGAGCCGGACGACCGCGAGCAGCACGACGAGGTTGGCGGCGAGCGCGATGATGCCGCCGTTCACGCCGTGGTACGGATCGTTGTCGGTGGCCCACAGCGCCGTCATCACCGCGAGCCCGGTGAGCATGCCCGCGACTGCGGCCCGCGCGGTCAACCGCCGCCAGTACAAGGCGAGGAGCACCACAGGCACGAGCTGCGCGAGACCCTCGTACGACAGGACGGAGAGCTCCACGAGGGTGTTCGGGTAGAAGAGACTGCCCGCGAGGGCGATCAACCCCGCGACGACGCAGACCAGTTGAGAGAGCCGCTTGGCCCGCATGTCGTTGGCGTCGCCGGACGTCCCGGCCGCTCGGCGGCGCGCCCTCGGATCGGCGCCGTTGCCTCCGCCGAGGACCGTGCGGCCCCACAGCGTGCCGATGGAGAGCATGAAGACGCTCATCGGGACGATCGCGGAGAGAGCGCCCGCGACGCCGATGAGCGCGACGACGGGTGCGGGCAGCGAATCGGTGACGAGGCTGAAGAGGGCCAGGTCGGGGTTGCCCAGGGTCGGCATCACGAACAGGGCCGTCGCACCGACCACCATCGGGACGAAGAGGAGCAGTTGGTACCAGGGCAGGAGCAGCGCGTTGCGGCGCAGCGCGTTCGGGCTCTTCGCGCTGAGGTAGCCGGCGACGGTGGTCGGGAAGATGGTGATCGTCACGGCGTTGAGCACCACGGTGCTCAGGAACCACATGGCGTTGCGCCCGCCGGACTCGTGCCCGGGGAAGGTCAGCCACTCGGGCTTCTCGGTCACCATGCGCTGCATGAAGTCGCTGAAGCCTCCGAGGTAGTGCATCGGGATGTACACCGCGAGGAAAACGACGGCGACGATCACCAGCATGTCCTTGAGCGCGCTCACCCACGCCGAGCCGCGCAGGCCCGACACGAGGATGAAGACCTCCGCCACGACGAAGGAGATGACGGCGGCGACCTTGAGATCGACGCTGCCGTACGTCATCGCGTTCACGACGACGCCCATGCCCTGAATCTGCACCTGGATGTAGGGGACGATGAAGACCGTCGCGACGACGGCGACGAGGATGCCCACCGGTCGTGAGCGGAACCGGAATTCGGCGATGTCCGCGATGGAGATCAGGCCGTGTCGGGACGCGTACGTCCACAGGGCGGGACCCACGACGTACGCGACGGCGAAACCGACGGTCAGATAGGCGACCAGGTAGAGGATCGGCGCGCCGAAGGAGTACGACCATCCCGCGGTGCCGAGGAACGAGAAGCTCGTGTACGTCTCGCCGGCCATGAGCAGCCAGATGAACAGGACGCCGAGTCCGCGGCTGGAGACGGACCACTCGGCGAGGCCCTTGGACCTGCCGCGGGCGCTCCACACACCGATCAGGATCGTCGCGACCATGGCGAGCCCGAAGATGGTGGTGGCGACGGCTGCGGAGCCGGTCATCGGCGGCCTCCTTCGGTGTCGGTGCGCGCGAGGTCGTCGGCGAGGTCATCGACGAGGTCGTCGGCAGGGAGAGGTTCGACCGCGCCCGTGCGGTACGCCGGGTCGAGCCGGGCCGCGAGCCAGATGACCAGGGGGCTGATCACCGTGGCGGCGATGACCCAGGCCAGGAGGAAGGGGACGCCCAGGATGCGGGGCTCGATGCGGTTGGCGATAAACGGGGCCGAGCCGTAGAGCAGGACGGGCACCAGGAGCAGCCAGAGAGAGGGGCGGGCCACGCTGCGGAGGGTGGGAAGGCCGTCGAGGGGGCTGCCTTGCTCGTTGACTTTCGCACTGTGTTGCGCGCCGTCGTCAGCTGTCGGGGGCATGGGGGGACTCCTTGTGGGGCGGCATCAGGGGCACGCCGGGAAGCGGGGGGGAGAGGGGAGGGGGAGGGAGCGAAGGAGCGTCACACGGACGGGTCGTAACGGCCGTCGACCGCCGTCCAGCCGCCGTCGACGCTCAGCACGGCGCCGGTGACGAAGGTGGACGCGTCCGACACCAGATAGGCGGCGGCGCCCGCGAGTTCGTCGGCGCGTGCCCACCGCTTGAGCGCGGAGGCCTGGGCGTAGGCATCGAACCATGCGGGATCGGCGGCGATCTGGTCGGTGAGTGGAGTACGGACGACGCCGGGCGCGACGGCGTTGAACCGCACGCCCCGCGGCCCCCATTCCGCGGCTGCGGTCCGCAGCAATTGGATCAGCCCCGCCTTGGACGCGGCATACGGCCCCTGCCCCGGCTCCACTTGGAAGGCCCGCATCGAGGCGAACCCGACCACGCTCCCCCGTCCGCGCTCGGCCATGCCGGGGGCGACCGCCTGGATGAGCGTGAGGTAGGAGCGCAGGTTCAGCGCGATGACACGGTCGAACTCGTCGAGGCTGTAGTCGGCGAGGCGCTTGCGCACGTTGGCCCCGACGGTGACGACGAGCCCGTCGAGCGGTCCCCACGCGGCGACGGCGGCGCGTACGGCGTCGGGGTCGAGGACGTCCAGGGGGTGGGCGACGGCGGTGCCGACGCGCGGGTCCGCCACATCGTCCGGGTTCACCGCGAGCGTCGCCGTCCGAGCCGCCCCCTCCATGTCCCGGTCGGCGACGATGACGTGCGCGCCTTGGGCTGCCAGCGCGCGAGCGGCCTCACGGCCGATGCCACTCGCGCCACCCACGACGGCGACGCTGCGGCCGTCGAGCCGGAACAGATTGCTGTAGTCCATGGTGATGTTGCCTTCCGTGCCAGGGCTCAGGGCCGGTTGTGATGGTTGTCTGCTGAGGGGCTGGGGGTGGGGGGTGGGGGCGTGGAGAGGGCTGAGGCTGGGGCCCGTGGCGGTGGTCGGGACCCGTGGCCGAGGCCGCAGGGCCCGTGGCCGGAGCCGGTGCCGGAGCCGGTTCCGGTGCCGGAGCCATGGCCCGAGACCGGGACCGAAGCCGGAGCCGTGGCCCGTGCCCGTGCCCTTGCCCGGAGCCGGGACCGGAGCCGGAGCCGGGGCCGTGGCCCGTGCCCGGAACCGGAACCGGAGCCGTGGCCGAGACCGGAGCCGTGGCCGGAGCCGTGGCCGAGACCGGGACCGGAGCCGTGGCCGGAGCCGTGGCCGAGACCGGGACCGAAGCCGTGGCCCGTGCCCGGGACCGAGACCGAGACCAGGACCGGAGTCGGGGCCATGGCCCGTAGCCGGAGCACGTGGCCCGAGGCCGTGGCCCGTGGCCCGAGGCCGAGGCCGTGGCCCGTGGCCGAGGCCGTGGCCCGTGGCCGTGGCCGTGGCCGTGGCCCGTGGCCGTGGCCGTGGCCGTGGCCCGTGGCCGAGGCCGTGGCCGTGGCCCGTGGCCGAGGCCGTGGCCGTGGCCCGTGGCCGAGGCCGTGGCCGAGGCCCGCGCCCGAAGCCCGCGCCCGAAGCCCGCGCCCGAAGCCCGCGCCCGAAGCCCGCGCCCGAAGCCCGCGCCCGAAGCCCGCGCCCGAAGCCCGCGCCCGAAGCCAGCGCCCGAAGCCCGCGCCCGAAGCCAGCGCCCGAGGCCAGGTGTCTCGGCAGAAGGGCGGCTTCGGTTGGGGGGAGGCGCGAGCGAGGCAGCCGTGCAGCGCGGCCCCGCCCGGCCACCCGGCCCTCGGGAAACCGCGGTTTCGCCGGGATGGCGGAGCGCGTCCGCCGCGGGTTCCGGGGCGGTGGCTGCCTCCCTTCCGGGCCCAGGACCCTAGGGCCGGACGACCGCCATCCGTGTCACCGTCATTTCCTCGATCGCGAATCTGGGGCCCTCGCGGCCGATGCCCGAGTCCTTGACGCCGCCGTAGGGGGCGATGTCGCTTCGGTATCCGGGGACTTCGTTCACCACTACGCCGCCGACCTCCAGACGGTCCACGGCCTCCAACGCGGCCCGCAGGCCGCGGGTGAAGACGGCCGCGTGCAGGCCGTAGCGGCTCGCGTTGACGACGTCGTACGCGGTGTCCAGATCCGGCACCGTGCGCAGGCAGACGACCGGACCGAAGATCTCCTCGTCCCAGGCGGGCTCGCCGTCGGGGACCTCGGCGAGCAGCGTCGGGGCGACGCACCGGCCACCCGTGTCGCGGGCTCCCCCGGCCACAAGGCGCGCGCCCGCCGCCCGCGCGCGTTCGATCCAGTCGAGCACCCGCTCCGTGGCCGTCTCGTCGATGAGCGCCGAGACGCGGGTCCCGTCGTTGCGTGGGTCGCCGACCACCACGTCCGGCAGCCGCTCGGCGAGCCGCTTCTCGAACTCCTCCGCGACGTCGGCCACGACGACGACCCGCTGTACGGAGATGCAGGCCTGGCCCGAGGCGTAGAACCCGCCCCGCACCACCGCGTCGGCCGCCGCGTCGAGATCGGCGTCCGCGGCCACGACGAGCGCCGCGTTGGAGCCGAGTTCGAGGACCACCTTGCGGGGCGCCGCGTCCCGCGCGATGCGGTGGCCGACCGCGGCCGACCCGGTGAAGGAGACCGCGGCGACCTCCGGATGCGTGGTGAGCGTACGGCCGACCGCCGCGTCCCCCGTGACGAGCTGCACCGCTCCGGCCGGCGCGCCCGCCGCCACGAGCCGCTCGCGTACGAGATGGACGAGCCGCAGAGTGGCCAGCGGCGTCGCGGGGGCGGGCTTGACGATCACCGGGCAGCCCGCGGCGAGCGCCGGTGCGATCTTGTGGGAGGCGAGAAGCACCGGGTAGTTGAAGCCCGCGATGCCGACCACCACGCCGACGGGCCGCCGCGTCCAGTAGCCGAAGAGGCCCTCACCGGACGGCTGGAGGTCGAGCGGCACGGTCTCGCCGTGCAGATGGGCCACCTCGTCGGCGGCGGACTCCCAGGTGGCCACGGACCGCCGCATCTCGACCTGGCAGTCGATCCGCGGTTTCCCGGTCTCCAGGACGAGGAGGTCGACCAGTTCCGGCACCGCGTCGGCCAGCGCGGCGGCCACCCCGGCGAGCACCTGCCGCCGCATCCCGGCGGGCATCCTGCCGACCTTCGCGCGTACCGCCGCGGCATGCTCGACGGCCCGCCCCGCGAGGTCCGCGTCGCCGATCGGCGCCGTGCCGATCTCGCTGCCGTCGTACGGGAAGCGGACGGGCCCACTGGCGGGCGCGGCCACCCAGCCGTCCCCTACGGGCAGCCCTTCGGGGCAGGTCATCGCGCACCTCCGGTGGCGCCACCGCTGTTCAGGAACGCGTGCGCCGCGGCGGCGTACACGCGCGTGTACTCGACGATCTCGCGCACCTCGACGAACTCGTCCTTCTGGTGCGCGATCCACTTCCCGCCGGGTCCGTAGACGACGGTCGGCAGACCGGCGTCGCGGGTGAGGATGGTTCCGTCCGTGGTGCCGGGCACGGCACCGAACGGCGGCGGGGCGCCGTGCACCTGGCGGTGCCCCTCGACGAGAGCGGTGACCACGGGGTGGTCCTCGGGGACTTCGACGGCGGGCCGGTCGTCGACCACGGTGAGCCCGACACCCACCCCGACGGTCCCGGCCGCCTCCGCGGCGAACCCCCGCACCCGCTCGACGAGTTCGGCGTGGTCGGTGCCGGGAATCGTACGTACGTCGATGCCGACGAGGCCATGTGCGGGGATCACGTTGAGCTGGTCCGGGTCTCCGCCGTGCAGGACGGTCGGCGTGACCGTCACGCTTCCGGCGTGCGGATGGGTGCCGTACCTCTTCTGGGCCCAGTCCTGCACGTGGGCGAGCGCCTCGACGATGCGCGCCCCGGCGACGACGGGGCTCTTGGCCTCCTGCGGCATGGCGCCGTGGGCCATCACCCCGTCGAGATCGAGCCGGAGCCGGATGCCGCCACGGGCGGAGGTGCACACCTCGTACCCCTCGGGCTCGCAGACGATGACCCCGTCCACCTCGCGCGCGAGCGGGGTGGCGGCGAACGCCTTCGCGCCGAGCATCAGTCCTTCCTCGTCGCACAGCACGCCGATGACGACGCGGCCCGGGAAGGGGCCGGCGAGTTGGAGGGCCCGCACCGCGTAGATCATGGCCGCGACGCCGGACTTCATGTCGGCGGAGCCGCGCCCCCACAGTCTGCCGTCGCGGATCTCCGCGCCGTAGGGATCGACGCTCCAGTCCCCCGGCTCCCCTTCCGTGACGACGTCGATGTGGCCCTCGAACATCAGGGTCGGCCCGTCGCCGCCTCCGCCCTCGATGACGGCGACGGTGTTGGGGCGCCCCGGCGCGATCTCCACCACGTCGTACGTCCAGCCGAACTCGGTGAAGAGCCTGGCGACGAGGTCGGCCGCGGGCTGCTCGACCACGGTGGCTCCGGCCGCGTTGACGGTACGCAGCCGGACCAGATCCTGGGTGAAGGCGATGACGGCGGCGGTGTCGACGGCCGGGTCGGCGTCGGGAGCACTTGAGCTGGTGGGACCCGAGCTGGTGGGACCTGAGCTCGTGGGACTTGGGCTCGTGGGACTTGATGTGGTGGGACCTGAGCTGGTGTGCATGGAACCTCCAAGTCGGCCGACCACGAGGCCAGTCGACTGGTCAGACCAGTTGAGTTCCCGTACTCTGCCTCCACGTTCACGGCCGGGTCAACCACCAGATCTTGGTTTTCCCGCGCCGGCATCGTGTGTCAGCTACGTACCGTGGAGGGGGCGGGCCGATGGCCGCCGACGACGCCGACCTGTTCCGGCCGGTCACACCGGTCCGCGCCTATCAGCGGGTGGCCGAGCAGATCGAGGAGCGCATCCTCAGCGGTGATCTGCCGCCCGGCTCCCGACTGCCCGCCGAGCGCGAGCTGGTCAACCGCTTCGGCGTGGGCCGCTCCACGGTCCGCGAGGCGTTGCGCGTCCTGCAGTCGGCGGGCCTGATCCGCTCCCGCCCCGGCGATCCGCTGGGCGCCGAGGTGCTGGGCGTCTCGCCCGACAACCTCAGCCAGGCCCTGGGTCGCCTGACCCGCTCCAGCGTGGCGACGCTCGGTGAACTGGTGCAGTTCCGCATGGTGTTGGACGCCGAGAGCAACCGCCTGGCGGCTCGCCTGCACGACGGGGACGACCTCGCCCGGATGCGCGAACAGATCACCCGCATGGAAGCACTCAGCCGCGGCGGCCCGGCATCCCTGCACGCGTTCAGCGAGGCGGACGCGCTCTTCCACCGGGCGATCGCCGAGGCGAGCGGCAACTCCCTCCTGGGCCTGTGCGCACGTGCCGTGCACGAGGCGGTGGTGGAGGTCATCGAGAAGAAGATCGCGGGCGTCACGGACACCACCGCCTGGATGGAGCGCTCCATAGCCCATCACCGCGAGGTCCTGGCGGCGATCGCCGCGGGTGACGGCCCCCTCGCCGCTCGCCTCGGCCGCACGGCCCTGCACGAGTACTACGCGGAGCATGTGGAGCCGGAGGCCACGCAGTTGCTGGCGGCGTCGGTCGAGGACCATTGACGCCTGCGGGACCCGGTCAGCCGACGGCGCCCGTCACCCCCTGAACCCCGGCGAAAGCCCGAGCCGCCCCTCAAGCTGCCCGAGCAACTCTCCCAGCAGTTGGCTGAGTTGAGCCTGCCCGCCCTCATCGATCCCGCCAAGGACAACGGTCTCGTAGGCGAGCTGATCGGGCAGGATCGAGTCGACCAGATCACGGCCCGCGTCCGTCAGGCCGACGTGCGAGACACGGCGGTCCCGCGTGTCGGCACGCCGGTCCACCAGCCCACGCTCCTGGAGCTGCTTCAGGCGCTTGGTGACGGCGGCACCCGAGGAGAAGGTCTCGCGGGCCAGTTCACCGGGGGTCAGTTCGTGACCGGTCCGCCGCAGCGCGCCGAGAAGATCGAACTCGGGGCGGGTCAGCCCGACCCGACGCAACGGCGCGTCCTCAGCCTGCTGCAGGAGGGCCGCGCACCGGTTGATACGCCCGATGACCTCCATCGGACCGGTATCGACATCAGGCCGCACAGCCCGCCACTGCCGCACGACAGCGGCGACGGTGTCACGCGGGGCGCCGCTCGTCGCGGGGGCGCCGCTAGTCGCGGGGGCGGGGCTGGTCGTGTCGTTGGCTTCCGCGTGGGACGCGGGATTCGCCGCCGTGTCCCCTTTGCTGCCGTTCCTCATGTGGTGCCGCCCTCGCCCTTCCCGTCGCGCCCAGCTCTTCACACCCGTACGCGTTCGCCCTGCTCCATGCCACGTACCGTCGCCGCGAGCGTACGGTGTCCGGCCTGCTCGGCGGCCATCACCCGCTCTTCCGGCAGGGCGCGCTGCCACCACTCGCCTGCCGCCGCGTCATGGGCGGTGCGCAGATCGACCAGCGCGGCGGTCAGACCGCGGCGCGCCGGGCGCAGAGTGGCGGGGGTGGGGGACGCCAAGGCCTGCTCGGCGCGGGCGCGGGCCCGGTCCGTGGCGTCGATGGCCAGCTCGATGTGGTCGGCGGCGCGCCGGTTGGTGACGGCGATCGCCGCGACGATGCCGAGCAGCGCGCCGACGAACGTGTCCACGACCCGGTCGAGGATCAGCTCTCCGGGCTGCTGGAACCGGGCGAACTCGGTGACGAGCAGCGCCATCGGCGTGACGCACACACTGCCCAGCCAGTAGTTGCGGCCGATCAGTGCCTCCGCCCCGAAGGCGAGCGCCAGGCAGCAGACGATCAGCGCGGCGTGGTTGAGGTGGGCCAGCGGGGCGATCGCGGCGAAAGCGAGCACTCCGACGAGGTTGCCGACCACGCGCTGCACTCCCCTGTTCCAGGTGAGCGTGACGTTGGCCTGATAGAGGGACGCCGCCGTGACCAGCGCCCAGTAGGGACGACCGACGCCGAGGGCCAGCGACGCGTACCCCGCGAGTGCGCAGCCGACCGCCGTACGCAGCGCGATGGGCAGCAGCGGCGATCCGGGGCCGATACGCCGCCACAGGGAGGCCTTGACCGCCCCGTCCGCTCCGGCCGCCAACTCTGCTTCCACGCCGAGGAGTTCGTCGTCCTCTTCGTTCCTTACGCCGCCGGGGCGCGGCACGGCGCCTGTGCCGCGCAGGCCCGCCGCCCAGGAGCGCAACTGGTCGGGGTCCGCCGTCGATGGCGCCGCCAGCGCCTCCTCGGCGCGGATGACCAGGCGTTCCAGGGCGCGCCGCGCCGCCGTGCGCGCACCGGTGGCGAGCAGTGACTGCCAGGCCGCGTGGACGGCCGCGGCCGCCGCGGGGCGGGCGCGCTCACGGCCGGGACCCGAGGCCTCGGCGTACGCGGCGGCGGCCCGCAGGGCCCGCGCGGTGGCCCGGCGCTCGGGGCCGTGCGGCCGCACCAGGGCGGGGGCCATGCCGACCAGCCAGGCCACGGCGCCCGCGCCGAGCGTCAGGGCGAGGTGGCCCGGGACCTGCCCGATGGTCTGCGGCGCGAACAGCGTGGCGGAGCTGATGAACGTGAAGATGAGGTGTCCGGGCGGGCCGATGCGGGTCGCGTCGCAGAGCGTCTTCTGCGCGGCGGCGAGCAGCGCCCCGACGGCCACGAGCGCCGCCGCCGACGTGGTGAGCGAGGCGGCGACCAGGGCGATGCCGACGCTGGCGAGCATGCCGAGGACGACCCCGGCCAGAGCACGGGCCCGGGCGGCGTAGGGGAGGTTGTGGGTGTAGAGGGCGCAGAACGAGCCGGCCATCGTGTACATGACCAGATCGAGACGGCCGATCGCCAGGAGCGTCAGATTCGGTATCGCGGTGGCGACCGCCACGCTGGACGCGGGCTTGAACCAGATGTCGGACGGTCTGCCCGGACGCAGTACACCGGCGAGCGGAAGTCGACGGACACGGGACGCGCCGGCGGATCTCGACGGGCTGGGCGAAGGGGGCGGTGCACTGCTCATGGATAAAAGATTAGCAAGTGTTTTACTCGAAAACGATTCGGAAGCGGGTCGGGAGCGATCAGGAAGCGATTCGCCTGCCGTGCGCTGCCGGCTCTCACTGTCTGGAGCTGCCCGGTGCGGCGACCCGCGCCGGGGGGCACCGCCCGCTCCCCTCCGCGCTCCCCGCGTACACCCATGCGCTCGCGTACGACTCGCCGCGCGAGGGCATCGACCCGAAGGACACCGTCGATCGGGGAGGTGCGCGGTGCACGGACCGGCGCAGGCCGGCTGGCTGCTCGTCGCGCTGTGCGCGGCGACCGGGTCCTACTGCCTGCTGCGGATGCGCAGCAGGGTCGAGGCGCAGCGACGGACCGCCGGCGGCGAGGCGCTCATGGGGTTCGGGATGGCCCTGATGGCCGTGCCCGCGGCCGTCCTCGCCCCGCCGCGCTGGGCCTGGCTGGGATATGCGGCCGTGTTCGGCGCTGCGGCGCTGCGCGCGCTCTGGGCGGTCCGCGGGAACCGGCACCACCTGCATCACCTGGTCGGCGCGTGCGCGATGGTCTACATGGCGGTGGCCATGGCCGCGACACCGACGGCGCACGCGGGCCACGGCGGCGGTGGCGCCCCGGCGCTCACCGGAGCGCTGCTGCTGTACTTCGCCGGGTACGTGCTGTGGTCGGGCGTCCGCCTGCTGCCCGTCCCGACGCTCGCGGCGACAGAAGGCGGAGGCGGTGGCGGTGGCGGAGGCGCGGTCATGGGGTGGGCCGACCGCACGGAGCTGGCGATGGTGTGCCGCCTGTCCATGGGGATCGCCATGATCGCGATGCTGCTGACTCTGTAGCTTCGCGCCTGCCGACTTCCCTGGAAGACCCTGCGGCCGGGCCGGCCCGGCGCCCGTCGGGCGGGCAAGGAAGCCGCCCCGTAAGGGGTGATATCCCGCGGTCGGCCGTGTCGTGCGTCACTTGAGGCGATAGGCCATACCCTCCGGCAGCGCCGCCCTCATAGTCTTGACACATGTTGCTCCCTGTCGCGCTGTTGCTGCTGGGCGCCCTCACCGCCGTCGTCGCCCCGCGCCTCCTGGCACTCGCCGACTGGCCGGAGCGCGAACCGGTGGTCGCGCTGTGGGCGTGGCAGTGCGTCGTGGCGGGTGTGCTCATGTGCTGCGCCCTGTCGATGACCCTGAGCGCCGCCGCCGCGTGGCAGGCCGTGCGCGGCCATGTCTTCGCCCCCGCACCGCACGACGTGGTCGACGCGTACGCGCTCGGGGCGGGTGGCTCCTGGGCTCCCGCGACCGCCGTGGCGCTGGCCCTGGGCGGCGTGTGGACCGCGGCGATGCTGACCCGGGAGATCGCCCGCGCCCGAGCAAGGCGCCGCAAGGGGCGCACCGAACTCCGCCTGCGCGCACCGCTGTTGCCCGGAGAGGAGCCCGGCGCCGACCGTCTCGTCGTCCTGGAGGGCGAGCGCCCCGACGCCTGGTGGCTGCCGGGGGCCGCTCCCCAACTCGTCGTCACCACAGCCGCGTTGCGCCGCCTGAAGGGCCGACAGCTGGATGCCGTGCTCGCCCATGAGCAGGGGCACGCGCAGGCACGGCACGACTGGCTCCTGCACTGCTCGGGCGCGCTGGCCACGGGGTTCCCGCAGGTGCCGGTCTTCGCCGCGTTCCGGGACGAAATGCACCGGCTCGTCGAACTGGCCGCCGACGACGTGGCCTCGCGGCGCTTCGGGCGTCTTACGATCGCTCTCGCGCTGGTCGAGCTCAACGAAGACCGGGGCGTGTTCGGCCCGTGCCCGACCCCGCAGGCACACGTGCCGCAGCGGGTGCACCGGCTGCTGTCCGCGCGGCCACGGCTCACGGCGGGGCGACGGCTGCGGCTGACGGCAGCCGCGGCGCTCGTGCCGGTCGTCCCGCTCCTGGTGACGTTCGTGCCTGGGCTGCGCGCACTGGGGTAATGGCGTGAGGGCCCGCCTCCGGAGACGGCGGAAGCCGGGACTCGTCCCGCGGGACGACACCCCGGGATGGCCCCCGGCACCGCCCGTCGGCGAGGATCTGTCCATGCACCCTGCCGCCCCCCTCGACTCGCCGCCCCGTCCGCGTAGGCCCCGCGCCCCGCTCGTCGCCGCGTTCCTGTGCGTCCTCTCGCTCCTGCTGATCCTCGTGGTCGAGTTGGAGTGGGGCCCGCTCGGCACCCTCGACGGCGACATCGCGCGCACCACGCACCGCTGGGCCGTCGCGCACGACGGCGTCACGCACGCCAGCCGCATCCTGACCGACTGGGTGTGGGACCCGTGGACGATGCGCGCGCTGATCGCCGTGGTCGTGCTCTGGCTCGCCTTCCGCGGGGAGCGCCGGCCGGCCCTCTGGCTCGCGGTCACCTGCGCGGTGGGCACCGTGGTGCAGCAGGGCCTCAAGGCCGCGGTGGACAAGCCGCGCCCGACGTGGCCGGACCCGGTGGACTCCGCACACTTCGCGGCGTTCCCCTCGGGTCACGCCATGACGGCGACGGTCGTCTGCGGGCTGCTCCTGTGGCTGCTGCGCATGTACGGCGTCGGCGCCGCCGTGTGGCGTACGAGCGTCGCGATCGCCGCGCTCTCCGTCATCGGGGTCGGCGTGACCCGCGTCTGGAACGGCGTGCACTGGCCGTCGGACGTCGTCGGCGGCTGGCTCCTCGGCTCCCTGATGGTGACACTCGCGATCGCCACGTACGCCTCGCGCCCGGCCGCACGCACACCCGGACCCGCCTAGCAGCCCCGTCCCTGCCGGTCGAGCGTCCCCGACACCCGACGCCCGACACCCCACACCGCGATGGCAACCCCACGACCTAGGCCACCGGCCGGGCGGCAGGGGGGCTCGACCTCGGCGTCAAGCGTGTGGGCGACGGAGTCGCGATCCGGCGCTTCGGGCGATCACGCCAACGTGCATTGACTGTTGACGTCCCTCTCAACGGAAGTCCGAGGCGTGGTCCACCGCCCACTCCTGGAAGGAGCGGGCCGGGGCGCCCGTGATGCGCTCCACTTCATCGTTGACAGGCTCCGGATTGTCGAGCATCTCCGCCTGGGCCGGCACCACGGCCTCCACCAGCTCTGCCGGGTAGCCCGCGGCCTTCATCTGCTCGACGGCCTCGTCCAGTGTGACCTCCTCGAACCGCAGTGGCCGCCCGATCGCCTCGCCGATCAGCGCCACCTGCCGTTCGTGGGAGATCAGTTCGGGGCCGGTGATCAGAGGGCGGGCGCCGAGCAGGGCATCGGTCGTCAGCGCCTGAACGGCGACCGCAGCGATGTCCGCCTCGTGGATCAGCGGGCGGGCCAGCTTTGCCAGCGGCGCCCGGACCACACCGGTCGTACGGACCTCCTGCGCCCAGCCCAGCGTGTTGCTCGCGAACCCGGTGGGCTGCAGCGCCGTCCACTCCAGGCCCGATGCCTCGACCAGCCGCTCCAGCTCCGTATGGAACATGGAGATCGCCTCGCCCGGCTCCTCCTCCTCGTCCCCGACCCCGGCGGATGACAGATACACCACCCGTCGGGCGCGCTTCCCGATCGCGTCGATCACGTCCGACGCGCCCTCGGCGCTCAGGAACGGCCACACCAGGAAGACCGAATCGACGCCCTCCAGAGCCGTGTCCAGCGACGCGGGATCACCGAGATCGCCGCGTACCGCCTGCACACCCTCCGGGAAGTCCGCCTCCCCTCTCACCAGGGCCCGCACGGGCACGCCCGCCGCGTGCAGTTGGGTCACCACCGCGCCGCCGACCTTTCCCGTCGCGCCGGTCACCAGAATCCTGGGCTGTGTCATCGGAATCTCCTCGTCTCGCTGTTCGATGACACGACTCTCGTACATCAACCAAGGTTCAGGTCAAGCACCGGCCGGAGTGGCCGTCAGATGCTGTTCGAGCGCCCCCCGGCAACGGCGGCCAACACGCCAAAGGCCTCCGAGCCCTCCAAGGTCTCCAACGCCCGCCCCGCGAAGCAGACTTGACCACCCCTCTGCCGGTCCCGGAGGATCCCTGGCATGAGGATCAAGGGCGCGCTCTTCGATTTCTCCGGGACGCTGTTCCGCGTCGAGTCCACCGCGGCCTGGCTCCGGGCGGTGCTTCGGGAGGCCGGACTGCCGCACCCCGTAGCCGAGTTCGAGCGGCTGGCGGAGGGGCTCGAGCGGGTCGGGGCGCTGCCGGGCGGGGCGCGGCCCGGCCTCGTTCCCGAACGGCTGGCCGCGTTGTGGGCCCAGCGCGACCGCAGCGCCGCCCAACACCGTGCCGCGTTCACCGGCCTCTCGCGCGAGATCCCGCTGCCCGATCCGCTCCTGCACGACGCCTTGTACGACCGACACATGCGACCGGAGGCCTGGTGTCCCTACGCCGACGCGGCCGAGGTGCTCACCGGGCTCCGTGACCGGGGCGTCCGTGTCGCGGTAGTCAGCAACATCGGCTGGGATCCGCGCCCCGTCTTCCGCGCGCACGGCCTCGACCCGTACGTCGACGCGTACACCCTGTCGTACGAGCACGAGATCCAGAAGCCGGACCCACGCCTGTTCGCGCGCGCCTGCGAGGCGCTCGGCGTCGATCCGGCGCACGCGCTGATGGTCGGCGACGACCGGCACGCGGACGCGGGCGCCGCCGAGCTCGGCTGTACCGTCCACTTCGTGGACCATCTGCCCGTGGACCAGCGGCCGGACGGACTGCTCCCCGTCCTCGGGCTCGTCGACCGGGGCTGAGGTGTCAGGCGTCCACTCGCACTCCGCCGCACGGAAGGTGCCGCGGTGGTGGTCAGGGTGCGGTGCGGTTCATGAACGGTAGTTCTCGACCTCGGCCGCGGGACGGACCCGCGCCTCGTCCGGGTTCTCGCCGAACTCCGCCTTCGCGCGCCGCTGGCGCAGCAGGTCCCAGCATCGGTCCAGCTCGCGTTCGAGCTGGTCGAGCCGCGCGCGCTCCGTCGCCTCGTCGATCGCTCCGGATGCCAGGGACTCGCGCAACGTCCGCTCGTCGTCGACCATCGACGCGATCCGGGACAGAATCTGCTCTTGATCCATCTCAGTACGCCTCCTCGGCCCCCCGGCCCACTCTAAGGAGGGTTCGGCCGATCGGCACCTGTGAGCAGGCAACACTCCCCCGCGGTGTTGCCTGCCCCAGGTCGCACCGGACCATGAGGCGACCGCTGAGGGTCTTGGTCCGCGACACACTGAGTATACTGGCTCGCAGCCAGTCAACGCAGGAGTTACAGGATGTCCCCGCGTAGCGCATCGGTCAATGAAGAGTTGCGGAGGCGTTCCAGGGAACGGCTCCTGCAGGCGACGGTCGAGCTGGTCAGCGAGCGCGGGTACGAGGCGACGACGCTCGGCGACATCGCGGACCGCGCGGGCTCGGCCCGCGGCCTGGTGTCGTACTACTTCCCCGGCAAGCGCCAGCTCCTGCAGTCCGCGGTGCACCGCCTGATGCACCGCACGCTCCAGGACGCCCTCGAACGGGAGCCACGGTCGGCGGACGGTGACGAGCTCCTGGCCCGCGCCATCGACGCGATCCTGGGCCTGGCCCGTGACCAGCCGCTCCTCATGCGCACGCACATGGCGGGGATCCTCCAGGCGGACGGATTCGTGCGCTGCCCGGAGCAGCAGCACCTCGCCGAACTGCTCCGCGACACCGTCGTACGCCATGGGTCGCCCGACGTGGACACCGACTATCCGCTGCTGCGGGCGCTGCTGATGGGTGCGGTCTTCGCGGTGCTGCTCCCGGGGGCGCCGATGCCGCCGTCCGCGCTACGGGCCGAGCTCTTCCAGCGGTACGGGCTCGCCTGGAAGCTCGGTGTCCCGCCGGGCGACGAGCCGCCCGGCGGGACACATGCGCGCGTCACCGATCAGGCCGCGCAGGAGACGCGGTCCACTCAGCGGTCCGCGCGACAGTCCGCTCAGTCGAAGTAGTCCGGCTGAGTCTGGACGTTGAGCTCACTGACGCGGACCCGCTCCGCGGGGTCCGTCCGCTTGTCGTCGATCTTCAGGACGTCGAAGCCCTTGGCGATGTCGTTCGAGTAGACATAGCCGTTGTAGTAGTACGCCGACCAGGAGCCGGCGGTCTGGATCACGTCCGTGCTGAGCGGACCGCGCTCGAAGTAGCCGATCTCCTTCGGCTTCGAGGAGTTCGTGAAGTCCCAGACCGAGACGCCGCCCTGGTACCAGGCCTGGACCATCAGGTCCTTGCCCTTGACCGGGATCAGCGAGCCGTTGTGGGCCACGCAGTTCTCGGTCGCGGCCTGGTGGCGCGGGATCTTGTAGTAGCTCTTGAAGACGAGCTTGCGGTGGTCGCCCTTGCCCTTGATGTCATAGATGCCGTTGGCGCCGCGCTCCGGGCCGGTCGCCTCGTCGCAGGTGGCACCGCTGCCGCCGCCCAGCTCATCGGTGAAGACGACCTTGTTCGCCTTCTGGTTGAAGGTCGCCGAGTGCCAGAACGCGAAGTTCTTGTTGTCCTGGACCTGGTCGATGACCTTGGGCTTCTCGGGGTTCTTGATGGAGAAGATGATGCCGTCGCCCATGCAGGCGCCCGCCGCGAGGTCCTTGGAGGGCAGCACGGTGATGTCGTGGCAGCCGGTGGTCTTGGAGACGCCCGGGTTGGTGGGACCGCCCGGGTTGCCGCCGCCGTCGGGGCCCTCACCAGGGAAGAGCACGGGGAAGTCGACGACCGCCGCCTTCTGCGGGGCCTTGCGGGGCACCTTGATGATGGAGATGCCGTCGTGCGGCGGCTTGCAGTCCGGGAACGTCGCGCTCGGGGAGTACGAGGAGACGTACACGTAGACGTTCCTCTTCTCCGGCACCAGGGTGTGCGTGTGCGAGCCGCAGGCGGTCTCGACGGCGGAGACGTACTTCGGGTTGGCCTTGTCGCTGATGTCGAAGACCTTCATGCCCTCCCACGAGGACTTCTCCGTCGCGGGCTGCGTGGTGCTGCTGCAGGAGTCGTCGCTGCGGGAGGAGTCGGTGGAGAGGAAGAGCAGGTTCCCGGAGACGGAGATGTCGTTCTGCGAACCGGGACACAGGACCTGGGAGACGGTCCGCGGCTTCTTCGGGTTGCTGATGTCGAAGATGCGGAAACCGTCGTAATTGCCGGCGAAGGCGTACTTTCCCTGGAATGCGAGGTCGGAGTTGGTACCCGGCAGCGCGTCCTTGGGGATGTTGGCGAGATGCTTGATGTTGGCCGAGTGCACGATCTCGTCGGGCGCGGGTATCTCGCCGCTCTTGACGGCTGCCCTCGCCTCGGCGGCGTCACTCTTCGACACGCTCTTCGGCGCGGCGGGCGAGTCGCCCGGATCGGGCGTCGCTCCGGCGGGCGCCGCGCTGAACAGCGCGGCGATCAGACCGAGCGCGGCCGCGCCGACGCCGAAGCGTCTGCGCCGTGTTCGGGGGTTGTTCAACAGGGTCACTGCGTCCTCCCTAGTAGCCGTTCGTAGTTGAACGGTTCACGGACACCCCGCAGTATCGTGCTCATCATGCTCAGATCAACAGATGGCAACGCATCTGTAATGAAAGATTTTGATCTCCACCGCACGTAAGCGTGTTAGGACGGTCCTCAACTCCCCCGCGTGCCACAGGAGGCAGCCGTGCACCACCGTCGTACGCCCGCCGTCGCCATGTTCCTCACGGCAGCCGTTCTCGCGCTCGGCGCCTGTGATTCGGGAGGTTCCGACTCCGGTTCAACACCGGAGAAGAAGGCAGCGCCCGGCCCCTCCGTCATCGCACCCGGCAAGCCGGGTGAGACGGCCGCGACGATGTCCGCCGAGGACGCGGCGAAGAAGAGAACCGACGACGACAGCCCCAACTCGGCGGACTTCACCTACACCCAGATGATGATCACGCACCACGGCCAGGCGCTGAAGATGACCGAACTCGCCCCGAAACGTGCCAAATCCACGAATGTCAAGCGTCTCGCCGACCGCATCTCGGCCGCGCAGCGACCCGAGATCGGCGCCATGAAGGGCTGGTTGAAGAGTCACGGCGGAGCGAAGAAGCACGCAGGCCACGACCACGGGACGATGCCGGGCATGGCCACCGAGGGGCAGCTGAAGCAGTTGCGCGCGGCGAAGGGCAAAGCGTTCGACGAGCTCTTCCTGAAGCTGATGATCACCCACCACAACGGCGCCGTCACGATGGCCACGGATGTGCTCTCCGACGGGAACAACATCCAGGTCGAGGAGATGGCCAACGACGTGATCGCACAGCAGACGACGGAGATCACCAGGATGCGCGAGATGTGAGGCGTGGGGCGTTCGCCGCGCCGCGTCAGATGTGGCTGCGGGCGGCGGCGTCCCGCTCGTCACGCGGCTCGTGGTCGCGTCGCGGCAGCAGCAACGGAGTGGCGAGGATGAGCACCCCGGCGATCCCGACCGCGGTACGCGGCCCCGTGACGCCGGCCAGCAGGCCCCACAGGCCGGTCATGGCCGCGATGGAGAGCTTGCTGGTCACCGACCACGCGGACAGGGTGCGGGCGACGCGGTCCGCCGGGGTGTGGTCGAGCCGGTAGGTGGCGAACACCGGGTTGAACACACCCGAGCACATGATCAGGCCGAACTCGACGACGATGACGAGCACGAGTCCCGCGACGCCGGGTCCGATGAAGGCGAGGCCGATGAGCCAGCACGCCCGCAGCGTCCCCGCGGTGAGCAGGACCCGGTGCCGCCCGAACCGCTCGACGAGCCGCCCCGCCATCCGCGAGCCGATCAGGCCGCCGACGCAGGGCGCGGCGAAGGCCAGGCCGTACTGCCAGGGCGCGAAGCCGAGTTCGCCGACCATCAGGACGATCAGCAGGGGCGATGTCGCCATGATCAGGCCGTTGTTCAGCACCGTGTTGAAGAAGAGCGGGCGCAGCACGGGGCCCGCCAGGATGTAGCGCCACCCGTCCAGCAGGTCGCCCGCCCGGAAGCGTGCCGGCCGCCCGGTGCGCACGGGGTGCGGTTCCTTGCCGCCGATCGCGCGGACCCCGAGGGCGGAGAGCAGATAGCTGACCGCGTCGGCCACCACCGTCATCACCGGGCCGAAGAGCCCGATCGCGACCCCGCCGAGGGGCGGCCCGAGCATCAGGGCGGTCCAACTCGTGGACTCCAGGCGGCCGTTCGCGACGAGCAGGTGTTCCGGTCGTACGAGCGCCTTGAGGCACGCGCCGCTCGCCGCGCCGAAGGCGATGTCGGCCGCGCCGACGACGACCGCCACGAGCAGGAGCTGGCCGAAGCCGAGCAGACCGAGCGCGTACGCGGCGGGGACGCTGAGCAGCGCCGCGCACCGGACCAGGTCCATGGCGATCATCACCGCCCGCTTGCGGCGGAACTCCACCCATGGCCCCAGCGGCACCGCCACCACCGCGCCCACCGCGAAGCCCGCCGCCGCGAGGACCGACACCTCGGTCGGGCCTGCGTCCAGGGCCAGGATCGCGATCAGGGGGAAGGCGTCGAAAGCGAGCCGTGTACCGAACGTGCTGACCGTGTAGGCCGCCCACAGCCATCCGAACTGCCTCCCGAGGGCCGACCGCCTGGCCTCCATGCCCGGTGCCACCCCTCGCCACGCGCTCGAACGCATCCACTTCGACCCGCAGCATCCAATACGGCGACAGGCACACCGGTCAAACGACCGCCGAAGGCCCCTCAGCGGCGGTTGTGGCGCGGTGGCAGGGCGCCCGCGTCCCTGGCGGCCCCGATGAGCTTGAGGGACCCGCGGCGGCTGCGCCCGGTCGCCCGCATCACCGCGAGGACGGGATCGCGCCCCTCGGCCTGCGCGGCTCGGTACTCCTGAGCCACCATGAGCCGCCCCTCGCGTCCGCGCGGCCAGGCGGGGCGGGCGCGTCGTACGCCGTGTGGGTCCTGGGGGATGTCGTCGCCCGGCTGCCGCGGCTGGGCGTGCAGCCCCTCCAGGGTGATCCGCCCTTCCGACACCACGGCCCGTGCGTCGACGGTGGCTCCGTCACCGAAGGTCAGCCGCACATGAAACGAGGGCGAGCCAACAGCATTCGGTCGATAGTGATCAGAATCGCCAAGAAAGGGGCTCTCAGGCACATTCAAAAGGTAGCCGGGCGATCGCATTAGGTCACGAACGGCACGCGGGGCCGCGCGGCGACCACACCGGAAGCCGGGCGCCCGGACCGGTGCCCGGGTCAACGCGCCCCTCACGGCGTCTCCCCCTTCCCGCACGGGGGTGCGATGCTGGATCCACCCCCCGAGGCCGCCTCGCGGAAGGAGCACCGCCGTGCTGCAGGTCGCCGTCGTCGGATCGGGCCCGAGCGGGGTCTACACCGCGCAGTCCCTCATTCAGCAGGACCTCGTGCCGGGAGTACGCGTCGACGTCATCGACCGGCTCCCCTGCCCGTACGGCCTCGTCCGTTACGGTGTCGCGCCCGACCACGAGAAGATCAAGTCCCTCCAGAACAACCTGCGCACGGTCCTGGAACACGACCGCGTCCGCTTCCTCGGAGGCATCGAGATCGGCCCCGCCGGCTTCCCCACCGCGCGCCTGCTCGACCTGTACCACGCGGTGGTCTACTGCGTGGGCGCGGCGGCGGACCGCAAGCTGGGCGTGCCGGGCGAGGACCTGCCCGGGAGCCACTCGGCCACGGAGTTCGTGTCCTGGTACAGCGCGCACCCGGACGCGACGGCCGACGGTTTCATCGCAGGCGTGGAGTCCGCCGTGGTCATCGGCGTCGGGAACGTCGCGGTGGACGTCGCCCGGATGCTGGCGCGCGGCGCGGCCGAGCTGCGGCCCACCGACATGCCGCAGGCGGCGCTCGGCGTCCTGGCCGGGAGCCGGGTGCGCGAGGTCCACATGGTGGGGCGGCGCGGCCCGTCGCAGGCACGCTTCACCACCAAGGAGCTGCGCGAACTCGGCTCGCTCCCGGACACCGAAGTGATCGTGGACCCCGCGGAGCTGGCGCTCGATCCCGCGTACGCCGACCCCTCCGGCCTGCCCGCGGTGGGCCGCCGCAACGTCGAGGTGATGCGCGGCTGGGCCGAGCGCCCGGTGCGGCACCTGCCGCGCAGCATCCGGCTGCGCTTCTTCCTGCGTCCGGTGGCCGTGACGGAGGCGGCGGGGCGCGTCGGCGGGGTGCGGTTCGAGCGGACGCTGCCGGACGGCCGCGGTGGGGTGACGGGGTCCGGGCAGTACGAGGACATCGCGGGGCAGCTCGTCCTGCGCTCGGTCGGCTATCGCGGGGTGCCCATCGACGGGCTGCCGTTCGACCCCGGACTCGGCACGGTGCCGCATGCGGCGGGGCGAGTGCTGCGGGACGGCGCCGCGTCACCCGGCGAGTATGTGGCGGGCTGGATCAAGCGGGGGCCGACGGGCGTGATCGGGACCAACCGCCCGTGCGCCAAGGAGACGGTGCTGTCTCTCCTGGAGGACGCGTCCGCCCTGGTACGCAAAGGGGTGCCCGAGGATCCGCTGCGGGCTCTCCGCGACGCCGGTCTGCACCCCGTCGAGTGGCAGGGCTGGCTCGGGATCGAGCGCGCGGAGGCGGCGCTGGGCGCGGGACTTGGCCGTGGGCCTGTGAAGATCCCGGACTGGCCGGGGCTGCTGGGCGCTGCGCGCGGCGGTGAGCGGTGAGGCTGAGCCGTGGGCTGTGCGGGACTGTAACCGCGGGCCGGTGGGGGCTGGTCGCGCCGTTCCCCGCGCCCCCTACGGGGCTGTCGTCCGCGGGCCGATGGGGCTGAGCGCGCCGTTCCCCGCGCCCCCTACGGGGCGCTCGTGCGCTCTGCCTGTGCCGTTGCCGCTGTGAGGACGGCTTCAAGGAGCCCCGGGAACATCGCGTCCAGATCCTCGCGGCGCAGGCCGTTCAGCTTGGCCGTGCCGCGGTAGATCTGCTGGATCACGCCGCTCTCGCGCAGCACCCTGAAGTGGTGGGTGCTCGTGGACTTCGTGACGGGCAGCTCGATCTGCGAGCACGAGAGCCCGTCGAGGCCTGGCTCGCATCCGGCGAGCTGCCGCACGACCCGCAGGCGCATCGGGTCCGACAGCGCGTGGAGCACACCCTCGAGACGGATCTCCGCGCGCTTCGGGTGGTCGAGCTCACGGCTGCTGATGGGTGCGGCGGTCGTCATGACGGCTCCACTTCGTCCGGGCTTCACGTTTCTCGAAGGCCTCCATAGTACGAGAGTCATCGTAGTTTGACATCTGCCGTACTACGAGGTCTATCGTACGAGACGTACCGAAGTCCGTGACGAATGGAGTCCGCCGTGAGCGCGCTGTTCGAGCCCTACACCCTGCGATCGCTGACCGTCCCCAACCGTGTGTGGATGGCGCCGATGTGCCAGTACTCGGCCGAGGTGTTCGGGCCGAACGCGGGTGTGGCCAATGACTGGCACTTCGCCCACTACGGGGCCCGCGCCACCGGTGGCACCGGCCTGATCCTCGTCGAGGCGACCGCCGTGAGCCCCGAGGGCCGCATCAGCCCCGCGGACCTCGGCATATGGAACGACACGCAGGTCGAGGCGCTCCGCCGCATCACCGGTTTCCTGAAGACCCACGGCACCACTCCGGGCATCCAGCTCGCCCACGCGGGCCGCAAGGCGTCCACCGACCGCCCCTGGAAGGGCGGCGGACCCGTCGGCCAGGAGGAGCACGGGTGGCAGCCGGTGGCGCCCAGCGCGCTCCCCTTCGACGAGGGCCACCACCTGCCGCACGAACTCACCACGGAGGAAATCCGCGACGTCGTCGGCCAGTTCGCCGACGCGGCCCGGCGCGCGCTGGACGCCGGCTTCCAGGTGGTCGAGATCCACGGCGCCCACGGCTACCTCATCGGCGAGTTCCTCTCGCCGTTCAGCAATCACCGCGACGACGAGTACGGCGGCTCCTTCGAGAACCGCTCCCGGTTCGCCCTGGAGGTCGTCGACGCCGTCCGCGCCGTGTGGCCCGAGGAACTGCCCCTCTTCTTCCGGATCTCCGCGACCGACTGGCTGACGGAGAACCCCGAGGACGAACGGGAGGGCTGGACGGCCGACGACACGGTCCGGTTCGCGCAGGAACTGCACGCCCACGGCGTGGACCTCCTGGACGTCTCCACCGGAGGCAACGCCCCCAGGGCGCGCATCCAGGCAGGCCCCGGCTACCAGGTCCCGTTCGCGGCGCGCGTGAAGGCGGAGACCCCGCTGCCCGTGGCGGCCGTCGGCCTGATCACCGACCCCGAGCAGGCCGAGAAGATCCTCGCCAACGGCGAGGCGGACGCCGTACTCCTGGGCCGCGAACTCCTGCGCAACCCCTCCTGGGCCCGCCACGCGGCGCGCGACCTGGGCGGCGACGTCGCCACGCCCCAGCAGTACCACCGCATGGTCTGAGCCCTCGCCTCGCGGGGCTGCGCACGGCCGCCGCGGCCTTGGCCGAGGGCGGGGACTGGGGTCATCCCTAGGTAACACCCCGAAGCGGCGGCCGGGGCGGGGTTCGTACCGTGGCACTGTCGCGATGTGTCACGGTTCGGGGCCTGTACCGGCCCTCGGGAGGGCTTTGTGCGCTACGTCATCGAGGTGTTCCGCTCCCCTGGGGGCGTGCACGGCCATGTGGTGGACGAGGGTTGCGGGGAGGGGGGCACGGGCTGCCGCACGCAGTTCCACGGCTGGCTCGAACTGCTCTCGCTGCTCGAACCGCCCCCCGACGCCGCGTCGACGGAGTCCGGGGAGCACGCCACTGCGCCGGGGGACGACTCCTGTGACGCCTGATACCGGTTCGCGGGAACCGGCTCCTCGGGAGTGGCGAATCAGCTTGTCCCCAGAGCGGTTCCGGCATCATCGTGGACGTTCGGGGCCATGCGCCCGGCACGGGTCGCCGTCACAGTCCTGGCGTCCGTACCGGGTGCCGACATGTGGGGGCGGTGATGACGACCGGCGGCATACTGCACGGCCATGTCCACGCACCGGCGCCCCATGAGGCGTTCTCCGGCCGAACGCGCGAACTCGCCGCGCTCCAGGAGGAGTTCCGCCAGGCACGTGAGGGCGTGCCGCGCCTCGTCCTGATCGACGGGCCGGGCGGCATCGGCAAGTCGGCGCTGGTGCGCAGGTTTCTGGACACGGCGGGCGACGCCTGCGTGCTCCAGGCCAGCGGCGAGGAGAACGAGAGCGCGCTGCCCTGCGGGGTGCTCGCCCAGTTCGTCGGACAGAGCCCGATCCCGCTGCCGGACTCCCTGGGTTCGCTGGTCCGCACGCCTCGCTCGGCGCCCGGAACCCTGCCGCCGCTCGCGGCGGGGTTCGGACTGCTCGACCTGCTGAGCGAGCTGCAGGACAAGGGGCCTGTCATCCTGGTGCTCGACGACGCCCACTGGGCCGACTCGGCTTCGCTGAACGCGCTCACGTTCGCGCTGCGGCGGCTGCGCGTCGACAAGGTCCTCGCCATCGTGACGGCGCGGGACCCGCAGGCGCCCCAGCTTCCGGACGGCATCCGCAGGTTGCTGGCCGATGTCCGCACCCGGCGTATCCCGCTGCACGGTCTCAGTCCGGACGAACTGGGCTCCCTCAGCGCACAGATGGGCAGCCACCGGTTGCCGCACTCCGCGTCCGTACGCCTGCGGGACCACACGCACGGCAATCCGCTGCACGCCCGCGCGCTCTTGGACCAGGTGCCCGCGCGCGTCCTGCGGGACGTCACCACACCGCTGCCCGCCCCGCGTTCGTACGCCATGCTGGTGCTCGCCAACCTCGCGGAATGCGGGTCACAGGCGCTGCGGCTCGTCCAGGCGGTCAGCGTGCTCGGGCTCTCCTGCCCGCTGAGCACGGCCGCCTCGCTCGCCCGTGTCACCGCGCCCCTGCCTGCTCTCGAACGGGCCGTCAAGGCAGGCCTGTTGAAGGAGACGCAGCCGGGCGCCGCCCCGGAGATCGCCTTCCCGCACCCCCTCGTCCATGCGGCGGTCTACCAGGACATCGGCCCCGCCCACCGCGCCGACCTGCACACGCGGGCCGCCGCCCTGGTCGCCGACGACTACGCGAGCCTGCGCCACCGCGTGCTCGCCGCCACGGGCCCGGACGAGCAGTTGGCCGCCGCCCTCGCCGCCTGCGCGCGACGCGAGGCGGCCACCGGCCAGTGGGCCGTGGCCGGCACCCACCTGCGGCACGCCTCGCGGGTGGCGACCACCGGTCAGGAGCGCGACCGGCTCGCCGTCGAGGCGGTGGAGGCTCTGCTGCTCGACGGCCGGGTGCACGAGTCGGCCGAGCTCGCGGCGGGACTGCCGCCCGGCGCGGACCCGGCGTTGCGCGGCTACGTACGCGGCTATGTGGCGCGGGTCCAAGGCCGCATGGAGCAGGCCCAGACCCTGCTCGTCGACGCCTGGAACCAGTGCGACCACGACAGCGATCCCTCGCTGGCGGCGCGGGCGGCGGAGCAGCTGAGCTACGCCGCCGTGATGCGCGGGCGCTCCTCCGACGCCGCGCAGTGGGCGGAGCGTGCCCAGCGGCTCTCCACCCTCCAGGGGCCGAGCCGGATGCTGCGCTTCAACCATCTCCTCGCGCTCGGCCTCAGCGGGTCCGCGAAGAAGGCCATCGAGCTCGTCGGTGACCTTCCCGATCCGCTGCTCGTACCGCCCTCCAGCATCGACCTGCTGTTGGCGCGGGGGCAGTTGCGGCTCTGGTCGGACGACCTGCTGGGGGCGCGGTCCGACTTGCTGGGTGCCGTCGCCAACTGCCGCAGGGGGACGGTGCCGTTACGGCTGCTCTCCGCATCGGCGCTCGCGCAGACCCTGCACCGGCTCGGCGACTGGGACGAGGCGCTGATCCACGCCGAGGCGTCCGCCTCGATCGCCGACGACAGCGAGCAGTCGTGGCTGAAGCCCGTCACGCACGCCATCGCGAGCTGGATCCTCTCGGCACGCGGCACATGGGACCGCGCGTCCGCGCACCTACGGCTCGCGCTCGACGCGCCGGGCTGCGACGAGAGCGCCCTCGCCTACGCGTATGCGGCGTCCGCACACGGGGCCTTCGCCGAGGCGCGCGCGGAGCCGGAGCGGGTCGTCGACGCACTGCGGCCGCTCCTGGACTTCGCCTCGCACGACGGGGTGAACGAACCGGGCGTGGTGTCCTGGCGTGAACTCCTGGTCGACGCGCTGATCCAGCTCGGCGACCTCGACGAGGCCCAGGCGGTGCTCGTGCCCTACGAGGAGCGGGCGCAGGCGCGCGGGCAGCACGCGGCACTGTCCGCCGCGGCACGGGTGCGCGGCAATCTGCACGCGGCGCGCCGGGAAACCGACCGCGCCCAGGCGTCGTTCCTGCGCGCGCACGACCAGGCGGCGCAGATCCCCTCCCCGTTCGGCCGCGCCCGCGTCCAGCTCGACCACGGGGCGTTCCTGCGCCGGATCGGCCGCCGCTCGGTTGCCGTGACCCAGCTCCAGGCGGCGTACACGACGATGAACGATCTGGATGCCAGGCCCTATCTGGCGCGGTGCGAAAGGGAGTTGGACGCCTGCGGGCGTGCCGCGCCCCCGCGGCCCGCGCACGACCCGGCGGAAGTCGACTCCGCCGCCGAAGGGCTCACCCCGCAGGAGCTGGCCGTCGCGCGTCTCGCGTCGCAGGGGTTCACCAACCGGCAGATCGCCACCGCGCTGGCACTGAGCGTCAAGACCATCGAATACCACCTGGGCCACACCTATACGAAGCTCGGCATCACCTCGCGCATCGGACTGGTGCACCACTTCGCCCCCCAGGACCGGCGCACGTCGTCCTAGGCCCGGGTGGGCCCGGGCCCTCCCGGGGCCCGAGCCCGTCCACACCGGGGATATCCCTGGGCGGTCCCCTGAGGCACCCCTGCCGCCGACCGGCGTAGTTTCTTGGCTGGTGAGGGGATGGGACGCACCGCTGGGGGGGTCGCAGATGTCAGGGACCGCGGCGGGGTTTCCACGGATACGGGTGACGCGCCATCACGTCACCGCCGGCCTGCCCGTCCGTGTGCGCTCGGGGGTGCACGGGCCGCGGGCCGGCCTCCCACCCCTGCCGGCCGTTTCGGGGGACCGCGCCGTCCTGCACACGGCCCTGCGCGCTCCGCGGGACGCGGTGATCGAGGTCGACGGCGAGAACGTGGTGCCGGCCGTGCACGCCGTGC